>JAZUJJ010000001.1:0-14167 GCA_045642725.1 Acutalibacteraceae bacterium
CCCTTGCTGTTATATACGGGATTGCCCTTTGAGTCAAAAATACCCGACGGGGAATGATTGATACCGGGCAGGATAACGAGAGGTGAATAAGCTGTTTTTTTCTTCTTAGCCATAATTTTCTCCCTTTTCAGCATATATATAGTTAAATATAGCACAGTAATATGTTATTTTCAATATAAAAAATAAAATGCCGCTTGTATTCTTTCACTCCGAAGATTATAATGATTTCATAAATCTGACGGAGTTGATATTATGAAAAAGACAGCAACCAAACTTATAAGCCTTCTGCTTGCTTTACTTCTGATTTCCGGTGCTTCGCTTTGCGGCTTCGCGCAGGAAAAAAACTCCTTTGACCCGGAAGCCTACGCAACGGTTGTCACCGCCTCGGATTTTCAGCAGTGGGGCACAGACGCCTTTGACCGTTTCGGAAACATACTGACCCTCGCCGAAAAAAACGGCCTTGATACCCCCCGCCTCAGTGCTTATCGGCGGAGATTATTCCATGGTCCTCTTCGATAACGCCGTGCCCGGTATCGGACGGATAAGAAACAAGGTTCTCAGCCTTTATCCCGAAGCCGTTCCCGAATCAATAGTCTGCATTCAGGGCAACCATGACAACCCGAAAAAAGAATTTGCGGAAACCGGATTTTATGATATGGGTGCTTTCTGTCTCTATGTAATAAACGAAGACGATTTCCCCTGGAAACAGAGCACAAGAAGCGATGAAACCGTAAAAGCTCTTGCCGCCGATATTGAAAGCAAGCTTGACAATATGATAACCGGCGGTGATTTCAGACCCGTTATCGTTATCACTCATGTTCCCCTTCACCACACAAACAGAAACAGCTACAGCGACAATATGTATTCCTCTTACATATTCAATGTTCTCAATGAAAAAGCCGGAAAGCTCGATATAATTTTTGTTTACGGTCACAACCACTCCGGCAAATATGACGATTATATCGGCGGCTCCGTCAATTTTCTCAAAGCAGGCGACACAATCAGAATTCCCCTTGCCGACAAAGCAGGTGAAGACTGCTACACCGAAGAAACACTTAATTTCACCTACACCAACTGCGGTTATGTCGGAAATTCAAGCAACACGGATTCCGCAACATCCACAAGTGCCCTCACGGTGGACTTCATTCAGTTCACACAGGATAAGATAAAATTCGTAAGATATTCCGAAGACGGTCTTTTTACTTCAAATGAGGTTTCAAAGCTCAACCCCGGCTCGGAGGTAAAGGAGCCCTCATACCCTGCTCTTGATGATAACTGTATGTGTCACTCTGAAAATCCCCTTGTGAAGCTTTTCTGTAATATTTTCTCATTCTTCTGCAAAATCTTCGGTATCACTTCATACTGCGTTTGCGGAAAATCCCATTTTTAACCGTTGACGGCACCGCTTTTCGGTGGTATTATATAAAAGACTAAAATAAAAAAGCTTTTTACAGCCCTCCCATTCATTGGTGAGGGCAAAAGCTTGTTTGCGGAGAAAATAAAATGATAAAAAACATAATTTTTGATATGGGCGGCGTGCTCATAGACTACAATCCCGAAAAAACTCTCTACGGCCTTTTTGACAAGGAAGCGGCAGACATTGCCCTCAAAGAGATTTTCAGAAACAAGCTCTGGGCAGAGCGCGACAGAGGAACGGTAACCTCCGAGGACATTATGAGGATTGCCGGGGATAAAATACCCGCCCGTGCTTATGAAAAGGTAAGGGAAATGACCTTCAATCTATATCCGTATATGAAGCCGTTTCCGAAAATGTATGATTTTATCAAAGCCCTGAAAGCAAAGGGCTACGGCATTTATCTGCTTTCAAACGCTTCTATGGATTTTTATGAAAACAAAGACAATATTCCCGCTCTTTCACTTTTTGACGGTTATCTTATTTCCTCCGATTACAAGTTGATAAAGCCCGAACCCGAAATCTACGAAAAGCTTTTCACAAAGTTCAACCTCAAGCCCGAGGAATGTTATTTCATCGACGATGTACCCGCCAACATTGAGGGCGGAAAAGCCGCCGGAATGGACGGCCACTGCTATTCCCACGGCGATATTGAGATACTTAAAGAAGCACTTGCCCGAATCGGAGTTACTGTATGAGCTGCTATACTGAAATTGCAAAAAAAATACCCGAATTCCGCTCTTTGGCTCAGGCGATACACAAGAAACGCCTGCCTTTGGGCGTGACCGGTCTTGCCCTTATTCACAAAGCCCATGTTATTTCGGCTTTATGTGAAGGCTTCAACCGCAAGGCCATAGTTCTTGCCCCCGACGAAGCTCAGGCGACCCGTCTGCGCAGTGACCTTGAAGGCTTCGGCCTCAATGCCTATGTATTCCCTGCAAGAGACCTTTCCTACCGCATGGAGGAAACGGTTTCAAGAGAATATGAGCATGAGCGTCTGAAGGTTCTCGACAGAATGCTAACCGGAAACTACGACGCAGTCGTGCTTTCCGCAGAGGCGGCCATGCAGCTTACGATTCCGCCGGAAAAGCTTATGGCAAATTCCCTGAGCATTGAGGCAGGCGAAGAATACGACATCAAGGAGCTGGCTCAGACCCTTCTGAACAGCGGCTATTCCTACTGCGACCAGATTGACGGTCCCGGCCAGTTTGCCGTCAGAGGCGGCATTCTCGATTTTTTCCCTCCCGAAGCAAAAAATCCCTGCAGAATAGAATTCTGGGGCGACAATGTTGATTCCGTCTTTTCTTTTGACCTTGACAGTCAGAGAAGACTTGAACTGCTTGACGAGGTTCGCATCACTCCGTCAAAGGAAGCTTTGATAAGTGATGACGCGCTTATTGCGCTCATTGAAAAACACATTAAGGATAAGCGAATCCGCGGCGAAGGCTTCAAAATGCTGGCCTCCGACATCACAAAAATAAAAGACGGTGTAAAGGTTGCCAGCGCAGACAAATATCTGCCTTTGCTTTATCCCGATTCCTGCGGCATATTTGACTACGGCCCCGATTGTATGCTTTTTGTCTGTGAAAGCTTCGCGGTAAGAGATAAATTCAACTCCGCCGTCAAGCTTCAGCAGGAAACGGTCAAGGGCCTTTTCACCGACGGCGTTCTTTGCCGCGGCCTTGAAAGATACGGCCTTGAAATTCACGAGCTTTATAAAATTTACAACGATTACGGTGCAATTTACCTTGACAATCTGCCCCGCGGCAGCTTTGACACGGGCGTAAAAGAGCTTATCAGCTTTTCCGCAAAGCAGCTTGTTCCCTGGAACGGCTCTCTTGAAGCCATAACCGAAGATATAAACGGCAGGCTTTCAAGGCCCGGAAGCCTCTGCGTTGTTCTTGCCGGAACTCCGAAAGCGGCAGAGGTTCTTTCGCAGGACCTTGAAATGCAGGGCATAAGCTGTAATTATTACCCCGCTCCCCCTTCAAAATTTGCCGAGGGAAAAGTAACCGTTCTGCCCGGAGGACTTTCCTACGGACTTGAATACCCCGGCATCGGTGCAACGGTATTCACCTACCGTTCACAGTCAAAGGTCAGGGCAAAAAAAGCAAGAAAAACAAGCAAAAATGCCTTCAACAGTCTTACCGAGCTTCACAGAGGCGAATATGTTGTTCACTCCGCTCACGGTATCGGTATCTTTGAGGGCATAACGACCCTTGAAGCCTCGGGAACAACAAAGGACTATATTAAAATCCGCTATGACAAAGGCGACATCCTTTATGTGCCTGTCACACAGCTTGACCAGGTTTCAAAATATATCGGAGCCACAAGCGAAGAAAAAACCATAAAGCTCAACAAGCTGGGCGGAACAGACTGGCAAAAGACCCGTTCAAAAGTCAAATCCTCCGTCAAGAGCATGGCAAAGGAGCTTATAGAGCTTTATTCAAAACGCCTGAAAGCAAAAGGTCACGCTTTTTCACCCGACATAGATATGCAGAGCGATTTCGAACGCAGATTTGAATTCAGCGAAACCGAAGACCAGCTCCGCTGTATTCGTGAAATCAAGCGTGATATGGAAAACCCGTACCCCATGGACAGACTCCTCTGCGGCGATGTAGGCTTCGGAAAGACCGAGGTCGCTTTAAGAGCGGTTTTCAAATGCGTTGCCGACGGCAAGCAAGCGGCAATTCTCGTTCCCACCACCATACTTGCCTTACAGCATTATCAGACAATTCTGAAGCGTTTTGACGGCTTCCCCGTGGAAATAGGTATGCTTTCCCGTTTCTGCTCCAAAAAAGATATTGAAAGAACCCTGCTCGGAGTAAAAAGAGGCTCCGTTGATGTGGTCGTCGGCACTCACAGACTTATTTCAAAGGATGTTCAGTTCCGTGACCCCGGTCTTATAATAATTGACGAGGAACAGCGTTTCGGCGTTGCTCAGAAAGAAAAACTGAAAGCCCTTTACCCCGAAGTGGATGTGCTTACCCTCACCGCAACGCCCATTCCCAGAACACTCAACATGGCAATGACGGGAATAAGGGATATGTCCGTTATCGAAGAAGCTCCCATGGACAGACAGCCCGTTCAGACCTATGTTATCGAGCACGATATGGATATTCTCATTCAGGCCATGGAGCAGGAGCTGCGCAGAGGCGGTCAGGTTTATTATCTTTACAACAAAGTTGAAACCATTGAGCGAAAAGCGGCTGAAATCAAGAAATATCTGCCCGACGCCAATGTGGCTGTCGGTCACGGCAAAATGACCGAGGATGAGCTCAGCGAGGTCTGGCGAAGACTGCTCGAAGGCGAAATTGATATTCTTGTCTGCACCACCATTATCGAAACCGGTGTTGATGTTCCAAATGTCAACACTCTTATAATCGAAAATGCCGACAGAATGGGTCTTGCTCAGCTTCATCAGATAAGAGGCCGTGTCGGCCGCTCTGCAAGAAGAGCCAGCGCATATTTCACCTTTACAAGAGGTAAACAGCTCTCCGAAATAGCCGAAAGAAGACTTGAGGCCATAAGGGAATTTACCGAATTCGGTTCCGGCTTCCATATTGCCATGCGTGACCTTGAGCTTCGCGGTGCAGGCAATGTTCTCGGCTCAAATCAGCACGGTCAGATGGAGGCTGTGGGATATGATATGTATATCAAGCTTCTTGAACAGGCCATAAGCGAGGAAAAGGGAGAAAAGACCGCCGAGCCCGAAAAAGAATGTCTTGTTGACCTTCCTATCGACGCTCACATACCGGAAAAATATATTTCAAGCGTTCCTCAGCGTTTACAGATATACCGCAGAATTGCAGACATCAGAACAAAAGAGGACGCCATGGATGTTACGGACGAGCTCATTGACCGTTTCGGCGAGCCCCCGGAAGCGGTACTCGGCCTGATAAAGATTTCTTCCATCCGTGCCAAGGCAGCCAAAAACAATATATACGAGCTTTCTCTTGAGGGTGACAGAATACTGTTTAAGGTTTCCGACCTTGATATGGAAGCGGTTTACCGCGTTGCTCCACATTTCAGCGGCCGGTTCACTGTCAGCGCTGGCAACGGCAAGCCCTATATTGCCGTAAGAATGCTCCACGGTGAAAACAAGCTGTCACTTATCGAAAGAGTGCTTGAATATTTTGATTCCGAAACGAAGCAATAATCGGCGGATTAATAATTGCACTGACGGAATGTTTATGATAAAATAGAAACTACAAAAACCAAAAGGAACAGCACATGAAAGAAAAAGGCGGAAATAAGAATAAGAGCGCACTGCGTAATAAGCCACTTATTATTGCGGTGGGCGTTGTTGCGCTTCTTGTGGTTCTTACCGTTCTTTATCTCGTGCTGAAGGGTCCTTTATGGTTCCGCAAGGCGCAGGAAAAAGCGGAAAAGAAAAACTTTTCCGAAGCTCTTTCCTATATTCAGAAAGCCGACGGAGAAAAGGCCGGCGCTCTGGAGGATTACATAACCCTCCGCCTTGACATAAACAGAAACTATCCCGATCTGCTCAATGAATTTAACATTGATATGATAACCTCATGGGCCGGAACGGCGCAGGAGCTGAAAGCCCACGCCGACAGCTTTTCCGAGCCGATAAAAAACGACATTCTTTCCGTTTCTTATAAGCTCGGCGTAATCTGTGCGTTTTATGATGAATATAACAACTCCGTGCGCAGTGATGTGCTTGATATGATGGATATTTTCGGTGAAATAAACCGCCTTTATTCAAAAGATGCAGACGGAAACAATGTTTCCTTTACCGTTGCCGAGGAAAACGCCAAGACCGCACGCTGGGAAACGATATGCGAGCGTATAAACGGCTATATGCTCAGAATTCCCGACGGAATGGATATTTATCTGCTCAGTTATCTCATAAGCGAAACAAGAGGAGAATGTGATGACCTGCGTGATGCCATGAACGGCATACTTGCAAAAGGATATTCCGAAAACGATACCGTGCGTGTCAGCGGAAGCGGCCAAAAAATCTTTCCCGCCGTTCAGAATTCCAGCGGTGATTCCGTAAGCGTTTCGGACAAAATAAAATATGAGCAGTTTATGTTCAGAAGTATATGCAAAGCCCTTACCGAAAATCTTTCCGAGTATTATTCGGGAATGTAGGAGGATAAAAATGAACGAGGCTCAGTATCATATAAAGCTCACCGAAAAGGACGGAGCAAAATACGCCATAATCCCCGGAGACCCCGGCAGAACGGAACTTATTGCCTCTTTCCTTGACGATGCAAAGGAAATAATGTTTAACCGTGAGTTCAGAACATTCCGAGGCTTTCTTAACGGTGAACCGGTGCTCGTTACCTCAACGGGAATCGGTGCCCCCTCGGCGGCAATATGCGTTGAGGAGCTTGCCGCAATCGGCGTTGACACCTTCATCCGTGTCGGCACCTGCGGAGGAATGCAGAGCTTCGTTGAATCCGGAGATGCGGTTATTGCCACGGGTGCAATAAGAATGGACGGCACATCAAAAGAATATCTGCCCGTTGAGTTCCCCGCCGTTGCCGACCTTAAGGTCACTCTTGCTCTTACACAGGCGGCCGAAAAGCTCGGTGTACCTTATCACGCAGGGGTTGTTCAGGCAAAGGACAGCTTTTACGGTCAGCATGACCCGGATTCCATGGGTGTCGGCTGCGAGCTTAAGAACAAATGGCAGGCGTGGATAAAGGGCGGCTGTCTTGCCTCGGAAATGGAAAGTTCGGCATTGTTTATTGTCTCCGCAGTCAGAGGGCTCCATTCCGGTGCAATCTTCCACTGCGTATGGAATCAGGAAAACGCCGGTCACGGTATGCCCCGTGAAAAAATGGCAGACGATACCACACAAACAATAAAAACGGCAATAGAAGCACTGAAAATTCTTATTGATAATAATAAATGAATTTTCATAAATCAAAAAGTCCTGTCCGGGTAAAAGAAATCCGATTTCTCCCGGGCAGGATTTTCGTTTTGTTTTACATTAATTTTATCTTTTGCCTGAGGGGGCTGAAAAATAACCGTTACAACCTTTGTAATAATATACATATCAGAGCTGATAAACTGCAAAACAGATGTATAATTGTCCGAATTGTGTATATTTTTTCATAATTTATACATTTATTCTTGACTTTTGGCAATTCAGGGTCTATAATGCCCCCATATAATATATAATTAAGTAAGGTGAAATATTATGCCGGTTGTATTTATTGACGGCAGTGCAGGCACAACAGGTCTGAGAATAAGAGAACGACTTTCCGAAAGAAAGGATATTGAGCTCATCTCCCTTTCCGAAGAAAAAAGAAAAGATATAAATGCCCGAAAAGAAGCCCTCAATTCCTGCGACTTAGCTTTTCTCTGCTTGCCCGACGCGGCGGCGGTTGAAGCCGTTTCGCTTATAGAAAATCCGGGTACTGCGGTTATTGACACCTCCACCGCTCACAGAACGGCAGATGGTTGGGCTTACGGTTTTCCCGAGCTTACGGGTCTGAGAGAAAAAATCGCAAATACAAAGCGAATTGCAAACCCGGGCTGTCACGCCAGCGGCTTTATTTCCCTTGTTGCACCTCTTGTTGAGGCGGGAATAATTGCCCCGGACACTCAGCTTTCCGCTTTTTCACTTACGGGCTATTCAGGCGGCGGGAAAAAGATGATTGCCGATTATGAAGCCGAGGGCAGAAGTGAGCTTCTTGACTCACCCACAATGTACGGGCTTTCACAAAACCACAAGCATCTGCCGGAAATGGTCAAGGTCTGCGGCCTCGTAAAAGCTCCGGCATTCTGCCCCATAGTTGCTCCATACTATTCGGGTATGGAAGTTACCGTTCCCCTTTTCGGTGCGGATATTGAAAAAATCGAAAAGGCTTATGCGGATTATTATACCGACGGGCTTGTTTCCTTCAAAAAGGAAGCGGATGAAAACGGTTTCCTTTACGCAAACAGATTTTCCGGCAAAGACAATATGGAAATCACCGTCTGCGGAAACGAAGAAAGACTGCTGCTGGTTTCACGCTTTGACAACCTCGGCAAAGGTGCCTCCGGTGCGGCAATACAAAACATGAATATTCTGCTCGGCGTTGACGAAACCACCGGGCTTTCCCTCTGAAAGGAGTAAACCGATATGAAATTTATTGACGGCGGCGTTTGTGCCGCAAAAGGATTCAAAGCTTCCGGCGTACACTGCGGAATACGCAAAAACAGAACAAAAAGAGACCTTTCTCTCATAATCAGTGAGGTTCCCGCATCCGCCGCTGCGGTTTACACCACAAATCTTGTCAAGGGTGCTCCCCTCACCGTTACAAAAGACCATATCTCCGACGGCAAGGCACAGGCAATTATCTGCAACAGCGGAAACGCCAACACCTGCAACGCCGACGGCATTGAAATAGCCGAAAAAATGAGTGAGCTTACCGCAGAGGTCTGCGGAATAAACGCAAAAGATGTAATCGTTGCTTCCACCGGAGTTATCGGCCAGCCTCTTGACATTGCTCCCATTGCCGCAGGCATACCCGCTCTTGTAAAAGCGGTCAACGAAAACGGCAGTGACGAAGCGGCAGAGGGCATTATGACCACCGACACCGTTAAAAAAGAAGTTGCGGTCGAGTTTGAAATCGGCGGCAAGGCCTGCCGTATGGGCGGCATTGCCAAGGGCAGCGGAATGATTCACCCCAACATGGCAACCATGCTTGTTTTCATCACCTCCGATGTCTGCATTGCTCCCGCCATGCTTCAGAAAGCTCTTTCCGGCGACATCGGCAACACCTTCAATATGGTAAGTGTTGACGGTGACACCTCAACAAACGATATGGTAACGGTGCTTGCCAACGGTATGGCAGGCAATAAAGAAATCACCGCCGAGGGCGAGGATTTCTCGGCGTTTATGAAAGCGCTCAACACACTTACCGTACACCTTTGCAGAATGATTGCCGGCGACGGCGAAGGCGCAACCAAGCTGCTTGAATGCAAGGTCAGCGGTGCAAAGGATGAAAAAACGGCAAAAACAGTTGCCAAGAGCGTTATCTGTTCTTCACTTCTCAAGGCTGCAATGTTCGGTGCCGATGCCAACTGGGGCAGAGTTCTCTGCGCCATCGGTTACAGCGGAGCTGATGTTGATGTAAACAAGGTCGATGTTTCCTTCAGCAGCGGCAAGGGTGAAATCCTTGTCTGCAAAGACGGAGCAGGCGTGGATTTCTCCGAGGAAAAAGCAAAAGAAATTCTCCTTGAAAAAGAAATCGACATCCTCATTTCTCTTAACAGCGGCTCTGCCGACGCTACCGCCTGGGGCTGTGACCTTACTTACGATTATGTTAAAATCAACGGCGATTACCGTACCTGATGAGGTGTTGAAATGAACAGTGAATTTTCAAATGCAGAGCGTGCCGAGGTTCTTACTCAGGCATTGCCCTACATAAAAAGATATACGGGCAAAACCGTTGTTGTCAAATACGGCGGAAATGCCATGATAAACGAAAACCTTAAGCAGCAGGTTATGGAAGACATCGTTCTTCTCTGGCTCATCGGCGTAAAGGTCGTGCTTGTTCACGGCGGCGGCCCCGAAATAAACACTCTTATGGATAAGCTCGGTAAAAAACCGGAGTTTGTTGACGGCCTGCGCGTTACCGATAAAGAAACCGTTGATATAGTTCAGATGGTTCTTGCGGGCAAGGTCAACAAAACCCTTGTCAACCTTCTTGAAATGAAGGGCGGCAAAGCCATAGGCCTTTCCGGAATGGACGGAATGCTCATTCAGGCAAAAACAAAAAACGAAAAGCTCGGCTATGTGGGCGAAATCACCCATATTCACATAAAGCCCGTAAACGACCTGCTTGAAAAAGGATATATTCCCGTTATCTCAACCTTAGGCTGTGACAAGGACGGCAACACCTATAATATCAACGGTGACACTGCCGCGGCACACATTGCCGGCGCCCTCAATGCCGAAAGACTTATTATGATGACGGATATTGCGGGCATACTCCGCGACAGGGATGATGTTTCAACTTTGATTCCCGAGCTCACCGTTGACGAAGCAAAGGCACTCTATACCGAGGGCGTTGTTTCCGGCGGTATGATACCCAAGGTCGATTGCTGTATCGAAGCCATCGGCAAAGGTGTTAAAAATGTTGTAATAATGGACGGAAGAGTGCCTCACTCCATTCTTATGGAGCTGCTCACCAATGAGGGCGCAGGCACACTGATAAGAGGTTGAATATGAGTATTATTGAAAAAGACAAGGCTTATGTGGCAAACACATATAAGCGTTTCCCCGTTGAAATAGTTTCGGGCAAAGGTTCAATACTTGAAGATGTAAACGGAAAGAAATACATTGATATGGGCTCCGGAATCGGCGTAACCGCTTTCGGAAGCTGTGATGAACCGTGGCAGAAGGCCGTAATCGAACAGATTTCAAAAGTTCAGCACACATCAAACCTTTATTATACCTCTCCCTGTGCCGAGCTTGCTCAGATGCTCTGCGAAAAAACAGGCATGGATAAGGTATTCTTTTCAAATTCCGGTGCGGAGGCAAACGAATGTGCCATCAAAACGGCAAGAAAATATGCCTGCGACACCAAGGGTGAAGAATACAGCACAATAATCACCCTTAAAAACAGCTTCCACGGCAGAACGATAACCACTCTTTCCGCAACGGGGCAGGAGCATTATCACGAGCTTTTCAAACCTCTGACCCCCGGCTTCATTCATGTTGAATCCGGCAGCAAGGCAGAGCTTGAAGAAGCGGCCGCAAACAACAAGGTTGCCGCGCTTATGGTTGAATGCATTCAGGGCGAGGGCGGAGTTATTCCCATGGATAAGGAATACGCCGCATTCATTTCCGAATTTACCAAAGCAAATGACATTCTGCTCATTGTGGATGAGGTTCAGACGGGAAACGGCAGAACGGGAAAGCTCTATTCCTATATGAATTTCGGACTTGAGCCCGATATCGTTTCCACCGCAAAGGGTCTTGCCGGCGGCCTGCCTCTGGGCGCAACCCTCATGAGTCAAAAGGTAAGCGGAGCTCTCGGCTTCGGTGACCACGGCTCAACCTTCGGCGGAAACCCGGTCAGCTGTGCCGCAGCTCTCAGCGTTCTGAGTCGCATTGATGAAGAATTACTCTGTGAGGTTCGAAAAAAGAGCGAATATATTTTCAACTCCTTTGAAAATGCCGAGGGCGTTGAAAGCGTCAGCGGAATGGGACTTATGGTCGGCATAAAGACCGCTGCCCCCGCCGCTGAGGTCGTAGGCAAATGCATTGAAAAAGGCGTTCTCTGCCTCACCGCAAAGGACAAAGTCCGCCTGCTCCCCGCTCTTAACATTCCCTTTGATGTGCTTGAAAAAGCCGTAGAAACCATAAAGGCGGTCTGCGCCGGAAAGGAACAGTAAAAAATGACTCTCAAAAACAGAAATTTCCTTAAGCTCCTTGATTTCACACCGGAAGAAATAAAATATTTCCTTGACCTTGCCGCCGAGCTTAAATATAAGAAAAAGAACGGCATTGCTCACAGATTATGCGAGGGTAAGAATGTTGCCCTTATATTTGAAAAAACAAGCACAAGAACCCGCTGTTCTTTTGAGGTTGCCGCCGCCGATCTCGGTATGCATCCGGTTTATCTTGACCCCAAGGCTTCACAGATAGGCAAAAAAGAAAGTATCGCCGACACCGCAAGAGTTCTCGGCAGGATGTTTGACGGTATCGAATACAGGGGCTTCGGCCAGGAAATCGTTGAAGACCTTGCAAAATATGCAGGTGTACCCGTATGGAACGGACTTACCAACGAATTTCATCCCACACAGATACTTGCGGATTTTCTCACCATTAAAGAGCATTTCGGCAAGCTTGAAGGCATAAAGCTTGTTTATATGGGTGATGCCCGCTACAACATGGGCAATTCCCTTATGGTCGGCTGTGCAAAAATGGGTATGCATTTCGTTGCCTGCGCCCCCAAGGCTTATTTCCCCGACAGCAAGCTTATCGCCGAGTGTGAAGCAGTTGCCAAGGAAACCGGCGCCGTGCTTGAATTTATAGAAGACCCCGAAACGGCAGTTAAAAACGCCGATGTGGTTTATACAGATGTCTGGGTTTCCATGGGCGAGCCCGATGAGGTCTGGGCAGAGAGAATCAACGCCCTTATGCCTTATCAGGTAAACGCCGCTCTTATGAAAGCCGCAGGCCCTCAGTGCAGATTCATGCACTGCCTCCCCGCTTATCACGACCTTAAAACTCAGGTCGGCAGAGATGTTTTCGAAAAATTCGGCATCGAAGGCCTTGAAGTTACAGAGGAAGTTTTTGAGGGAGTGCAATCCATTGTTTTTGATGAAGCCGAAAACAGAATGCACACCATCAAAGCGGTTATGGCCGCCACACTTGCATAATGAAAAACAAAGCAACAATATTTGAAGCATTCAAAAATACCCTGCCCGTTACAGCAGGGTATATCATTTTAGGCATAGGCTTCGGCGTGATTATGTCCGCCAACGGCTGGAGCATTCTTTATTCCGTTGCCATGAGCGTTTTTATATACGCCGGGTCAATGCAATACGCGGCAATCGGACTTTTTACAGGCGGAGCTTCATTTCTGACGGTCGCCCTCACAACGCTTGCCGTCAATGCAAGACACTTGTTTTACGGAATTTCCATGCTCGGCAAATACAAATCAGCCGGTATAAAGAAGACCTATCTCATATTTGCCCTTACCGATGAAACATATTCTCTTGTGTGCAGCACCGACAAGGGAACGGATTACTGCTTCCTTGTTTCCGTTTTTGACCATATATACTGGATAACGGGAACTTTTCTCGGCGCTCTGCTCGGCAGCGCAGTCAGCTTCAATTCAAAAGGAATTGATTTTGCGCTGACGGCCCTTTTCGTCACGGTTTTTGTTGACCAGTGGCTTAAGAGCAAAAATCATTTTTCCGCCGTAACGGGCGTTTTGTGCACAGCCGCAATGCTCGTTCTCTTCGGAGCGGAAAGCTTTCTTATTCCGTCAATGCTTGCGATAACGGTCATTCTTCTTGCCGTTCCGGAACGGAGGCTGAATAATGACAGATAAACAGATAATAATATCAATAGTCATAATGGCCGCCGTTACCGCCGCAATCCGTTTTCTGCCCTTTGTTTTATTCAGCAAAGCAAAAACCCCTGCATGGATAACAAAGCTCGGCTCATCCCTGCCCTTTGCGGTAATGGGAATGCTCGTTGTTTATTGCCTTAAAGGTGTTTCATTCGAAAATATTTCCGGATTTCTGCCGGAGCTTATTTCGGTGATTGTCGTTGCCGTAAGCTATATATGGAAGAAAAACACGCTGGTAAGCATTATCCTCGGAACCCTGCTCTATATGGTTCTTGTTCAGTTCGTGTTTGTGTGAATGAATAACTGTGACGGAAAATTCGTATCGGCCGCTTTCGGCACATAACGAAAAAGTAAAGCATAAAACAATTCCGGGATTATATCAAAATCCGACCCTGCCTTTCTTTCTTATTTATTTGTATATCTTGTAATTTCGAATGTAATAAAAAAACGCACTTTGTCTTGAAAGACAAAAGTGCGTTTTTTTATGTGAAAGAGCCACCAAACAGTACAGTTTCAAGGTAAAAACCACTAAACAGTACACTTGTTGTTGCTCGACAAGCCGGGATTTATCGGTTATATTTGGTGTTCAATTTATCTGCGTTTGTATAGGATGATTTCCGGCTCAGCACCATTACACCCATACTCACACACAAGAACAAACTCTTCATTAGCAACAACACCATAGCAACGTTCTGAATTT
>JAZUJJ010000002.1:0-2478 GCA_045642725.1 Acutalibacteraceae bacterium
GGGCAAATGGATCCGACCGCAGGACTACGAGTCCGCCGACTCGCTCTTCTATGCCGCCAACAGCGCTTTGGCTGCCGTCGGAACCTCCCTCTTCATCAAGCACTCTCATTTTGCCCTTTAATTCTGAATAGGTACTTATTAGTCTTGCTAATAGTGGCAGGTGAGGGATGAACATGAATTCGTTCTATGATGTGTATGGAAAAAAGCTGTACTTTTGCTGCGCCGTTCCATAACGGTGAAATGTGTGTAACCGTCTGTCAAGTGATTGGCTGGCGGTTTTTCGTTTCGGGCAAATACGATGTTCGGGCGTTTTTCGGGCAATTAAAAAGCCTCAACTCTGATTTTCAACGAGTTGAGGCTTGATTAGGTAGCCCATAGCGGGGTTGAATGATTGTTGTTTTTTGACGCTTGTTATTGTTTTGATATTTGCTTAATATACTGAAATTCAGTAATATATAAATTTATAGGTAGACTTTAAACTATAACAAGATATAATAATTGTGCTTTTTCTGACAAAAAACTGACAAAAAACTGACAAAGTTTGAGATGTTTTTTGTATCTTTGTGGAACAAAATCCGAAGGGGAAAAGGAGGTTCAGAAATGAGGCTCGCGGATTTTGTAAAACATTGTTAAACAAAAATTTATCATTATGGCAAAAGTAAATTATTACATTTATCAGGGAAAGAAGTCTGATAGTGAACGCGTGGAAATCAAAATGCGTTTTGTCAGCGGCACTTCTCTTGCAAAGCGTTATTCAACTGGAATTTTTATTGCAGCGAATAACTGGGATGAGAAAACAGGGTTTCCAAAGGAAAAAAGGTTACAGAAAAATTATGATGAATGCCGTGAGATTTCATCTCGACTTCATCTTTTGAAAGATTACCTTCTTGAAAAATGGAGTGAAACAGTGGATGTTGATTTGACGGGGGATGTTGTTGATGGCTGGGTCAATGATATAGTATGGGAGGAAGTGAAGGATGAAGATGGAGCGATGAATCAACGGCAGTGGGTAATCAAATCCTATAAAGAGGAAAAAAGACGGAAGTTGGAAGAAAAGCGCATTAGGGAAAAACTTGAGAATCGTTTCTTTGTCGATGTGTTCCGTGAATATGTCGATGAGCAACTTAAACTGGGTGTGATTGTTCCCGTGAGGCATAAGACATATCAGACTTGCATAGGTTTGTGGGAACGGATGGAAAGGTATCTTGGAAAGCGGTTTAAATTGAATGAGGTGACGACTTCGGATTTGAATGATTTCCGTGGCTTTGTCTTGGATGAATATAAGCTATGGGAGGAAGTGGATGTGAAGGAAGGAAAGAAAGTGCAGAAGAAACTTGTGCCCAAGAAAAAGTATGTCAAGGTTTATGATGGGTATGAATCTTCTTTGAAAAGAGGTGTTGAACCGAGAAGCCTGAATTATGTTGTTGTTCAAATCAAGTATATTAAGGCTTTTTGGCATTGGCTTGTGAAGGTGAAAAAAGCAAAGTTGGAAGATGTGTTTTCTGGCTTTAATATGGACCAATCAGTTTATGGGACTCCATATTTCTTGGGCACGGAGGATAGAAAAATAATGTTCCAAGCGGATTTGAGTGATAGACCTGCTTTGGCAGTTCAGAGAGATATTTTCGTGTTTCAATCACTTGTGGGTTGCAGATGCGGAGACTTGTACCGCTTCACGGAGGAAAATATTGTTGGTGGAGAGTGCTTGCAGTATGTTGCAGGGAAAACCAAGAATAGCAGCGGCAAACTTTTGGTAATACCTTTGCATCCTGATGCGAAGACTATCATTGAACGCTATCGGGACAGCAGTAGAAAGTCTTTGCTGCCTTTCATCAGCCAACAGAAATATAATGATGCTATTAAAGAGGTTTTCAAGGCTATTCCTGAAATTGATTATACGGTAATGATATTAGACCCTGTAACGAGATTGGAAACGAAGAAGCAGTTGCATGAAATAGCGAGCAGCCACATGGCGCGACGAAATTTCTGCGGCAATCTTTATGATGCGGGTTTTAGGGATTCTGACATCTCGGCTATGAGTGGCCACACTGAAGGAAGCGTCGCTATTTCGCGTTATCGCAAAGTCAGCGATGAGACAAGACAAAAGATGATTGATAGCCTGTAGGGCGGCAGGGGCTTTGATGAAAAATAGAAAGCCGCCAAAGGGGATTGGCGGCTTTCGTTGTGTTAAACTTTGCTCATTATGGCTAAGTGAGCGTGCAAATATAGGTGTTTTTTGAATTGGGTTGAGAGTGTTTCCTTTGAAAAAAATGGGAATGGGAAAAATGTGTTTTGAAATGTTATTGCATGGGGTGTTCTTCCATGGGGCTTCGCCCCATCGGGAGAGCGACGGACTGACGGAGGGGCGGCCCGCACCTCCGGCAGGCAGGCGGAAGACTGACAGGACGGCGAAGGGGAAACCAAAACACCAAACTTTTCCGGCTCGATGGATAGCGGCAGCCAGCGTGTAAAATGGTT
>JAZUJJ010000003.1:0-14120 GCA_045642725.1 Acutalibacteraceae bacterium
TTTTGTCAAGTTCTTTTGAAAATGTTTCAGAACTTAATACATTCCGCCCTGTGAAGCGGCTGCCATTGCGGCGGCATTTGCTGCGTCAGCGGCGGGGTCGGGCTTGTCGGTAACAAGGCTCTCTGTGGTGAGTACCATAGCTGCAACGGAAGCAGCGTTCTGGAGAGCGGAGCGGGTAACCTTTGTGGGGTCAAGAATACCGGCCTTGGACATATCGGTATATTTGTCGGTTGCAAAGTTGTAGCCGTAGCCGATTTTCTTTGAGGAAATAATGGCGTTTACGATAACGCTGCCTTCAAGGCCTGCGTTTGCGGCTATCTGACGAACGGGCTCTTCAAGAGCTTTGAGAACTATTTTGATGCCTGTCTTTTCGTCTGCATCGTCGGTCTTTTCAATAAGAGCCTTTACGGCATCAACAGCATTGAGCAGAGCAACGCCGCCGCCTGCAACACAGCCTTCTTCAACGGCTGCCTTTGTTGCGGCAAGTGCATCCTCGATACGGAGCTTCTTTTCCTTCATTTCGGTTTCGGTAGCGGCACCGACCTTGATAACGGCAACGCCGCCGGCAAGCTTTGCAAGGCGTTCCTGAAGCTTTTCTCTGTCGAAATCGGAGGTGGAGTTTTCAATCTGCATCTTTATCATGTTGACTCGTGAAGCAATGGCATTCTTGTCGCCTGCACCGTCAACGATAATGGTGTTTTCTTTTGAAATCTTAACCTGGCGGGCTCTGCCGAGCTGAGCCATCTGGGTGTCCTTAAGTTCAAGGCCGAGCTCTGCGGTGATAACTTCGCCGCCGGTAAGGATTGCTATATCCTGAAGCATTTCTTTTCTTCTGTCGCCGAAGCCGGGGGCTTTGACGCAAACGCAGGTGAATACACCGCGGAGCTTGTTGACAAGAATGGTGGAGAGAGCTTCGCCCTCAACGTCCTCAGCAACGATAACAAGCTTTGCGCCTGCTCTCATGGTCTGCTCAAGAAGAGGAAGAACTTCCTGAACATTGGAAATTTTCTTGTCGGTGATAAGAATGTAAGCGTCGTCAATAACGGCTTCCATCTTGTCGGTATCTGTTACCATGTAGGGGGAAATGTAACCGCGGTCAAACTGCATACCCTCGACAACCTCTGCCTCGGTAACTGCGATTTTGGATTCCTCAACGGTGATAACGCCGTCAGCGGTAACCTTTTCCATAGCTTCTGCAATGAATTTGCCGACTTCCTCGTCACCGGAGGAAATTGTGCCTATTCTTGCTATATCCTTGGAGCCTGTAACGGGCTTGGAATTCTTTTTGAGCTCGGCAACAACGGCTTCAACAGCCTTTGCCATGCCTTTCTTTACTACCATGGGGTTTGCACCGGCGGTAACATTCTTCATACCTTCTCTGATAAGAGCCTGAGCAAGAAGAGTTGCGGTTGTTGTACCGTCACCGGCAACATCGTTTGTTTTTGTGGAAACTTCCTTAACAAGCTGAGCACCCATATTCTCAAAGGGATCCTCAAGCTCGATTTCCTTGGCGATGGTAACACCGTCATTGGTGATAAGGGGAGCGCCGTATTTTTTGTCGAGAACTACGTTTCTGCCCTTGGGGCCGAGGGTGATTTTTACTGTGTCGGCAAGCTTGTCAACGCCTGCCTGAAGAGCTTTGCGGGCTTCTTCGCCGTATATAATCTGTTTTGCCATTTCTGTTTCCTCCCGAATTATTCTACGATTGCAAGAATATCACTCTGGCGAACGATGGTGAACTCTTCTTTGTTGAGCTTGACCTCGGTGCCTGAATACTTGCTTGTGATTACTTTGTCGCCGACCTTAACATACATTTCAACTTCTTTGCCGTCAACAATTCCGCCGGGGCCTACTGCGATAACTTCGGCAATCTGGGGCTTTTCCTGAGCGGAAGCGGCAAGGATAATACCGCTGGCTGTGGTCTCTTCCATCTCAACGAGCTTGACAACAACTCTGTCGGCAAGGGGCTTAACTGTCATTTCTATTACCTCCGTAATTATGATTACAAAACAATTTGGCACTCTCGTTCTTTGAGTGCTAATCGTATTTTAGCACTTTATGCGTGAAAATCAAGCTTTTTCGCCAAAGTTTACAATATTGTAATATTTGTTTCCCTTCGTTGACTTTAAGACAAGTGAATGATAGTATTACATTATTAAATATATGTTTGTTTCCGGGGTATGAAACATTGCTTAAAGATAAGATAAAAGAAAAAGTGAAAATTTTCAGACCCTTTTATGTTTCGGGGTGGTACACGCTTGTGCTTTTCCTCGGGGCCTGCCTTGCCGTTTTTACCGGGGAAGAAGTTCTCGGCACATATATTCTTGCCATTATCACGGCGTTTTCAATGACGGTGGGTGAGGATCTTTTGCCTGCTCTTCAGGGAATAGTTACGATTTCCTGCTTTGCGATACGGTGCAAATACAGTTTGCCCGAGTTCCTTCATTTATGGCCGCTGTCATTGCCTGTTTTTGTTTTCTTTTTCTCTCATTTTTATCTTTATCCGAAAAAGCTTGAACGCACAAGCGTTTTTTGGGGTATGGCTGCGACCTCCGTTACCTGCATAACGGGCGGCTGGGGGATAATATACTGGAAAACCTATTTTTCACCCACATCCCTTTTCTATATGTGTTCCCTCGGCTTCGGAATGGTTATCATTTATATGTATCTCTGTTCCTCTCTGCGTGCAGACAGAGGCTATGATTTTGAGGACAGATTCAGCAGAATAATGACAAGCGTGATTCCGACGGTGTGCGTCAGTCTTGCTTATGAATATATTTCAAGGTATGATGAATTTATCAGAGCCATGAGCGTAATTCCGTTTCAGTGGAGAAACAACGGTGCCACTCTGCTGATGCTTGCCATGCCGTTTGCCTTCGGGCTTTCCGTAAAAAAATACAGGTATTTCTTTGTCGGTCTGCTTTCGTTTGCGGCCATTGTTTTCACGGGCTCCCGCGGAGGCTTGATTTTCGGTGCCGCAGAGCTTGCTCTCTGCATTCTTACCGTTACGGTAATTGACAAAAAGCACAGAAAATACAGCATAATCACGATTTGCGCCGCTCTCGCTGCTTTGGGTGTGGCGAGCAGATACCTTATGGATATACTGCGCTATACCATAGAAAGAATGCTTGACCCCAAAGAAAATTCCATACGCCTTGACCTTTATAAAAGAGGCATAAATGATTTCAAGGATAACCCGGTTTTCGGCAGAGGCCTTGCCTATATGGGCAACAGAGATGTTCACGCCAGCGCAAAGCACACTCTTTGCTGGTATCACTGCACTCTGATTCAGATACCCGCTTCAATGGGTATTGCGGGCATTGCCGCTCACGGCTTTCTGACATATAAAAGAATCAGAGTGTTTGCAGACAGCATTTCGTTTTTCAGCCTGATCATGTTCCTTTCGTTCGTCGGCCTTGAAATGATGTCACTTGTGAACCCCGGTATTTTTGTTCCGTTCCCTTATCTTCTGCTTGTCACCGTTTATTTTATATGTATGGAAAAATGCAATACCGGCGACAAAACAACAATAACAAAATTATTCAGAGGCGAATGATATGAAGGTTTTATCTATCGGCAACAGCTTTTCAACAGATGCTCACACTTATGTTTCCGCTCTTGCAAAGGCGGCGGGAAAGGAGCTTTTGCTCTGCAATCTTTATCTCGGCGGCTGCTCGGTTGAACGGCATTACAGAAATTACATTGATGAGGAAGAGGCATACACTTATGAGTGTTATCTGCCGGAAAGTGACGAAATGATTCACCCCGACGGAGTTGCTCTTCACGAGGCTGTTGAGGATGATGACTGGGATATAATCACATTTCAGCAGTGCAGCCCACTGAGCGGAGTAAGAGAAAGCTATACGCCTTATCTTGCGGAGCTTGTGGCATATTGCAGAATGATGCACCCCGAAGCAAAAATGATGCTTCATCAGACCTGGGCTTACGAAAAAGGCTGCGGTATTCCCGAATTCAGAACAAATTACGGTGCGGACCAGAACACGATGTATGAAATGCTTACTCAGTGCTATGCCGAGGCATCCGTTGAAGCGGAAACGGATGATATTATTCCCAGCGGCAGAGCATGGCAGACCGCAAGGCAGACAAATATAGGCGACCGCCTCACCCGTGACGGTTATCACGGAAATGAAATGGGTCAGTTCCTCGGCTCCTGCTGCTTCTATGAAAAGATATTCGGCGAAAGCTGCCTTGACAGCCCCTTTGATTTGCCCGGCTATGACAAGCGCATAAGTGATTTGCTCAAGCTCTGTGCTCATATAGCCTGTGAAGAAGGAATAATAAAAAAATAAAAGAATGGTCTGTCGCATTATAGCGCAGACCGAAAAAGTAAAATAAAAAAGATATAAAAACACAATTCCGGGATAACAGAAATGATTTCTGAAATCCCGGAATTTTCTTCTGTAAGACAGTTTTTTGATTATGTTATTTTACTTTTTTCTAACCTTTTATTCTCCGTAATATAATTATATATTCATTATATTATGCCTTTGAACAGACCGATAACCATTTTGAAGAAATCAATTATCATTCTCAGCAAATCCATAAGCAGAGAGAAGAAAGAATCGGAGTCGGTGCTCTGCGGCTGAGTTGTGCTTTGGGTCGGGTCTGTTGCGGACTGACTTTCGGGAACACTTGTGGGCTTGGTCGTAGGTTTGGTCGTGGGCTGTGTGGTCGGTTTTGCGGAAGAAGGTTCATTTCCCGTGGGTCCGTCAACAATCGGGTCATCGGGAACTAAGGGATGTGAGGATGTGGGCTGTGTTGAAGACGGAACAGAGGGATTTGTTACCGGGCTGTCCGGTTCGGAGGAGCCTGGGCCGACGGGAGCATCAATAACCTCGTCGGTGTAAAGCACGGAAAGGTCAACATTGCCGTTGATACCGTCAACGGTACCTTTTGCCGTGTATTGCCACATTACATAATCGCCGTCATAACCTGCGCCGGAGCTGTAAGAAGCCATCCATATCGGGTAATTTATTCCGTCGGTATTCATCTGACTTGTCAGCATATATTTGTTTGTATATACCATGGCATCATAGCCCGATGCTTTAACGGCATCACAGAATTTATTGGCCGCCGGGGTGATGCGCTCGAATATTCTGAGGATAAGTGCCTCGTAAAGTCTGCCGATATATTCACCCTTTTCCTCGGCATATTCAAGGTCGTATGCAACGGGAAGGTCAAGCTTGCGCCCGCCTAAAACGCCGAGAACATAGCTTGCTTCGTCTGCCGCATCGCTCGTGCTGTCGGGCTGGCCGTAAAAATAAACGCCTACCTTAAGACCTACCGCCTTTGCTTTTGTGTAATTGTCCGCAAAAGTAGTATCGGTGTTGAAGGTGCCCGTGGCATAGCCTCTGTAACCGATACGGAGCATAACGCCGTCAATACCGGCTGCATAAACCTTTGCAAAATCAATATTCTTATTGTAGCTTGAAACATCAATGATGAATGACTTGCCGTTATTGTTGAAACGGTAGTCGTGATAATAACCGCCGTTTGTAAAGTTTACGGAAAAATCCGCACGCTCCGTTCCGTTGTCGGCAAGCGCAAATCCCGTCAACCCGAGCAGGATGAATGTGCATAAAATAAAGCAAAGCGCTTTCTTTGTGGTCATCTTCATATATATAACTCCAAAATAAATTATTACCGCAATTATGGTTATTTTACCATATAATTATCAAAGTTTCAAGTATCTTGATTTTTGCAGATAAAAGGCATATAATTTCAATCGGTGATTTTTTATGAAAATATATTGCCTTATGGATGACACCCCGGGTGACGGCTTCATCGCCGAACACGGTCTGAGCATTTATATTGAAACCGGAAAGCACCGTCTTCTGGTTGATACGGGAGCTTCTTCAAAAACCTTTGAAAATGCCGCGGCAAGCGGAATTGATATTTCTCTTGCCGACACTCTCATTCTCAGCCACGGCCATTATGACCACACAGGAGGCGCTCTTGCTTTTCACGAGGCAAATCCGAAAGCAAAAATATACATAAACAAAAACGCCGACGGAGATTTTTATAATCTCAAAAACGGCGGCGAAAAATACATCGGAGCCGACAAAAAGCTGTTTTCTTTGCCGTGTGTAATTCTCACCGGCGGCAACACGCGGATTGACGGTGAAATCTCTCTTTTCACCGACCCGAAGCCCCTTTTTCCCGCTCCCGACGGAAACAGAATTCTTGTCAGAAAAACGGAAAACGGATTTGTTCCCGATGATTTTTCTCATGAGCAGTATGCGGTTATCGAAAGCGAGGGCAAAACCGTTCTCGTTTCCGGCTGTGCCCACAGAGGAATACTCAACATCCTTCATGAGTTCCGCAGGCTTTACAGCCGTGACCCGGATATTGTAATAACCGGATTTCACACCGTTAAGGCAGAGGGCTACGACAAAAACGACATTGCTATGCTCGAAAGCTCGGCATACGAGCTTATGAAATTTGACACCGTATTTTTCACGGGGCACTGCACAAGCCTTGCGGGCTTTGAAATAATGAAACAAATAATGGGCGAAAAGCTCAATTTTATTCACTCCGGCGATAAAATAATCTGAAAGGAACGGTATAACCATGACAGAAGAAGAAAAGATTTTCAGCGGCGTTCTTTTCTGCCCCGGCGACCCCGAGCTTAAAGCCATGAAGCTGAAAGCTCACAAGCTCAATATTGACTATAATAAGCTTTATGAGGACGAAACCGAAGAGAGAAATGCCATTCTCGCTAAGCTCGTCGGCCACATGGGCGAAAATGTTTTCATTCAGGGTCCCGTTACTTTTCATTACGGCAGCCACACATCCATCGGTGACAACACCTTTATCAACTTCAATTTCACCGTTCAGGATGATGCAAAGGTTACTATCGGCAAAGGGTGCAATTTCGGGCCCAATGTCACCATAGTCACCCCGATTCACCCCATGATTGCCGAGGAACGCAGACTTATGAAAAATGCCGACGGCAAGCCCACCCGCTTCTGCTACGCAAAGCCCGTCGTTATCGGTGACAACTGCTGGTTCGGAGCCTGCGTCACCGTTTGCCCCGGAGTTACAATAGGCGACAACTGCGTTATCGGTGCCGGCAGCGTTGTTGTAAAATCAATTCCCGCAAACACCTTTGCGGCAGGAAACCCCTGCAAGGTCATCAGAGAAATAACCGAAAGCGACAGCATGAAATACAAACCGGAAATACTTGCAGATAATTCTGTAATTGAATAAAGGAGATACAAATATGACTAACATCCCCGAAGTTAAGCTCGGCATAATCGCCGTTTCAAGAGACTGCTTCCCCATTACCCTTTCCGAAAGCCGCCGCGCCGCCATAGTCAAAGCCTTTGACGGTGAAATCTATGAGTGCAAAATAACCGTTGAAAATGAAAAGGATATGCTCTGCGCCGTTGAGGATGTCAAAAATGCAGCTTGCAATGCTCTTGTGGTTTTCCTCGGCAACTTCGGCCCGGAAACCCCGGAAACTCTCATAGCAAAGAATTTTGACGGTCCCTGTATGTTCGTCGCCGCAGCTGAGGGTGACGGAGACCTTATCAACGGCAGAGGCGACGCATATTGCGGTATGCTTAACTGCTCCTATAACCTCGGTTTAAGAAAGATTCCCGCATATATCCCCTCCTACCCCGTAGGAACCGCAAAAGACATTGCGGAAATGATTAAAGATTTCGTTCCCGTTGCCCGTGCGGTTATCGGCGTAAAAAATCTCAAAATAATCACCTTCGGCCCCAGGCCGCAGGATTTCTTTGCCTGCAATGCTCCCATCAACGGGCTTTATGAGCTCGGCGTTGAAATCGAAGAAAATTCGGAGCTTGACCTGCTTGTTTCATATAATGCTCACAAGGGTGATAAGAGAATAGATGAAATCTGCGCCGATATGGCAAATGAGCTCGGCATAAGCGGAAACAATTATCCCGACCTGCTGCCGAGAATGGCTCAGTTTGAGCTCACTCTGCTTGACTGGGCAGAGCAGCACAAGGGCTCAAGAAAATATGTTGCCTTTGCCGACAAATGCTGGCCCGCTTTCCCCGAGCAATTCGGATTTGAGCCCTGTTATGTAAATTCACGCCTTGCTTCAAGAGGAATACCCGTAAGCTGTGAGGTCGATATTTACGGTGCACTCTCCGAATATATCGGAGCCTGCATAACCGGAGATGCAGTTACTCTTCTTGATATAAACAATTCCGTTCCTGCTTCAATGTATGACGAGCAGATAAAAGGAAAATTTGATTATAAGCTCACCGATACATTCATGGGCTTCCATTGCGGCAATACCCCCTCCTGCAAAATGTGCAGTGACAGAGCCGTTAAATATCAGCTCATTCAGCACAGACTTCTTGAGCCCGCCGGAAGCGAGCCCGATTTCACAAGAGGTACCCTTGAGGGCGATATTGCCCCCTCGGAAATCACCTTCTACCGTCTTCAGTGCAGTGCCGACGGCAAGCTTTGCTCCTACATTGCACAGGGTGAAGTGCTGCCCGTTAAAACCGGAAGCTTCGGCGGCATAGGCGTTTTTGCAATCAGTGAAATGGGCAGATTTTACCGCCATGTTCTTATTGAGAAGAAATTCCCCCACCACGGTGCCGTTGCCTTTGACCACTGCGGCAAAGCACTTTATGAAGTATTCAGATACCTCGGCATAGAGGATATTTCATACAATAAACCTGCCGGTCTGCCGTATCCGACGGAAAATCCGTTTTACAGATAAAAGCGGAAACAACAGCTCAGTTTTCTATGCGGAGGTAAAAATATGAGGGAAAAAATATGTATCAACAGCGGTTGGTCTTTTGAAATGAACGGGGATAAATTCAATATTGATTTACCTCATACATGGAATGCTTTTGACGGTCAGAGCGGAGTAAACGGATATGACCGCGGCAGATATATTTACAGAAGAAAGCTTGAAAAAATTGATGCCGAAAGCGTTATACTTGAATTTGAAGGTGTCAATTCCGTTTGCGATGTTTACATAGACGGCGAAAAAATCGGCAGTCACCGCGGCGGATATTCTCATTTCCGTTTTGACATAACAGACTATGCCGGCAAAGAATGTGAGCTCACCGTCGCCGTTGACAACAGAGATGCCGCCGATGTTTATCCCTCATCTGCCGATTTCACCTTCTGGGGCGGAATCTATCGCAATGTCAACCTGATAACAAGCGGGAAATGCCGCTTTTCCTCTTCGGACTATTCATCCGACGGAGTTTATGTTACCCCGTTCAGAAACGGCGGCGAATGGAAAATCGGAATAAAAGCTCTCACGGACAATCCCGTTCCCGGAGCAAAGCTTAATTATACGCTTTTTGATGCAAGCGGAAAAGCCGCCGTCTGCTCTGAATGCGATATTGAAAAAAGCGACCTTATAATGGACTGCGGTGAGGTCAATCTCTGGAACGGCAGAAAGTCCCCTTATCTCTATACATTGGAAGCAAAAATCATTTTACCAGACGGCACCGTTTCCGACAATTTAAGCATCCGTACGGGTTTCCGTGAATATGAAATTGATGCGGATAAGGGCTTTTTCCTCAACGGAGAGCACATTAAAATTCACGGCCTCTGCCGCCATCAGGACAGAGAAAATATGGGTAATGCCATTACCCGTAAGGAACACAGTGAGGATATTGATATTATCCTTGAAACAGGTGCAAATGCACTCAGACTTGCCCATTATCAGCAGGACAGCTTCTTTTATGACCTTTGCGATGAAAATGGCCTTCTTGTGTGGGCTGAGGTTCCCGTTATTTCAAGATTTTCCTCCAAAAAGCAGAAAAACGCCTGCCGGCAGCTTGCAGAGCTGATAAAGCAGAATTATAACCATCCTGCAATTTTCTGCTGGGGAATCGAAAACGAAATCACAATCGCAACAAAAGACAGCAGCGTTCTTCAGCAGAGTCTGAATGAACTTAATTCAATCGCAAAAAGAATTGATAAAACAAGATATACGACCTGCGCCCAGGTTTCAATGCTTTCTCCCGATTCGGCAATAAACCGCATAACCGACATTCTCGGCTATAACCACTATTTCGGCTGGTATGTTGACAGCTGTGACGGTATTGAAAAATGGCTTGATGATTTCAGAATCAAATGCCCGAAGCATAAGCTCTGCCTTTCGGAATACGGTGCGGAAGCCGTTCTTCGCTGGCAGAATGACAAACCCGAGCAGGGCGATTACAGCGAACAGTATCAGTGCGTTTTTCACGAAAAATATCTTAAAGCCATCAACAGCCGTGACTGGCTCTGGGGCTCATTCCTTTGGAACACCTTTGATTTCGGCGTTGCCAGAAGAAATGAAGGCGGATTAAGAGGCAGAAACAACAAGGGCCTCGTTACCTATGACAGAAAAATAAAGAAGGATGCTTTTTATCTCTATAAGGCTTCGTGGTCAGATGAAAAAGTTCTTCACATCTGCGGCAGCAGATATATTGACAGACCCGTCGGAGCCACAACGGTCAAGGTTTACTCCAATCTTCCCGAGGTCACTCTCCGTGCCGGAGATAAAGAATACACAAAGCAGGGCGAAACAGTATTCGTTTTTGAAAACATACCCGTTATCAAGGGTGAAAATGTTTATACCGCCGAGGCAGACGGATTATCCGAAGCAATAACGGTCAACGGCGTTGATACACCGAATGAATCGTATATTCTGCCGGAATCCGAGCATTCATTTGTCAGAAACTGGTTTTCTGACGGCGAAAATATCAAACCGGATTATCTTTCACTTGAAGACAATCTTGCGGACATCCTCGCAAACGATGAAATAAAGCGAATTGCCGTAACTCAGCTCGGCCCGAAAGCAAATCTTCTTTTTACCCCCGCATCAAAAGCGCTTAAATTCATAAAAGCAGGGTCTGCTCTTAATGCTGCCTCAAAGCTCGGGGTTCCCGACAATATTTCTTCAATGGCACAGGGCTTTCTTCAGACGATAAAGAAATAGGTTCACCTAAACAGAAATAAAGGGAGGCATCCTCATGGAAAGAAAATTCGGAATGAGAGATAAAATCGGCTATGCTCTCGGAGACACCGGCTGTAATTTCAGCTTCGGTCTCATAACGAACTATATGTATCAATTCTATACCCAGTATATGATACTGCCTGCAAAGATTTACAGTGTCGGTATTCTTCTGCTGAAAATATGGGATGCAATCAATGACCCCATTATGGGCTCTGTCATTGACAGAAAAAGAATCGGTACGGGCAGCAAATTCAAGCCCTGGATAAAAATCGGCTCTTATGGCCTGATTGTCAGCGCGGCGCTGTTTTTCCTGCCTTTTCCGAATGCTTCCGTGCCCGTTAAAACAATAATGTTTTTAGGCTCATATCTTATCTGGGACCTTTGCTACACCCTGGTCAATGTGCCTTACGGTGCAATGAATTCAACAATAACCGTTGACCCGACCGAAAGAACACAGCTTTCCGTTTACAGAAGCATGGGCGCAGGTGTGAGCACGGTCATGTGTATGGCGCTCCCGCTCCTCGTTTTCAACAAGAATAATGAGCTGATAGGCGGCCGTTTCTTCCCGATAGCCATTGTTATGGGAATTATGGCGTTCTTCTGCTTCTTCGGTCTGAATAAAATGACAACCGAAAGAGTTGCCCCCGCAGCGCCCTCCGAGGAAAACATTTCCTATAAAACCGCAATAAAGGCATTCTTCAAAAACAGACCTCTTCTCGGCCTCGGAATTGCTTCCTTTGCACAGATAGTTTTCTTCAATTCAACCGCAATTTCAGCCTGCTCACTTGTTTTTCAGACCTATTTCAAAAGAGCGGATCTGATAACCGTAGGCACGATTATTTCCTATTGCCCCATGGTTGTCGGTGTTCTTTTCGGAACAAAATTAAGCAAAAAATTCGGCAAAAAGCTTGCCGCAGGCGTTCCGTTCATTATCAGTATTGCCGCTGCGGTTATGATGTATGTTATCAACATTCAGCCCGATCAGCCCATACTCTGGATAATCGGCTTCGGTCTGATAAATATCGGCGGAGGAATCTTCACCATTATCACCTGGGCCATGGTTGCCGACTGCATAGACTATCAGCAGTATAAGACAGGTGTTCGTGAAGAAGGCAGCGTTTACGCGGTTTATTCCCTCTTCCGCAAGATAGCTCAGGGCGTAGGCGCCTCGATTATTGCAGTCGTTATGGAAAAAGCAGGCTATGACGGCAACCTCGGCGCAAATCAGTCCGCTCAGGTGGCAATGAATATAAAGAACACCACTATCATGCTTTTCCTGGTCGGCTCCGTTCTTGTAGCGTTCAGCCTTCTTGTTATTTATAACCTCGGCAAAAAGCAGACAGAAGAAATGACGGCAGCTCTCGGACTTGAAGGCAATGTTGCCGACATCAACGAAAGCATCGTCAACAGAAATGATTGATTTTCTGCTCTATTAAAATTCCGGGCTTCGCTCAAATAAGAGCGAAGCCCGGTTTTTGTCTGTATGAGGTTGGATTTATGAAAAGTCAGAAATATTCATGCAATGAAAGGTATAAGTTTCAGACTGCTACCGTAAAAATCAATAGGGGATAATCCCTTTTTTACACTTTGGTCTTATTCGTGTTCAACCGTTTCGTTATGTGTTGTATTCGCAAGACGAAAAAAGGAACAGTTTCCTGTTCCTTTTCGTATATTGGTTGTATTTTTAGACAGGATCACGATTGGTATCAAAACTTACATCAAGCTTTGTTGCATCTGAACCATTTAATGAAATAGTATAGACCAAATCAGACGCTGTATTTTTATTTGTTTCTCCGCCACATGCTTCTATAAAAGCATTACATCCGGCATCGCCTGTAATTCCATCGTATGCAAGAGGATTATTTGTATCCGATTCAATAACTATAGCAACTTTATTTGAAGCATCACCACCGACGGTAACTGTTGCACTTCCTGTAAGAGTACCTGAAGTATATTCGGATTTTGCAAATTCAATAACTTCCTCTGCGGCGTTTGTAATAACAGCATCACGGGATTTTTGAACATATTTAACATAAGCCGGAGCCATAACAACAATAAGAGCTACCATAATTGCAACAACTATGATTAACTCAATAAGAGAAAAACCGCCGTTTTTAAGTTTTTTCTTTGAAATTTCTGAAAACATAGGAAATCAACTCCGGTCTTAAAATATAGTATTCCGAAACGTTTCATTCTCCGTTCCGTATATATAAATCGGAATGGTAACTTACACTCCGAATTTTACCATATTAGAATTTAATTAGCAATTGTGAATTATTACAGATATTAACTAAATATAAACAGAAAGATGTCATTTTTTATAAATCGGAACAATACCATAGCCCCCTTCATCAAAGGGAGTGCCCGGAGGACGGGGGGTACACATTCGCAACCTTCCGTCATTTCCTGCGGAAACGCCACCTTCCTTGAAAGGGAGGCCATGCCGCTACAAGCTCAAATTTCTTAATTACAATTTAAAAAATTTATATAAAAATTGCCCTCCTTGCGGGGGCACAGTCTTATATAAGTTTTTCAAAAAGAAAACCCGCCCCGTAAGGGGTCCGGAGCGGGATTCATCTCAGCCGCCGCTAAGCAGCGGCTGAGGGAGTTATTTAATTAGTCAATCTAATTAGTTAATTTAGTTCTCCTTTACGGAAACAGAACCATTTTCAGCGATTGAAATGGTGAAAGTCTTTGTGCTCTTGCCCATTACCTTGGAAGTGTCAACACCGGAATAGGTGATAAGTTCAGCCTGAACAGCAGCAGGAATGCTACCCCAACCAATAGTAACCTTGTTGTCAGCGTCAAGTCCGAAAGTGATATTTCCATTGTTATCTTTTGCTGTGTACTTAGCATCGGGATCTGCAAAGTAAGTCTTAATTGCAGTACCGAAATCTTCTGCAGCGGTGGTGAGAGCAGCGTCTCTTGACTTCTGAACGTACTTAACATATGAGGGAGCGAGAACTGCGATAAGAGCTACCATGATAGCTACAACGATGATGAGTTCGATAAGGGAGAAGCCCTTCTTATTCTTGCGTACGGAATCAAGTTTTGCTTTTAACATTTGGAAGACCTCCATTATTAATTATTTATGATCTCCGGCGTTGCCCCCCTTAGAGCGAGCCGTTTTGATCACTTGTTTTCGGAACCG
>JAZUJJ010000004.1:0-62377 GCA_045642725.1 Acutalibacteraceae bacterium
GGTGTCGGAGTTTTCTTTTGTAAGGGGAATGACTTCTTCGGTATCTTTTTCAAAAAGCAAAAACTGCGGGTATTTTTCGCAATCGGGAGCGGAAATATAGCTTTCGCTGTCAAGAAGATAGGCAATCATCCTGTCGATTGAGCCGGGCATATACATATGAGTGTTATCTTTGATGAACCATGTATGATCCGGCAGCAGACAGGCGGAAGCGTTTATCTGATTGTCGGGAGATATGTATTTCGGATCTGCCGCGGCAAGATAGGCATCGGTGAAGTGAGAGTTGATGTTACAGCAGTCTGCACCTGCCGAGGCGGAGTATGTTTCAAGAATGGTGTCGGACTGAATGAAGCTGTCATTGACAGTGGGAAAAATCTGAAGCCCGTATTTCGTAACATTATAAACCTTTACCCCGGAATCAAGGGCTTTTTTGATTATTTCCTTGTATTTCATCAGATAATTGTAGTGATAATTATCTGTTTTTTCAACGAGAGAAGCGTATGTTGTTTCAGCTTCGTCGCCGAAGATGAATTTTTTGGCATCCTCATAGTATTCATCGCCGACGAGTGCCCAGAATGACGGCATTGTTCCGAATGATTTGCGGAGTATTCTCGGAATAACATTTGAGTAAACCTTATCATAAACACAGTCAAAGTTCTTGACCAGAACGCCGAGGGCATCCATTGCATTCAGAACGCTGATAAGGTCGGTTACCGTCTGATATAATTCATCGTCCCGGAATTCACCGCTTGAAAGATAATCATCCGCAAAGCGTGTAAGAGCATCCTGATCGAGCTTGATTTTTCCGGAAAAAATCTTTCCCATTATCTCAAAGCCTTCAAATCCGGTGCAGTAGAATGCGGCGCTGTTGACATTTGAAAGATCATAGTCCGCAAGATATGAGAGCATCACATTGCCGCCGATGCATCTTCCCACAATATTGATTTTGCCGTAATTCTGATTTTTCAGAAGCTTGTCGGTGTAATTATGTAATTTTTTTGACGCTTCTAACGGGTCGGCTCTCCAGTCGTAATTGAGCTGATAATCGGAAAGGTCTATTTTGCCTTCCTTGTTTCTTCTGTTATATTTTACATTCTGCTCGTAGAGAAAAAGCGGAACAGTCGAATTGCCGTTTTCATCCATTGCATATTGCTCAAAAAGGGGAAGGATGATATCAACAAAAGTGTCGCACCGATCATCCCAGTTGCCGGTAATTACGCCTTTTGCAAACGGCTTATGAAGCAGATTAACGGATTTCAGAATTTCTTCAATATCATAATCTACCGGAAAAATGTTCTTGCCGGAATAATTACCTTTTGCATCCGCAATTCCGAGCATTGAGCCCTGACCGCCGATATACATGGTCGGCAGATCGGTTGAAGCGATATGCCGATCCAATGCATAGGCAGTGGAAAAGCAGCTGAATGTAAAAATAACGGAAAATAATAAACAGAAAAACTTCTTCATCAAATTATCTCCTTGTTATTTTATATCATTATACCACATCTCCGGAATAATGTATAGGATAATTATCCACTTCTTTCCGTAACCGAAAAAAGCCGGTTTATTGGGGAAACCCCGATAAACCGACTTCGGAATATTTATGCCGTGAGAAGCTTATGCTTCTTTCTTTCTGTTAAGAACAAGGTTTGTGATGATGCCGAGGATAAGAGCACAGGCAACTGCGGTAAGGGTAACATGTGTGCCTTCTGTGCCGATGCAAAGCTTCATGCCGCCGATACCTGCAATAAGAACAACTGCAACTACGAAGAGGTTCTTGTTTTCGCCAAGGTCAATATTCTGAATCATCTTAAGACCTGATACTGCGATGAAGCCGTAAAGAGTGATGCAGACACCGCCCATTACGCATGAGGGGATTGAGCCGAGGAGAACGATAAAGGGATTGAAGAAGGAAGCAAGGATTGCGATGATTGCCGTTGTAAGAATTGTAACAACGGAAGCATTACCTGTAATTGCAACACAGCCGATTGATTCACCGTAAGTGGTGTTGGGGCAGCCGCCGAAGAAAGCACCGACCATGGAGCCGATACCGTCACCGAGAAGTGTTCTGTGAAGGCCGGGGTCTTCAAGAAGCTCTGTGCCGATGATGGAGGAAAGGTTCTTGTGGTCTGCGATGTGCTCTGCAAATACAACGAATGCTACGGGAACATAAGCAACAGCGATTGTTGCGATGTATGAGCCGCTGATTTCCTTTATACCGTCAATACCGGTAAGGAAGGTGAACTGAGGAACTGAGAAGAGCTTCATATCCTTAAAGGTGCTGAAATCAATGACCTGAGCAACACCTGTAAGGGTGAAGATTGTTGCTGCAAGATAACCTGCGGCAATACCGATGATGAAGGGGATGAGCTTGGCTGTCTTCTTGCCGTAAACGGAGCAGATCATAACTACGAAAAGGGTTACGATTGCGCAGATGAAGTATGCCCAGCCGCTCTTTGTCATAAGATAACCGTCTGTAATTGAGGTTGCACCGCTGAGAGAATCGCCGACAGCATTGCCTGCGAGTGAAAGACCGATGATTGCAACTGTGGGTCCTATAACTGCTGCGGGCATAAGCTTATTGATCCAGTTAACGCCTGCGATCTTAACGATGATGGCGATAACTACATAAACAAGGCCTGCAAAAATTGCACCGAGAATGAGTCCTGCATAGCCGAGAGAAGCGGAAACGCCGCCTGCAAATGCAGCTGCCATTGAGCCGAGGAATGCAAAGGAGGAGCCGAGGAATACGGGGCTTCTGAACTTTGTGAAGAGCTGATAAACGATAGTGCCTATGCCTGCGCCGAAAAGAGCGGCAGACTGAGCCATATCATGACCGACGATAACGGGAACGACGATGGTTGCCGCAAGAATGGCAAGCAGCTGCTGGAACGCAAAAACGATGAGCTGGCCGAACTTTGGCTTGTCTTTGACATTGTAGGTGAGTTTCATTGATAATACCTCCATAAAATATTGCCTTTTTTATGTTAACGCCGAGGCGTCAATATACTTATTTCTGCCATATCGAAACACTGACCTCATCATCAAAGGGCGGTGTTTTGACATTTATGACCTCATTTCTTGATGTGGGAACATTTTTGCCGACATAGTCCGCTACAATGGGCAGCTCTCTGTGACCTCTGTCAATGAGCACGGCAAACTGTATTTTTCCCGGTCTGCCCAGGGCGATTATGGCGTCCATGGCGGCTCTTGCCGTTCTGCCGGTGTAAAGCACATCGTCAACCATGATTACGGTTTTTCCGGTAACGGAGAAATCGATTTTTGTTTCGGTTACGCTGGGCTGACAGTCCGTTTCACTGAGGTCATCACGATACAGAGTGATGTCAAGATATCCTGTTTCGGCCTTTACATCAAGCTCTCTTATTCTGTTTGCAAGCACATCCGCAAGCACTGCGCCGCGGCGCATTATGCCGATGATATAAAGCTCTTTTTCATCCGGATTTCTTTCAACGATTTCGTGAGAAATACGGGTGAGGGCACGGCTTACCGCCTTACTGTCCATTATATAAGATTTGAATTCCATAGCTGAATCCCTTTTACATGATGAAACAAAATATAATAAAAACTGCGACCCTGACAGACAAGATCGCAGAAATACCCCTTATGAATGGCAATCTTGTCGGTATCGCTGTACCGCTCTTAAAGATTTACTGCCACAATTTTACCATAGGTTTTATTTTTTGTAAAGAAATTTATGAACTATAATTTAACAAATTATTTTGCCGTTTTTTGGTCATTTAGACATCAAGCGCAATGAGTGCTTCCGGTGTTTCGCGTTTTACCGCAATGTAGTCATTTCCGTCACATACCATAACCACGGGAGGGCGGGGGATGCGGTTGTAATTTGAGGCCATGGAGTAGTGATATGCACCTGTTGTAAGACAGGCAATGATGTCACCGCGGGTCGTGCCGCAGGGCAGAGGAACAGCTTCCTGAATGATGTCACCGCTCTCACAGCATCTTCCGACCACATCGGCGGTCATATCGCATCTTTCGTTCATTCGGTCGCAGGCGAAAACCGTATATTCCGCACCGTAAAGGGCATATCTGATATTGTCGGTCATTCCGCCGTCAACGGAAACATAATTCTTGTAACCGGGTATCTTTTTTACTGTTCCCACGGTGTAAAGGGTCAGACCCGCATCGGCAACGATACTTCTGCCCGGCTCAAAGCATATCACGGGCATTTCAAGACCGAGGGCTTTTGTCTGTTCTTTTATGAAATCGGCAACGATTTTTATATTTGCGCCGATATCAAGCTCGGGCTGAGAGGAAACATAGCGCACGCCGTAGCCTCCGCCGATGTTGAAAATTTCGGCTTCATATCCGGTTTTTGCTTTTATATCCGCTATGAAATCAAGCATTATGCGGGCAGAGTCAATGAAAACATCTGAGTCAAAGACCTCGCTGCCAACATGGCAGTGAAAGCCGCACAGCTCGATGCTTTTGAGGGAAAGAGCAAGGCGGGTAATTTCTTCTGCCTGCCCGGTTTCAATGGCGGAGCCGAATTTGGAATCCACCTTTCCGGTTGCCACCGCTTCAAAGGTGTGGCAGTCAATACCGGGGGTTATGCGCAGAATGATTTTCTGCTTTCTGCCGAATTCCGGAGCAATCCGCTCAATGGCAAAAAGCTCTTCTTCATTATCGGTGACGAAATAGCCAACATTTCTTGACATGGCAAATCTTATGTCGTCATCGGTTTTGTTGTTGGAATGAAAATAAGCGTTTTCAAGAGGAAAGCCCGCTTTTTCGGCTGTGTATATTTCACCTGCCGAAACAACATCGACACACATTCCCTCTGAGCCCACAATGTCATAAATCTTTTTGAATGAGCAGGCTTTTGAGGCGTAGAGCACTCTGCCTTTTTCACCGAAATTCTCTTTGACGGCATTTATGTAAGCACGGCATTTTTCCCTTATTTTGTTTTCATCCATAAGGTAGAGAGGGGTGCCGTATTTTTTGGCAAGTGAATTTGCTTCGATTCCGGCAAAATACAGTCTTCCGTCATCGCTTTTTGTCAGATTGTCACAGATAAGTCTTTCGTCGTTCATCAGATACACCTTTACACATTCAGTCCGTTTTCACGCATAAGACGGAGAAGATTTGCTTCGTGGTCGGGCTCCATGGGGGTAAGAGGCAGACGCAGGTAGTTTTCACCGTAGCCCATGGCGGCACAGGCTGCCTTTGCGGGAATGGGATTGACCTCACAGAAAAGAGCATCAATAAGCGGCAGATAATCAAGCTGTGCCTTTGTGGCGGCGGCAGTATTTCCGCTGAAATAATTTTCGCATATATCGTGTGTTTCACGGGGCAGAATGTTGGCAAGAACAGAAATTACACCCTTGCCGCCGAGAGAAAGCACGGGAACTATCTGGTCATCGTTGCCCGAATAAATATCAAGGTCGTCACCGCAGAGGGCGGCAATCTTTGCAATCTGTGAAATGTTGCCGCTTGCTTCCTTTACGCCGACAATGTTGGGGTGACGGGCAAGCCTTGCAATGGTTTCCGGCTGAAGATTACAGCCTGTTCTTGACGGTACATTATAAAGAATGCAGGGAATTGAAATTGCATCCGCAACAGCGGTGAAGGAAATCTCAAGACCCTTCTGTGTGGCTTTGTTATAATAAGGAGTAACAAGCAGAACGGCATCGGCGCCCGCCTTTTCGGCGTACTTGCTCAGCTCAATGGCGTATGCGGTGTCGTTTGAGCCTGTTCCCGCAATAACGGGAACTCTGCCTGCAACTCTGTCAACGCAGAATTTTATGGCGGCTTTATGTTCTTCGTCAGTAAGTGTTGAGCCTTCGCCGGTGGTTCCTACGGCAACAATGGCATCAATGCCGTTGTCTATCTGCCAGTCAATGAGTCTGCCGAAGTTTTCGTAGTCAACGCCTTTTTCGGTGAGAGGAGTGATAATTGCAGATGCAGCTCCGGTAAAAACTGTTTTTTTCATAAGTGTTTCCTCCAAAAGTGAAAAATAAGAAGACAGATGCGAAAAAGCAACTGTCTCCGATAATTGATTATAAAATATTATCAGGGATAGCTCTCCGCATTTTATGCGACAGCACTATGAATGTTTTTCATAGTGCCAGCCGGTATGCCTGCCGCAGCAACCGCTTCGGCACCGTCACCTTTCTCACACGGCTTTGGCAGCCTTTGATGTGTGGTACTCTTTTCGGGTGCACCTCTATCTTGCGTTAAAGAATATCACAACAATTTATTTTTGTCAAGGGGAATATTGTTTTATCCTATTGCCCTTACGGAAATAAATATGATATAATATTCAAAACTGAAATGTGAGCTGATAAATTTATGAAACAGAGGAGAATTCTTGTGGCGGGAGCCGGGCACGGAGGGGTGTATGCCGCCATGTGTCTTGCCCGTGAGGGCTATGATGTAACGGTTATCGAAAAGAAAAGCCGTGAAGAAATCGGATACGACTGGCATGATTGTATTTACAGGCCGGCCTTCTCTTTCCTTGGGATAGAAATGCCGCAGGGTGATATTGAGCCTTATTTTTACACTTCATATACCAATCCCCGAAAAACGGTGAATCTCGTTGTTGATGAAAAGGGAATAGAGAATCTGGGCTTTCTTGACAGAAAAAAGCTTATCGGTCACCTGATCGGCCTTGCCGAAAAAGAAGGCGTAAAATTCGTGTTTTCAACGGCCGTTACCGGTGCTCTGACAGACGGCAAAAGAATTATCGGCCTTGAAACCGATAAGGGTGATATGAAAGCCGAGCTTGTTATTGACGCAGCCGGGATTGATTCCCCGGTGAGAAGTAGCCTGCCGGAAGAGTGCGGGATAATGAGAGAAATGACGGAAAACCGTTTCTATACATACAGAGCTTATTTCAACAAGACTTCCGATGAAATGCAGTACCCGCCGCAAAAGGTTTATTTTTATCATAATTACCGCCCCGGTATGGATTGGCTCATAACAGGCGAAAACTTCATTGATGTGCTTGTGGGCGGCTTTTCACCGATTGACATTGATGATGTGGAAAAAGCCGTTGCCTCAATGCGTGAGGATTGCCCTTATATGGGCAATGAAATCATCAGAGGCGGAAGCTTTACGGATATTCCTCTGCGCAGACCTCTTGTAAAATTTGTCTGTGACGGATATGCAGCCGTGGGTGACAGTGCCTGCATGACAGAGCCAATGAGCGGCTCGGGCATAAACAAAAGTCTGACGGCAGGTCAGATTCTTGCGAAATGTGTCGTAAGCATCGGCAGGGGCGATTATTCACTCGGAAATCTTTGGAAATATCAGTATACCTATATGAAAGAAGTCGGCAATTCCGTTTTCGGGGCTGAAATACTCAAAGAGCTTATGTCCTCTCTCAGCGGCAGGGATATTGACTATTTCTTTGAAAGCGGTCTGATGACCGAAAAAGAAATCAGATATGGCAGTATTTCTTTTGACGGCCCTGCCGAAATGCTCAGAAAGATAAAAGCTTTTCTGCCGAAAATCGGTATGGCTCCTTTGCTTGTATCCATGCTTGAAAAAAACAGACTTAAAAATAAGGTCAAAGCCAAAATGCCGGAAGTATATTCGGACAAGGCTTTTAAGGAATGGGCTTCTCTTTACGGAAAATTATAATTCAGTGTAAGAAAAATCAGAGAGACGGTTTCACGGAAAAGACTCCGGAAATCATCTCTCTGTTATTTATAATGTGAATACATCTCCGTCGGAGCATATGTCCGTATTTTCTCCGAAGGCATTTTTGGCTCTTACAACGGCGGCGGGTTTGTCCGTCATAATATATCCGCCGTTATGTGTGAAGAAAAGACGGTTGATTTTTTTGCCGAGCCTCTTTATTTCATCGCAGACGTCTTCAATCTGATGATGCCCCGTTTCAACAAAGAAAGCGTCGCATTTTCCGGGCAGAACCGTATCAAAATCGCAAAGATTAATGTCACCGGAAAAGACAACGGTTTTTCCTTCGGCTTCCATAATAAAAGCGTATGAACGCGGCTTTCCCTCAACCTCGCTTAAATGGCTTGTGGGCTTTGCAAAAAGACGGATGTTTTCATCCTCATAAACCTGACCCGTTTTTACTTCACCGCAGGTGTGGGTGTAGGGGCACCTGAAATCACCCTCGGTGTTTTTAAGCAGAAGCATGGTTGCATCATATATATCTTTATTCGGAACGAATACCTTTATTCCGTCGTGAGCAAAGCCGGGGCTGTTTTTCAGCGTTGTCATTTTTCTGACAAACCAGAGCAGATTTCCGAGGCCTCCCACATGGTCCATATGAGGGTGAGTTATGAATACTGCCCTTGTTTTCAGTAAATCCGCTCCGCTGAGCTTTGCGGTGTAGGCTCCGCACTCACCGGCATCAATGAAATAAAGGCTGTTGCCCGTTTCAACGGCAGTGCAGACGTGATGAGACCCGGCGTAGGGCTGAGTTCCCGCAGAGGTTCCGCAAGTGTAAATTTTCATTGTTCTTTACCTTCCCGAAGCAGATTTTATGAAAATGCCGTATATCGGCACATCAATATTACGGCTGCTGATTCTTTCTCCCGGCTGTGCGGCCGTGTTTTTATCATTCTACATTATATGCCGGTGGGTGTCAATAATCGAATGATTGACTTTTTAAGGGAAAAATGATAAAATAACCAAAATCGATAAAAATCCTTCAGGGGAGTGCTTAAATGAAAGGTATAATCCTTGCCGGCGGTTCGGGAACAAGACTTTATCCGCTGACCCTTGTAACAAGTAAACAGCTTTTACCGGTTTATGACAAGCCGATGATATATTATCCGCTTTCAACTCTCATGCTTGCAGGTATCAGAGATATTCTCATTATCTCCACTCCTGCCGACACTCCGAAATTCGAAACCCTGCTCGGCGACGGCAGTCAGTTCGGCCTGCGCCTTTCTTATGCGGTTCAGGAGAGCCCCGACGGCCTTGCCCAGGCTTTCATAATCGGTGAGGATTTCATCGGCGATGACAGCGTTGCCATGGTTCTCGGCGATAATATCTTTTACGGAAGCGGTCTCGGCCATAATCTTCGACAGGCTGCCAAGAATGAAGGCAGAGCTACGATTTTCGGCTATTATGTTGAAAATCCTCAGGCCTTCGGCGTGGTAGAGTTTGATGAAAACGGTCAGGCTGTTTCAATCGTTGAAAAGCCCAAGGAGCCGAAATCGAATTATGCCGTAACGGGTCTTTATTTTTACGATAACCGCGTTGTTGAATTTGCAAAATCGCTTAAGCCCTCCGCAAGAGGTGAGCTTGAAATAACCGATATTAACCAGATTTATCTTGACAAGGGCGACCTTGATATCAAGCTTCTGGGCAGAGGTTACGCCTGGCTTGATACCGGAACGGTGGATTCTCTCAACGATGCTTCAAACTTTATCAAAACCATAGAACAGCTTCAGGGAATTCAGATTTCCGCTCCCGAAGAAATAGCCTATAATATGCGCTGGATAAGTCACGATGATCTTGTCCGTTCCGCACAGAAATACGGAAAATCCTCATACGGTCAGCACCTTATGGCAGTTGCCGAGGGGAAAATCCTTTATTCATCCGAAAAGCCCGGCCAGCAGCCTGTCTGGGGTACGGAGAACGGAGCGCCTTATGAATCGGATTGATACGGAAATAAACGGCGTTTACATTATCGAGCCGAAGGTTTTCGGTGATAACAGAGGCTGGTTTTTTGAAAGCTATTCCGTGGAAAGCTTTGCAAAAATAGGTATTGATACCGTTTTTGTTCAGGATAACCGCTCTTATTCGGCAAAAAAAGGTACGCTCAGGGGACTTCACTGTCAGAAAAAACCCACTTCTCAGGCTAAGCTCGTTTCCTGCCCGAGGGGAGAAATAATGGATGTGGCAGTGGATATCCGCGAGGGCTCACCGACATATATGAAACATGTTGCCGTCCGCCTTTCCGCCGAAAATAAAAGAATGCTTTATATTCCCAAGGGCTGTCTTCACGGCTTTGTTGCCCTTACGGATGATGTGGAGCTTTCCTACAAAGTGGATGAGCTCTATTGCCCTGCCGATGACCGCAGTATTCGTTTTGATGACCCTGCCATCGGTGTTGAATGGGGAGTTGAAGAGCCGATTCTTTCCGAAAAAGACAGAAATGCTCCGCTTCTTGCGGACAGTGATGTGAAATTCTGCTTTTAATAACAACGGTCTGCATAGTGAGAATTATGCAGACCTGTATTTTTGAGGGAGATATTATGCTTATTGATAATAAAAAATACGCCGCCGTGTTCGGCTTCTTTGAGGAAATATCCGCCGTGCCGAGAGGCTCGGGAAAAACAGACGGAATTGCCCGCTTCTGTACGGATTTTGCCGAAAAAAGAGGGCTTGAATATTCAAGGGATGAATATAACAATGTTGTGATACGCAAGCCCGGAAGTAAGGGCAGGGAAAACGAAGCACCCGTTATTCTTCAGGGGCATACGGATATGGTCTGGGAAAAGGACGAGGGTGTTGATTTTGACTTTGAAACTCAGGGCCTTCGGCTTGCCGTTGACGGCGATATGCTTTTTGCCGAGGGTACAACTCTCGGCGGTGATGACGGTATAGCGGTTGCCATGTGCTTTGCAATTCTTGATGATGACAGCCTTTCACATCCTCCGCTTGAGGTCATTCTGACATCCGACGAAGAAATCGGTATGCCCGGCGCCGCGGCTTTTGATACCTCTGCCGTAAAAGGAAAGCGGATGATCAATCTCGACTCCGAAGCAGAGGGAATACTGTGGGTAAGCTGTGCCGGAGGCGCAAGAGCGGATATCGAACTGCCGGTAAAAAAAGTAAATAATACTCTGCCTGCATACAGGTTTATTCTGTCCGGCTTTGAGGGCGGCCATTCCGGAACGGAAATTGACAAGGGCCACGCCAACGCTGCTGTTGAGGCAGGAAAGCTTCTGGAAAAAATATGCGAAAACACACAGGCATTTCCCGCGGAATTTACGGGCGGCAAAATGGACAATGCCATAACGAGAGAGGCATCCTTTGTGCTTTGCTCCGACAAGGATATTTCGGGCTTTGCCGAAGCCTTTGAAGAAGAAATCAAAAAAGCTTATCCTGCAGAGAAAAATGCCCGCGTTGTCTGCCGGAAAACAAATTCCGGATTTTGTTTTGACAAAGCAAGCAGTGAAAAGCTTATTTATCTTGTGAGCAGCCTGCCTTACGGAGTAAAGGCCATGAGCCGTGAAATAAGCGAGCTTGTTCAGACCTCGCTTAACCCGGGCGTAGCGGAAACAAATGACGAAAGAGTTAAAATCGGCTATTCAGTGAGAAGCAGTGTAAACGAAGAAAAAGAAGAATTGCTTGAAAATCTGAAAAATACTGCAGACACCGCAGGAGCCGCAGTTACGGTTTACGGTGCATATCCTGCCTGGGAATACCGTAAGGAATCACCGCTGCGCGACACAATGACAGCGGTTTACCGCGAAATGTTCGGCAGTGAGCTTGAAGTTACCGCCGTTCATGCAGGGCTTGAATGCGGCCTTTTCAGCGGCAAAATACCGGGACTCGACTGCGTTTCTCTCGGACCGGATATTTTCGATATTCATACACCGAAGGAAAAGCTGAGCATTTCCTCCGCAAAAAGGGTTTATGATTTTGTGACGGAAACGCTGAAGAAAATATAAAATATAAGGATGTGAGCTTTGCGGCTCACATCCTTTTTGATATTTAATTTTATGCTTTACCTGCTTTTTTTGCAAGCTCTGCATCTTCCTTGGCTTTCTTTTCCGCGGCTTTCTTTGCGGCTGCGGCAAGTCTTTCCTTTTCTTTTTCGGCAAGGATAACATCCATCTTTGCGTGGATTTCTTCTTCGGAAACGCCCTCTTCAACAAGCTTGAAATATTCATCGGAGGGAATGCCGCCGATAAAGGTTTCTTTATACTTTACTTCAACTTTATTTATTGTGAGGTAAATGTTGAGAGCGAGAAGAACGGCAAGTGCGGCAATGTAAACATAAATGCCGAACATTACTTTTCCGCCGGTGAAGAAATCGGGGAAAACACCGCCTACATTCTTTGCGAACATATTGAAGAAGAAAATCGAAACAACGGCAAGAACAATGGCAATGCAGTTGTTGGTGATGTTGCGGACATTACCTTTGGGGCCCATGGCGGCAACGAGAGCAATCAGACCGATGAGAACCATAACGGCTGAAAGAAGGATGCAGACAAGTGCTGCGGCATAGCCTATGAAACCGCTGCCGAGAAGCTTTGAGCCGATCATTGTAAAGAGAGCATCAAAATCAAGACCGGAAACAAGATTGTAAATTGAAATGGCATTGATTTTGGATGTTGTTTCTTCAATGAACGGACCGGAATATGTTACGCTGCAAAGCGGAAGCATAAGCGCTCCGATGGGAAGCAGTGAAAGAATAATTCTGATTATGGTGAGTGGAGAACCGACAAACGAAGTTTTTAATCTGTCGATTTTCTTCTGAAGATGAGCATGCTCAACTTCAGCTTTGTCAGCTTCTTCCTGAAGTCTTTCGTCCATTCCGTAATATACAAGATTGACACCGCATTTGGGGCAGTTGGGATGCCAATCGGTAAATTTGAGTTTATAACCGCACTTGGGACAGTTAGCCATATTTTTTCCTCCGATGCACATTGATAATTTATTTTATCATAGTAACAGCCTTTATTCAATAGTGAACTGTGCACAAATTGAATAAAGGCTTTTTGTGAAAAATTCTAATTAAAACAGGCCTTCAAGGAACTTTATGAAAAGTCCGCCCTGAACCGTTCTTGCACGGAAGCCGATGACCTGAGATGTTACGGTGTCATACCAGTCGGTCATGGGGCAGCGGGAAGGAGTTTCGTTATATGCCCTCCAAAGCGGAGAAATAAACTCCTTGAATTCCTCTTTTGTCGGTGCAAAGGATGCGGTCCATACAAGCCAATCGGATTTTGTATATGTCTTTCTGTTGTCAAGCGGCATTCCGTAGGCATTTATATGTTTTTTGCATGAGCTGAATTCGGAGTACATTACGCAGGGCGGGAAAAGCTCCGTCTTCCAAAGCTTGTCCCATATCATATTGTACTTCATGCTGAAGCTGTCCGGCTTGTCAAAGGCAAGGCGGAAGCTGCCGTCACTGTTGGCGGCTCTGCTGACCCAGCTTTTTGCCATATCGGAAGCGATGGCCATATATTTTTCCGCTTCTTCGGTTTTTCCTTTAAGCGAAAGTATTTTTGAATAGCCCGCAATACCCATGATCGCCTTTATTGAAAGGTTGCAGTTGTGGGCAAGGTGACCGGCAAAGTCATCTGTGCAGAGCTGATTTTCCGGGTCGTTGCCGTACTCTATAAGGTAATTTACCCATGATGAAAGATGCTCCGAATATCTGTCGGCAAAATCCGTACTTTCTTCAAGCATTGAGATAGCGGCTGTCAGAATGAGCATATTTCCGCATTCCTCAACGGGCATCTGGCTTTCGTAATATTTTTTCGGGTCGCTTTTACGCTCAGAGCCGTAACGCTGACCGTTTACGACAGGATATCTGCCTGCGTCGTGAGGGGCAAAGTCAAAAATCCAGTCGTCAGAGGAAGCATATCTGAATACGGGTCTGAGCATTCCCTTAAGCAGTTCGGGGTTAAAATAAAGGAAAAGGGGAGCTGAGGGATAGGTTACATCAACCGTGGCGGCACAGCCGTTGGAGAAGCATTCCTTTGAAATGAAAATGTTTTCTCCGTTTTCGTCAACTGCAAGCTTATGGCCTGCAATGACCTGCCTGTAAGCGAGTGAAAGCAGGTCGGCATATTTGCTGCCGCCGAGCTCCTTGGCTTTTTCGGCTATAAACTCGGAAAAAGCAATGCAGCTGCCAAGAACTTCTTCTTTTTCTTCTCTTGCCTCACAGATAGCTTCTTCAATGCTCTTTCCGCTCTTTTTCCAGAGAGCTTCAACGGGCTTGCCGAAGTATTCAAGAGATTTTATGTCGTCATAAGCAAACAGAACAGCGGAAGCTTCATCTTCAGAAATTTCCTTTTTAACACCGATAAAAGTCATTCCGTCCTGCTCGAGTGAATAGGTCTGGGCATCGTTTTCGGCATTGAGATAGAAATAACCCCATTCTATTCTCAGGTCGTCACCGTGACGGGTGAGCATTTTTTGCTCCTTACTGCCGATGCTTACGGATTTTGAACCGTCGGCAAGAACGGATTCCTTGACGGCTACGGGGCTGTCGCCTTTTTTGTCAAGGCAGATTTCCTCGGAAACCTCTATGCTGAAGCTTACCTCATGGGTTGTGTCTGTTTCGGAGCACCAGCTCAGGTCAAGATAGGAAACGGGTCTTGAAAGTCTGTAAAGGTCGGCCGTAAACAGTGGAGTGAAAAATACGGCTTTGAAAGTAACATCAAGATGCTTGAATTCGTATTCCGTAACAAGAGCGGAAATGTCCGAATTTATCTGAGTAATGGGCTTGCAGTCACTTTTGCCCATGAACTGAAGCTTTTCACCGTCAATGGTCACAAAACCGTTTACGGTGTTAGGGCTTCCGGTCCAGTGAACTGTCTGCGAGCCGTTTAATTCATCTGAAAATGACCATACGGAAAAATACGGGTCCACCGTAATAAGCGGTGTGGCAGGTGCTCTTAATTTCATTATTTTCACTCCGGATTATTTATTGTTGACCTTCCATGCAAAATGGTCGGTGTGAAGAAGCTCGTGGGATTTATGGGAAAGAGGCTTTTCAAAATATTCTTCGTAAACTGCAAGTACGGAAGGATTCTCGTGTGAAAATCTCAGCTTTTCGTTTGCGTCTAATTCATAGAGCTTTCCGCCTCTTGCCTGAGCAAGCTCAAAGCCGTCGCATATAGGCTGACCGCCGCCGCCTCCGCAGCCGCCGGGACAAGCCATGATTTCAACAAAGTCATAGCTGACCTTGCCTGCACGGATGGCTTCGATAAGCTTTCTTGTGTTGCCGAGGCCGCTGGCAACGGCAATTCTGAGCTTGATGTCGTTTATGCTGAATTCAGCTTCTCTCCAGGCGCCGTCAAAGCCTCTTATTGCCTTGAAAGCGTCGGGGTCGGGGTTGCTTCCGGTCACAAGATAATATGCAGAGCGAAGTGCGGCTTCCATAACGCCGCCTGTTGCACCGAAAATAACCGCTGCGCCTGTTCCGGTGCCGAGAGGTGAATCGAATTCTTCCTCTTCAAGAGCATTTACATCAATATGCTCGGCTCTGATAAGGCGGTCGATTTCTCTTGTGGTGAGAACAACGTCAACATCCTTTTCGCCGGAATCCTTCATTGTTTCAATGTCACATTCGTGCTTCTTTGAAACACAGGGCATAATCGAAACGGAGAAAATCTTTTCGGCGGGAACGCCGATTTTTTCTGCAAAATATGTTTTTGCAACGGCGCCGAACATCTGCTGAGGTGATTTGGCCGTTGAAAGCTGTGCTACCATATCGGGGTACTGTGTCTTGATAAATCTTACCCAGCCGGGGCAGCAGGAAGTGAACATGGGGAATTTATGCTCGCCTGCGTGAGTAAGTCTGTCAATGAATTCCGAGCCTTCTTCCATTATGGTAAGGTCGGCGGAGAAATTTGTGTCGAAAATATAATCAAAGCCTGCTTTGCGCAGAGCGGCAACAAGTCTTTTTACGGTTGCTTTATCTCTGTCAAGGCCGACACCCTCACCCCATGCCGCACGAACGGCGGGAGCTATCTGAACAACGGTTATCTTATCCTTGTCGGCAAGTGCTTCAAACACCTTATCCGTATCGTCTCTTTCGTGAAGAGCGCCTACGGGGCAGTGAGTAATGCACTGACCGCAGAGTGAACAGTCGCTTTCTCTGAGGCTGATTCCGCCGGAAACGCCGACGGTGGTGCGTGAGCCGCTGCCGTTTACATCCCAGATATTAAGGCCCTGTATTTTATCGCAGACCTGAATGCATCTCATACATTTGATGCATTTGGATTCCTCTCTGATAAGAGGGAAGGTACGGTCCGCAGTATTCTTTGCGGGGGTTTCGGGGTAGGGGTTGCAGGTAAGACCGAGGTCTGCGGCAAGACTCTGAAGGGAGCAATTGCCGTTTCTCGGGCAGGTCGTGCATTTGCTGTCATGCTGTGAAAGAATGAGCTGAACATTTGCTTTTCTTGCCTTGCGGACTTTGGGGCTGTTCGTGAAAATCTCCATACCGTCCTCAACCTTGTTGTTGCAGGCGGCAACGAGCTTTTCTTTACCGCTGATTTCAACAACGCAGACGCGGCAGGCACCGATTTCATTTATATCCTTGAGGAAGCAGAGAGTGGGAATGCTTATGCCGGCCTGCTTCGCGGCTTCGAGTATCGTTGTACCCTCGGCGACATTTACGGAAATACCGTCGATCTTAATATTTACCATTTGCTGCACCTTCCTCCTCTGAATGCTCCGTATCCGAAATGATCGCAGCCGAGGCATCTTGAGCATTCCTGCTTTGCCTCCTGAGCGGTCATGGGCTTTTCCATAAGCTCGAAATCGTTCTTTCTTGTGTCGGCATCTCTCTCTTTCATTGTGACTCTGCCGCAGGGCGTTCTGTCAAACAGAGAGGGTGCGGGTATCTCAACATCAACGCTTATGCTGTGGTCAAAGCCGAGATATTCGTCAATGTTTCTTGCAGCAACCTTGCCTGCCGCAATGGCTTTGATAACGGTTGCGGGGCCTGTTGCACAGTCGCCGCCGCAGAAAATACCGTCTTTGCCGTCAAAATCACATTTATCTGTTGCGGCGATGGCATCGCGGCTGAGAGGAAGACCGTATTCACCGAATTTCTTTGAATCAATGGCCTGGCCTATGGCAACAACTATGATGTCGGCATCCATGCTGATTTCGGGTGTGTCCGCGGCACTTACGCCGGGTCTGCCGTCTTTGCCGACGGCACCGATGATCTGAGGCTGAACGATAAGAGCCTTGACCTTGCCGTTTTCGTCACCCTCGATTCTTACGGGCGCCATCATCGTAACGGGCTCACAGCCCTCTGCAACGGCACCTTCGATTTCATCTGCAAGGGCGGTCATATCCGCCTGTCTTCTTCTGTAAACTATGCTGACCTTTTCGGCACCGAGGCGTACACTGGAGCGAGCCGCATCCATTGCAACGTTTCCGCCGCCGATAACGGCAACCTTTTTGCCCGAGAAGTCGGGTTTTTCGCCTTCACCGATACCGCGCAGAAGCTTAACGGCGGGAATAACACCGTCAAGGTCTTCGCCTGGAATGCGGAGCTTTTTGTCTGAATGAGCACCGATGGAAATGAATGTTGCGTCTGCACCGGAAACAATGTCATCAATGGAAATATCCGTACCGATGTCGGTGTTGAGGTGAACCTTTATGCCTGTTTCAAGCAGAACATTTATTTCATCCGAAAGTGTCTTTTCGGGAAGTCTGTAATCGGGGATGCCGTAACGGAGCATACCGCCCAGGTGACTTCTCTTTTCGTAAACATCAACCTCATGACCCATTAAGGAAAGGTAATAAGCGGCTGTAAGTCCGCCGGGGCCGCCGCCGATAACGGCAACCTTTTTACCCGTGGGCTCCGCGCATTTTTCTGCGGGAACATAGCCGGCCTGCTCTGCGGCAAAGCGCTTGATACCGCGGATGTTTATTGCATCGTCAACCATGTTTCTTCTGCATCCCGCTTCACAGGGATGCTCGCAGATAAGTCCGCACACGGCAGGGAAAGGATTATCCTTGCGGATAAGTCTTACTGCGTCGGCGTATCTGCCCTTGCTTACAAGAGAAATATAACCGGGAATGTCAACCTGTGCGGGGCAAAGTGCGGCGCAGGGAACGGGATGCTCGTCTCTTGAAGAGCAGTAATTCTTCTCAACATGGCTGATATAATCATCACGGAATGCTTTTACGCTTCTGAGTGCTATTTCACCGGCACCGTAGCCGATAACGCAATCTGCGCTGTCGGAAATGACGGAGGCTGTGGATTCGATAAGCTCAATATCCGCTTTTGTTCCTTCTCCGTCAAGTATTTTGTCATAAAGCTCGCAGAGCTTTGCAAGACCTACACGGCAGGGCACGCATTTGCCGCAGCTCTGGGCAAGGCAGGCTCTGATGTAAGCGGCTGCAACATCAACGGGACAAAGTCCCTGCTGAGATGCAAGCAGACGGGAGTTGAGTTCACCGGTGAGCCTGTTGAGGGCTGCGGTGTCCGCTCCTTTTGAAATAAGGCTGAGTTTGCTCAATAAAATCATCCTTCCGGGTCTTTTTATTTTTACAATCGACCATTCTATATAATACAGTAAAGCACTGGTCTTTGCAAGAGAAACGGCAATAAAATAATATACAAAAATTTATTGTATTTTTATTGCACTTGAAATGAATAAATGATATACTTACAATGTATAATTTTTCGTAATGAAAAGAGGACACCCTATGTATAAGCTTACCATACCCGAAGGATACAAGTCATTGCTGACCCCGAGACAGACTCAGCTTGCAATCAAAAAGGTTAAGGATTTCTTTGAAAGAGACCTTGCCATTCAGCTTAATCTCACAAGAGTTTCGGCACCGCTCTTTGTCGTTACCGATTCCGGTCTCAATGATACTCTCAACGGCGTTGAAAGACCCGTCAGATTTGACATAAAGGATATTGATGACAGTAATGTTGAAATAGTTCACTCTCTTGCCAAGTGGAAGAGAGCCGCTCTCAAGCAGTACGGCTTTGAGGCAGGCGAAGGTCTTTACACCGATATGAATGCCATTCGCAGAGATGAGGACACCGATAATATCCATTCGGTTTTTGTCGATCAGTGGGATTGGGAAAAACATATCAACAAAGAAGACAGAAACAGAGAAACTCTGCATATAGCCGTCAGAGCTATTTACAGAGCCATGCGCCACACCGAAAAATACATTGCCGATGATTATGCTTTTATCGAGAAGAATTTCCTTCCCGAAAAGATTACATTCATAACCACTCAGGAGCTTGAGGATATGTATCCCGACCTTACTCCGAAGGAAAGGGAAAACCGTATAGCCCGTGAGAAGAAGGCTGTTTTCATTGAACAGATAGGCGGTACTCTCAGAAGCGGCAGTATCCATGACGGCAGAGCCCCCGATTATGATGACTGGGAGCTTAACGGTGATATAGTTGTTTACTACCCCGTGCTTGATATTGCATTTGAGCTTTCGTCAATGGGAATCAGAGTTGATGAAGAATCCCTTATGCGTCAGCTTGAAATAAGAGGCTGTACCGAGCGTAAGGAGCAGCCCTTCCACAAGGCTCTTCTCAACGGTGAGCTGCCCTATTCAATAGGCGGCGGCATCGGTCAGTCAAGAATGTGTATGTTTTTCCTTCATAAGGCTCATATCGGCGAGGTTCAGGCATCCGTATGGCCGGAGGAAATGATAAAAGAGTGCCGTGAACACGGCATAGAGCTGCTTTAAGGAGGCTGTGTAAAATGAAACTCGGTATTATCAACGGCTGGGAAGAAGGCAATTTCAAGTATGTCAGGGACAAAGGCCTTGACGCCGTGGAATTTTGCGTAAACCATAATTATGATGCGGATGAATTTCTTTCACGCGCCGCGGAAATAAAAGGATACAGTGACAAATACGGTATTCCAGTAGGCTCCATGGGCCGTTGGGGAATGGAAAGAATAGACGAAAACGGAGAGATAATCGAAACGGCTCTCCATGCAGACAAAGCTCTTATTGACGCGGCTCAGATTATCGGCTGCCCCGTTTTCAATGCCGGCGTAAACTATATTGAAAGCATGGGCTTTTACGATAACTGCCAAAATGCAATAAAGTATCTTTCTCTGCTTCTTGATTATGCCGAGGGCAAGGGCGTAAAGATTGCCACCTATAACTGTGACTGGGCAAACTTCGTTTATAATGACAGAGCGTGGAGCGTTATACATACGGCCCTGCCGAAGCTCGGTATCAAATATGATGCTTCTCACTGCCTGAGCCGCAGAGGCGACTACCTTAAGGAAATGCGTGACTGGGGTGACAGATTCTATCATTTCCATATCAAGGGTGTGCTTTACATTGACGGCGACGGTTATGACGATGCCCCCGCAGGTCTTGACCAGATAAACTGGGGTGCCGTAATGGATATTCTTTACACAAAGAATTATGACGGAATGCTTTCAATAGAGCCTCATTCCCGTTACTGGAAAGGTAAAAAAGGTCAGTGGGGCATTGATTTCACAATCAACTATATGCGTGCGTTCGTTATGCCCGAAGACTATGAGTTCGATGATAACCCCTATATGCCTTAAAGAAAGTATGATTAAATGAAGTGTGCTTTTTATACTCTGGGCTGTAAAGTTAATCAATATGAATCCCAGGCCATGGCGGAGGATCTGGGAAAATACGGAATACAGTGTGTTGACCCGTCTGAGGATGCTGATATTTATGTCATCAATTCCTGCTCCGTCACAGCCGAAAGTGACCGCAAGACCCGTCAGGCAGTCAGACGCTTCCGTAAAAATCACCCGGAAAGCATTATCGTGCTTACGGGCTGTATGACGCAGGCAACGCCTGCCTCTGCCGACGATTTGCCGGAAGCAGATGTGGTTACGGGCAACAAGACCAATGATAAGCTTTTCGGCTACATCATGCAGTTTATTAACACGGGCAAACGGGTCGTTGATATTACGCCCCACGAAACCGGAGATAAATTCGGCGGAGGTACGATAACCGATTGCTTTGAGCGTACCCGTGCCAATGTCAAGATAGAGGACGGCTGCAACAGATTTTGCTCCTACTGTATTATTCCGTACGCCAGAGGAAGAGTCCGTTCAAAGCCTCTTGATGTGCTGAAAAAAGAAATATCGGAGCTTGAAGCAAAGGGCTTTCGTGAAATTGTGCTTGTGGGTATAAACCTTTCGGCATACGGCGCCGATATTTCATCAAATCTTGTGGAAGCCGTCAGAACGGCTGCTTCCTTTGACGGTATCAAAAGAGTCCGTCTGGGTTCTCTTGAGCCCGACCATATTACCGATGAAGTAATAAAAGGCCTTGCCGGTGTTGAAAAATTCTGCCCCCAGTTTCATATTTCTCTTCAGAGCGGCTGTGACAAAACTCTTAAAAAGATGAACCGTCATTACAGCAGTGTTGAGTATGAAGACCTTTGCACGAAGCTCAGACAGAATTTTGAGGATGTTGCCATTACCACGGATGTTATGGTCGGCTTCCCCGGAGAGCTTGAAAGTGACTTTGAAATCTCTCTTGATTTTGTTAAAAAGATAGGCTTTGAAAAGGTTCATGTTTTTCCTTATTCAAGACGCCCGGGAACTCCTGCCGCAAGAATGGCGGAGCAGGTGGAAAATCAGGAAAAACAGAGAAGAGCGGAAATTCTGATTGACGAAACGGAAAAAATCCGCTCGGATTTTCTGAAAAAACAGAAAGGCCGCGTGCTTGAAATACTGCCCGAGGAAAATCACGGCGGTGAAATCAGAGGCTACACGGCAAATTATACTCCCGTTAAAGCCCGGGGTACTTTGAACGGTAACGGGCTTGTCAAAGTAAAAATAACCGATACCGACGGCGATTTTTGCGTCGGTGACATAATTTCCTGAAAAAAGGGAGAATTATATGAAAAGAACAAAGGCCGTTATTTCCGCGGCACTTTCATTGATAACAGTATTTTCTCTTGCTTCATGCAGCGTGAGAAAAGACCCGGATTCCGCCCTTACCACGGCAACAACTCAGCAGGTCAAGCCCGTTATAACAACGGCTCCTCCCGAGTCGGAATCCGAAACCTCACCGATTGAGCAGAATATCGCCCCTGCAAATACCGCCGAATACTGGGCTTACAAATACCCGGACTCGGAAATCAAATCCTTTAAGGTGAATTTTCTTGAGCATGAGGGCGGAGATTACACCGAGGAATATTTTTACATCAGAGGCGGCAGCCTTAAAAACTGGGTCAATACAGATTTCAACCTTTCCGGCTGGTATGCTTTCAATGACAAGATAATCATTGCCGACGGTACCTACTGTATTGATGACCCCGATGTGCTTTCAAAGGGCTGTGTTTATGACGCAAAGCCTTTTGACTCCTCCGATATAGGCATTCCCGCCAATGTGGGTAATGTATGTACTCTTAATTCCGCATCACCGTTTAACCTGAAAGCCCTGATGCTTAAAGGCAATCTCCAGTATAATGAGAGAACGGAATATTCTCTTCACGACCTTCGTTACGGCTTCTGGTTCGGCGAAGAAATAAGCCTTTATATCAACGGCGAATATGCGGAGAATGCAGACAAAAATCTGAAAATCTACATTTTGCCTCACGGCCTTCTTTCTGCCTTTGCGACCATGACGGAGGAAGAGCTCGGCAGCTCAAGTGTTGCAAAATTCAAGGATATCAAGCTCTATGACAGCGCAAATTATGAAGTAAGCTGTACCGCCAAGGTTGAGCAGAAAAAGAACCCGGAGGGGCTTTATGACCTTGTGTTTGCCTGCGGCGGAAAAATCGACTATTATATGACACTTGAAATTATCGAACCTACTGAATAATTATCGGGGGATAAAAAATGACGGGAGCCATTCTTACTTATCTTTTCGGTGCCGTATCTGTTGCGGTGTTCAATTACAGCTTCCCCGACTGGAAGCCTGCTGTTTACGGCGTCAGCATTGTTATGCTGGCGCTTACGGTTTTTGCCTTTGAATACATCTGCGCAAAAAAGAAAGAAAAAAGCAAGCCGGCAGTCAAGGCACTTATTGCCGCGGCGGGCTTTGCCGTTGCCTTTGTGCTGATTGTGCTTCTTATCAACAATCTTATTCTCGGGGCAACGAAATCAACCCTTGCCGCATATATTGTTTCGGGAATAGTTCTTGCCTTTCTTACCGTATATTTCAGTGTAACGGTAAAGAAATGCGGCAAAAGGATTTTCCCCGCTTTGCTTTCCCTTATACTTGTTGTTCTGATTTCATTTTCGCCCTTTGCCATGGATTTCATTAAATCCCACGCCCGTCCCCGGGCCTCACCTGAAGGACTTTCACAGTTTACCGAAAAGGCGGATGAGCTTGTAATGAATGCTGATTTTTATGTTTCCGTAAATGGAAATGACAATAATGACGGCAGCTTTGAAAAGCCCTTTGCCACTGTTGAAAAAGCCCGTGACAGTGTAAGAAAGCTCGACAAAAACGGCAGAAACGGTATAACCGTTGCGGTTATGGCAGGGGAATACAGAGTTTCCGCTCTCGGCTTTACCGCTGAGGACTCCGGTACGGATGAATGTCCGGTGTGCTATAAGGCATACGGTGACGGAGAAGTGATTTTTAACGGCGGTATCACCATTGACCCCGAAAGCTTTTCACCCGTTGAGGATGAAGAAATGCTTGCCCGTCTGAGCCCGGAGGCAAAGAAAAACGTTCTTTGCGTTTCCCTTAAGGATTACGGCCTTGCCCCGGAGGATTGGGGAAAGATTTATGCCATAGGCTCTTATAACACGGCTTCAAAATATGACGGAGATTATGTGGGCGGCATTTACAGCGAGCTTTTTGTCAATGACAAACGCCAGACCCTTGCAAGATACCCCGACAGTGATTATTTATATACCGAAAAGGTAATAACGACCGGCTACGGCAGAGAATCCGACGGAGCTCTTACCGCAGTTGAAAACTGGGATGAGGTCAGAAACCCTGCTCCCGATGTTTACGGTATTAGCAAAAAGCTTTCGGACAGAATCGCTTCCTGGAAAACCCTTGACGATGTGTGGATGTTCGGCTTCTGGAAATATGACTGGGCCGATGCTTCATCACCCATAGGTGATTTTGATGCCGAAAACCGCACGCTTTCACCGAAATTTGTCAGCACCTACGGTACAAAGACCGATGCACCATATTATTTCTTCAATGTTTTTGAAGAGCTTACGGCTCCCGGTGAATGGTATCTCGACAGAGAAAACGGTATAGTATATGTTTACCCCGACGGAGATTTGTCATCATCGGTAATCGACCTTTCAATAACCGAAAGCCCGATTATCACCGCTGACAAAGCGGATAATCTTATTTTTGACGGCTTTACGGTCAAAGGTACAAGAGGCAATGCCATCACTCTTGACGGCAATAATATAACCGTACAGAACTGCCTGATAAAGAATATTGCAGGCTGGGCCGTAACCGCGCAGGGCAGCAATATCCTTATTTCTTCAAATGAAATCACACGCACGGGTCAGGGTGGAATAAGTCTTTCCGGCGGTGAGCGTGAAACCCTTACACCGGGCAACAACAGGGCGGACAACAACCTTATCCATGACTGGTCGGAAATTTATCAGACTTATCAATCAGCCGTTTCTCTTAACGGTGTCGGAAATGTCTGCTCTCACAATGAAATTTACAATTCACCTCACGAGGCCATAACCTACGGAGGAAATGACCATATAATCGAATATAACGATATTCACGATGTTTGTTTGCTTACCGATGATGCGGGAGCCATATACGCCGGCAGACGGTGGGATTTTTACGGCACCGTAATTCGCTACAATGCGGTCTATAATCTCGGCTCCGGCAAGCACAAGCCATGCGGTATCTATATGGACGATGCTCTTTCGGGTCAGACCATTTACGGCAATCTGCTTGTAAATGTGCCGGGCATCGGCCTTCACCTCGGCGGCGGCAGAGACCTCATTGTCAAGAACAATATCGTTGTCAACTCCAATGACAGAAGTATTTCCTATGACAACCGTGCCCGTGAGGGCGTTTTCGGCGGCTGGTTCAATCATTCCTCAAAGGAAGACGGCGATATGTGGACAAACCTTTATGACTCTCCGTGGCAGACGGAGGTCTGGAAAAAGGCCTATCCTCAGATGCAGAAATTCAGCAATGATTTTGACAACACCGATTCACCCGATTTTGTTCCTAATCCCGCATACAGCGAGGTTACAGATAATATCATCATAAATATTGCCGGGGAAATCGGTGATATAAGCGATGATGCAAAGAGATTCAGTAACACCGAGGGCAATTACATTTACAAGCTTTCAAAGGCAGACAAAATTTTTGAAAATGCTTCAGACGGCGATTATACTCTTAAAAATGCCCCCGACGGTTTTGAACAGTTACCTGTTGACAAAATAGGCAGGTATTAAATAAAAGACAAAAGGAGAAACAACCATGGAGATTTTTGAACTCAAAGAAAAAGCAGAGGAAATCGTAAAAAAGATTAAAACAAACAAGAACATCAAAGCGGATTTTGAAAAGAACCCCGTAAAGGTTGTTGAGGATATTCTCGGCGTTGATCTTCCCGATGACATCATCAACAAGGTTATCGATATTGTTAAGTCAAAGCTTAATGCCGAAACGGTAAGTGATGTTGCTTCAAAGCTCGGCGGTCTTTTCGGAAAGAAATAAAAACAGAGGGATGTATCAATGAAAAACAACAATAAAATTCTTACGACGAAATCGGCTCTGATTTATGCCGTAGGTATATTCGGCGTTCAGCTCTTCATAGGCTATATGAACAGCTTCCAGACCGAGTTTTACAACAAAATGTACTCGGGCTTTGACAAAAACATCTTTTATGCCTCGGCAGTCATAATTTTTGTTGCCAAGGTCATAAGCTGTTTCTTCGACCCCCTTATCGGTGCATGGATAGACAAAAGCAATCTCAAAGGCGGCAAAATGAGACCCTGGGTGCTCAGAAGTGCTTTTCCCTTTGCCATACTTACAACCGTTATTTTCATTTACATACCTTTTGAAAATTTCGGTGCAAAGGGCAAGCTTCTGCTTTACGCCTATATTACCGTTACCACCGTTCTCTGGAATATTGCCATGAGCTTTGCGGATATTCCCTCACAGGGTATGCTTTCCCTTCTTTCTCCCGATGCGGAGGAAAGAAATGTGGCGGCAGGCTTTTCAAATATTGCAAAGTCCATCGCACTTGTTGCACCCGGAATTTTTGTTACGATTGTCATGCTTGTGCTTAATGCCATAAAGGGCGAGGGCAATTACCCCGATAAGGAATATTATCTTGTTACCGCTCTTGTTTTCCTTGTGCTCGGCACATTCTGCTATCTGCTCATTTATTTCTGCAACCGTGAAAAGGTTCCCAGCAATCAGTCCGCAAACTCCGTTTCCGTAAAGGAAATGTTTGAAGAGCTTAAGGACAACAAGATGATTCTGATTGTTTTCCTTATTTACATTCTCGGCTTCGCAAGAACTATGTCAACCATAATCTGTGTTCAGGCAAACGGTGCTCTTGTCGGTAAAGTCAATCTTTTCGGAAATGTTATGGACACAACGGCAGATGCCACATGGCTTCCCGGTCTTCTCGGCGGAGCCGCAGGACTTATCGGTGTTTGCATCGTGCCTGCAATCAACAAGAAATTCGGCGAAAAGAAAACCTATATCGCTTTTTCAGTGGGAACATTCATTTTCACCATGGCCTGCTGTATATTCTATTGGTGCATTCCCGCCGACAGCGCTCTGCGCTACGGCAACGCCGCACTCTATATGATAATGATAATGCAGTTCTTCTGCGGCTTCATTGCCTCTGCAAACACTTATGTTCCCCTTGTAATGACTGCCGATATTGTTGACTACCGTCTGTGGAAAACAGGCAAGCGCAAGGAAGGCGTTAATTTCGCAATTCTCAGTATGGCTATCAAGCTCAGCAATGCCATGTGCGTTGCCGGCGGCCTGCTTATAATTGCCGTTTCCGGCTACACTCAGGTGGTTTATGAAACAGGAATGATTCCCGTAAAAATGCAGAATATCGTAATGTTTGCCTATGACGGCTGTGCAGGTATTTCCGCTCTTCTCAGCGCAATTCCCATGTTCTTCTATAAGATAGACGAAAAAGTAAAGAAAGAAATGCACGAAGCCATTGCAAAGGCTGAATAAGTTTTATTTATGAGTAATAACATTGTTTCATCCTGCGTCAGACCCCTCGGAGGTGTTCCCGCCCTTTTCGTTGACGGGAAGCCTTTCACGGCGGCCGCATATATGACTTACCTTGAGAAATTCAATGAATATGACGATTTCGTAAAGGCGGGCTATAACTTTTTCTCTGTTCCCGTTTTGTTTGCGGGGCGCTGGATAAGTGCAACAGAGGGCTTCAAGCCTTTCAAAAAGGGTATATTCGACGAAAAAGGGAAGCCGGACTTCACACCTTATGATGAAGCGATAAACAGAATACTCGACATTTGCCCGGGGGCTTATATAATCCCTCGGGTTAATATCTGTATGCCTCTGTGGTGGGAAAAGGAGAACCCTGACGGCGTGAATATCATGCCCGGCGGTAAAACTCTCAGAGAGTCGTTTTACTCCGAAAAATGGCTGAATGATGCCGGGAAAATGCTGCGTGAATTTGTTGCCTATTCCGAAAATGCACCTTACGCATCACATATAATCGGTTATCATATTGCCGGAGGAAATACGGAGGAATGGTTCCATTTTGACCTGAACGGCGGCTGCTGTAAAAATGCCGAAAAAGGCTTTGCAAAATATCTTTACGCTCATTTTCCCGATATGGATTATACGGGGTTGCCCGACCTCGGAAAGCTTCACGGCAAAGAAATAATGCACGGTGATGCTTATCTTGCGGCTTTTCTTGAATATGCAAGTGTCGCTGTTGCCGATGCAATCTGTGATTTTGCCCGTGCGGTTAAGGATGAATGTAAAGGCAGGGTGGTCGTCGGTGCTTTTTACGGCTATTCCCTTGAGGTGACTTCGCCGCTTCACGGTACCCATGCCCTTGAAAAGCTGCTGAATTGCGAAAGCATAGATTTTATCAGTTCGCCCAATTCATATATAGGTATAAGAGATTTTGCCTGTGACTGGTCTGAAATGTACCCGGCGGATTCCGTCAGGCTTCACGGTAAAATGTGTTTTCAGGAGTGTGACATAAGAACACATCTCACTGTTCTTCTCAGCGAAAAGGACCCGGAAACAGACCCTCTTAAAAATCTTTCATTTTCAATCTGGCTGGGGCCAGACACTAAAGAAAAGTCCGTCGGATTTATGAGAAAATCATTTTGCCGTCAGCTTGTAAAGGGCAACGGCTTCTGGTGGTTTGATATGTGGGGCGGCTGGTATGCCGACAGCGACCTTATGAAAGAAATGTCGGCTTTTCGCAGTGTTTACGAAAATGGTCTTGCCTGTGAAAACCGCGGCTCTGTTGCCGAGACAGCGGCTTTTATTGACGAAAGTGCATATAAGCTGATGACCGACTGTGCCGCACGGAATGTGAATTTTGATTTGAGAAAAAATCTCGGCTGTGCGGGAATTGCTTTTGATGTATATGACCTTTTTGATTTTGAAAGGGTTTACGAAAAATATGATGCCGTTGTTTTCCTTTCCGCCGCAAAAACCGAAAGAATGGAAAATGCACTGAAAATATGCAGGGAAAAGGGCTTGCCGTATCTTTTGCCCGACACGGAAAAAATGATTTTTTCACCGGAGGAAATCCGTGATTTCTGCAGAAACAACGGTGTAAAAGTTTATACCGATAATAATGATATTATATATATAAATCATAATTTTGCCGCTCTTTGTGCCCTGTCGGACGGTGAAAAGAAAATCAGACTTTCCGGCAGACACATGATAAAGGATTTGTTCTCCGGCGAAGCTTCTTCTTTTGACACGGATGAAATAACCGTATATATGAAAAAAGGGGAAGTAAGACTTTTCGGTATTGATTGAAAAAAGTCAGGTGTGTTTTTTGAAGCACACTTGACTTTTTCTGATAATAATGTTCAAATATTTCCGAAAACACCGTAACCTTTTTCTTGGTTTTTTCGTTTAATGGGTGAAAGGCGCAAATAAGCCTTTCGGAAAGGAGCCGTAAAATGAATAACGGTGCAAGTAGCTACCGCCGTTTTCTTGACGGTGACGATTCGGGCCTGAAAGAAATAATCGAAGAGTTCAGAATTCCGCTTCAGCTTTTTCTGACTTCCTTTACCGGTGACCCCGAAACGGCAGAGGAGGCAACGGTTGATACATTTGTACGACTTGCCGTAAAGAAGCCGAGATATAAAGAAAAAGCAGCCTTCAAAACCTGGCTTTTTACCGTGGGCAGAAACATAGCCGCAGATGAAATGAGAAAAAGAGGAAAGCAAAAGGAAATTCCCGTTGAGGAGTCTGAAAACTCCGCGGCTCTGCCCGATAATGACCCTGAGCTTATTGTTATCAGGGATGAGCAGAACAGACAGCTTTATGCTTCAATGAAAAAGCTGAAACGGGAGTATTATTCGGCTTTGTACCTCAGATATTTTGAACAGCTGACGGTTAAAGAAATTGCCTCGGTTATGGGAAAAAACGAGGGGAATGCCAAAACTCTTCTCAGCCGCGCACGAAACGCTCTGAAAGAACAACTGGAAAAGGATGGTTATGAATATGATATCGGATAAGGAAATATTTGATATTGCGCTTGCCAAAAGAGATGAATACGAAACGAAAAGAAAGGAAAGAAACAAAAAGCTTGCCGTAGGTTTTACGGCTCTGGGCTGTGCTGTGCTTGTTGCCGCGGGGGGAGCGGCACTAAAAAAACCCGGCAGTAAGATATTCGCCGGAAAAAGCTCCGAACAGGCAAGTAATGAAGTTCAGGTGATTGACGGAACGGACATTGAGGATTACAGTTATCTTCTTGCTTACGGAAACGGTACCGACACAGAAGAAATAACGGGAAATTCCGGTTATGAAAACAGTAATTCAAAAGAAATTGATGAAAATACCCGGGAAGAAATGACAGAAACCGATGACCGAGGCGGTGCACCCTCCGTTAAACCGGCCGATGAAAACCGGTTATATGAAACTACCGTAAAGCCGGCTGAGAGAAAAACAGAGCAGAATACTGATGTTGTTTCAACACCTAAAAAAGAAAGCGGCACACCCTCTGCCGACGGCGGCAGTGGAGCTGTTTACGGCGGTGATTATGCCAATAATTATCTTTCTTCCAAAAACATAAGCGGTTTGTGTGTGAAAATAAAAGGAACGGGTATTACTGACGACGAGCTTGAAAAATACATTAAGGAAAATGCGAAAAGTATTGTTTCCGGCATTGCCTTTGACAGCAAATACGGCGGTAACGGTGAATACAAAATCTGTACAAAGGGTTACAGTCACCTGACCACCGATGAAAACGGATTGTGGATAAATATTGATTTCGTTGACTGCATCATAACTAAGAACGGTAAAATTGTGGGTATTGTCACCGTTTTTAAGGATAACGGAAAGCTTCACAATTCTGTTGCATACGGCGGAGCGGCTTTTGGTAATCTTCAGAAAGCCTTTGATGAAAATCCCGGCAAGGAGCTTGTGTTTGTCTATGATGGTATGACACCGGAGATATTAATTTCCCCGGATAATAAGATGTATTTCAATCCCTGTGCTGTAGAGTATGATAAAGGCTTTGACTATTATTCGGCGTTCAGAACCGAAGGAAATACCTTTTCTTCCGAAGATTTGAAAAATAATTTCATAAAAATTGAATTTTAGTGTAAGAAAATGTAAAAAAAGTTGTCATTATAGGTGAGGTGATAAAAAATGAAAAAGAAAATAATCATTATTACGGCAATTGTTATTGCGGCACTTGTTATTCCCATTCCCAAAGGCGGCGGGGATGAAGGTGCAACAACCTTATCTGCTCTTACTTATAAGCTTGTCAAGTGGAACAGAGTTTACGAGGGTGATCTTTACTATAACAGTCTGAAAGCTTATCCTTTCCCGAAAAACCTGAAATCCACCGATGAACTCTGGGCGGAAATTGCAGGATCGGAAACTGAATATAACGTTCCGGGCATAGAAGCTATACCGTCGGAAGAAGCGGTAAATGATGAAAAGGTTTCGGAAAATGTGACTGAGATTGATACCTGTTATGATGAAGACGAAACGTTTCTTGAAAATTCAGATGATGTTTTGATATCTACCGTCGTATATCCGGGCGGTTCACCGGAAGAAAAGTCAACAAAAAATACAACCGGAAAAAAGAATGATAAGTCCGGTGATATAGTTCAGGGTGAAACTTCCGCTCATAATGAAAGCCATACTCAACTGGATATATCATGGGACGAAGTGTATAGGGATAAAGAAAACTCTGATATAGCCTACATAAGATTTTTCCCGGTTTATGAAACCAAAACATATTATCCTCACTTTCTCATTATTAAGGATAAGTCACGGTATGATGAGTTTTGCAATGACAGCCCCGATATTTCAAGTCTCGGTCAGTACGGCAGAGAAATATCTGCTGACGGTCTTGTAAATATTTATGATGAATCATTTTTCAAGGATAAATGCCTGCTGATAATTGCCACCGAGGAGGGAAGCGGCTCATACAGATATATCAAAACCGAAATAAACGGCAGTACGGTAACTCTGATGAGACAAAAGCCCGAGGTGTGTACCTGTGACATGGCGTACTGGTATACATTTATTGAGCTTGATAAGTCTTCCCCGATTCTTGACGACCCGAAAGCAATTACCGTTGAAATCAGTGATGTAAAATAAACTTGACAAAGTATTGACACACTTTTATAATTAAAACCGTCGATGACATTCACCGACGGTTTGATTTTTATTTAAGGTGGTTGTTTTATGACCGAGCTTATAAACAGCTTCAACGGCATCGGAGAAGTTCTGATGGAAGAAGCGGCAGTTATAATGTATGTTCTTGTTGCTCTTTTCGGCCTGCTTGTGGGTTCTTTTCTCAATGTATGTATTTACAGAATACCCGAAGGCCAGTCCATTGTCGTTGTGCCCTCTCACTGTATGACCTGCGGTAAAAAGCTTCACTGGTATGAGCTTATTCCGCTTTTCAGCTGGCTTTTCCTCAGAGGCAAATGCCACGGCTGTAAATCAAAGATTTCTTTTCAGTATCCTTTGGTTGAGGCAGCAAACTCCCTGTTGTGGCTCCTTGTTTTCTTTGTAAAGGGCTTTTCCATTGATTCGTTTATATGCATGGGCCTGATTTCAACTTTGTTTGTAATTGCCGTAATTGACGCAAGAACCATGGAAATACCCAACGGACTTGTGATTTTCATTCTTGTGCTTGCGGTTATAAGAAGAATTTTTTATCACGAAGAGCTTCTTGACCTTGTTCTCGGCCCCGTGGTCATGGGCGGTCTTTTCCTTGCCATTCTTCTTTTCTCCGGCGGCAGAGCCATGGGCGGCGGTGATGTGAAGCTTATGTTTGCCTGCGGCCTTTATCTCGGCCTTAAATGCTGTGCATTAAGTCTTGTGATTGCGTGCATAGTCGGCTCAATTATTCATGTAGCTCTTATGATTATACTCAAAAAGGGCAGAGAGCTTGCCTTCGGGCCTTATCTTGCCCTCGGTTATGCTGCTGCGGCTCTCTGGGGCAATGTGATAGTCAGTTGGTATTCCGGATTTTTTATGTAATAAAAAGGCACGAGGCCTGTGTTGATTTCAGTCAACGCAGGCCCCGTTTTTTCTGAGTGTTTCACGAAGCTTGTTTATATCTATGTCCGCAACATTCTTTTTGCTTTCGCAGGCAAGAGCGGCGGCGGTACCCGCAGCCTCACCGAGATTGCAGCAGACCGGCATTATTCTGAAAGAGGCCTGTGCCTCGTGAGTGCCGGAGATACATCTGCCGGCAACGAGCATATTCCTGCTCTTTTCGGGAACAAGGCATTCATAAGGAATTGTGTAATATTCATCATCCTTGAAATAATAATGGCTTGTGCCGCTTCCGTCGGGTGAGTGAATGTCAATGTCGTAGTTGCAGGCGGCAATTCCCGTTTCGTATTTGCGGCAGGCCTTCATTTCATCGGTATCAAGGGTATAAAGACCTTTTATCATTCTGCTTTCCCTTGCGCCGATTTGTATTCCGCTTGAAATGAGAGTGGCATTTTCAAAGGATTTGAAATTGCTTCTGAGAAAATCAAGAAGCTCGAATATCTGCTCTCTTGCCTCAATTTCAGCTTTTGTCACATCATGAACATTTGTGGGGTCAAGCTTTACCACTCTTGTGGTGTTGAAATGAACAATGCTGTCAACCGTTGTGTGGAAAAGCAGCACATTTTCACGGGGATTTCTGAATTTGCCTTCTGCCTTCAGCTTTTCGTAAAGCGGATTGATTTTCTTTACATCCTCTTTCCAGAAGCTTTCGCCGACATTGCCCAGACGGAAGCAGAGTGTCATGGGCTGACAGAGATTGTCGCTTTCTCTGCCGAGCTGATATTCATACCCTGCAAGGAAAGCAAGGTTTGCATCTCCCGTGCAGTCAATGAAATAATCCGCACAGACGGTTTCTTTACCGGAAACCGATGAAAATGTGACGGATTCAACAAGGCCGCCGTTCATGTTCACATCGGTTATGTATGCGCCGAAAAGCAGTTCAACTCCGCTTTCAATGCACATTCTGTTGAGCAGAAGCTTAAGATATTCTTCGTTGAAAAGCTGGTCGCTGTCACAGCCGCTGAACTCTTTGAGCTTTACGACTATTTCACGGAAAATACCGTCGCTCAGAAATTTTGTTATTTTATGTCTGTCGTTTTTGTCACGCAGGTAATAGGGCATAAAAGGGTTAACAAGGTCGTAAACCGCGGCACCGCCGAGAGAATTGTATTTTTCAATAAGCAAAACCTTTTTGCCGCTTCTCGCCGCCGAAATTGCGGCTCCGACTCCGGCAAAGCCTCCGCCGGCAACTATAATGTCATATTTTTCATTCATTTTTCTTCCTCCGCTTAATAAATAACAGATGTAAATCCGCTGAGAAATACATCTGTTATTTTTGTTTCTTTGGTTTATTCGGGAATTACGGTGAATGAGAATTCAAGGCCCTTTCTTGCGTCAATAATGAAATCTTTAAGAACATCGGGGCCGCAGGATGCCGTTCCGGCACCTCTTATAAAGCCGTCAATATTTACGCAGACCGTGTTTTCATCGTGAAGGTCTTCTATATGACCTGCTTTTTCAAGGGTGTCCTGAGTGAATTTTCTTGCGTTGAAGATAAGCGGCTTGCCGTTATACGCGAATTTAAGGCCTTTTCCTTCATCATCGGTGAGCTTGACATATCTGATGCCGCATCTGTTTCCGCTTTCCTGAGGTCTTACATAGGGCTCATACATTTCTTCAACCGTTGTGTCGTAAATGCCGATAATGGACTGTGCATAGTAATCGGGCAGGTTTTCAACGGGACCCATACCGTAATATTCAACATTTGTATAGTTTCCGGGCATTTCAAGAGTAAGGCCGAATCTCGGAATGTCGGAAGCAATGAGCTTGTGACCCGTGGGCATAAATGCGGTTTTTACTTCAATGCATCCGCTTGATTTTACGGTGTAGCTGACGGTAACATTGCCTATGGCAAGCTTTGATTTGTCGCTCTTGAGCTTAAAGCTTATTTCGACCTTTGCGGCTTTGCCGCTTCCGGAGGCCTTGAAGGAAGTAACCTTGCAGTTATAGTCATTATATCCGGCTTCCTTCCAGCCGTCTGTCTTTCTGACATCATTGTCGGTAACTGCTCTGTAAACATTGGGCAGGAAGCCCTTTGCCTTGGCGGGAGTCTGATTTATAAGCTCTTTGCCGTCAAAGATGTAGCTTGTGAGCTGGCCGCATTTCTTGCAGAAAACAGCCTTGCCCTTTTCAAAATAAACGGTATATGCTTTGTCATCCTCATCGGTCTGAACCTTATCGGCGCAGGCGGGGAGAGCGACTGCAAATTTTTCTTCAAGAGCGATCTGCTCAAAAGCAACCTCGTTGTCACCGTCATAGTAATAAATATTCAGATGAAGGTCGCAGTTTTCGCGGGGCATTTTGAAATCAACATCAAAGCTCTTGCTTTCGCAGGGCTCAATATCGAGTACGGCTTCATCGGCGGCAACAAGGATATTGCCATTCTTGACGAATTCCCAGACTGCGGTGAGGTAAGAGGTGTTGCGAAATCTGTTTGTATTGGTAAAGGTTATTTTTTTGTCTTTATAATCTGCTCTTACCGGGCGGTAAACATTTTTCATTTCCTTTGCACCGGTGTGAAGCCTTCTGTCGGGGTACATAAGACCGTCAACGCAGAAGCAGCCGTCGTGTCTCCATTCACCGTGGTCGCCGCCGTAGGTGAATTTATATTTTCCTCTGGGATGATAAACGGAGTGGTCTGCCCATTCCCAGATACATCCGCCCATAAGGTTGTCGTGAGCGTAGATTATTTTCCAGTATTCCTCAAGTGCGCCGGGGCCTTCGCCCATGGCGTGAGCATATTCACAGAGATAGAAGGGCTTGGGAGTATATTTCTTTCCTCTCTTGTGAAGACCTGTTTTTTCAACATTTGCGTGGTTGGTGTACATTTCGGAAACAACATCGTATGAATGTCTTTCGGTACGGACAACGCCCTCATAATGTACGGGAATCTCCGGATTGTCTGCATGAAGGAATTCATAGCACTTATCGTGGCAGGCATAGCCGCCGGCCTCGTTTCCGAGAGACCACATGATTACGGAAGCACGGCTTCTGTCACGCATATACATTCTCTTTACTCTGTCAACATAGCGGGGAGCCCATTTCAGGTCATGGCTGATAAGGTTGATGTTGTTGTGAGGGTCACAGCCGCAGCCGTGGGTTTCAATGTCGGCTTCGTCAATTACATAAAGACCGTAAATGTCACACAGAACAAGGAACTGAGCATCGGGAGGATAGTGGGAGGTACGAACACCGTTTACATTGAGGGATTTCATGAGTCTGATGTCTTTTTCAATGTCATCAAAGCCCATGGCGTAGCCCTTGGTGTAATGGGTATCGTGGTGGTTGACACCCTTTATTTTTATTGCTTTGCCGTTTACGGTGAAAATATCCTTTTTGATTTTTACCGTCTTGAAGCCGACAAAATTACGCACCGTCATAATCTCGCCCTTTTTGTCGGAGAGGGTGAAGAAAGCCGTGTAGAGCTTGGGAACCTCGGCATTCCAGGACTGAACTTTAAGGTTTTTGAATGAAATAACTCCGTCCTCTGCCTGAGCTTCGGCGCAGGCAATTTCCTTTTTGCCGTCAAGAAGAACGACGCTTGCCTTTACACCGTCGTTTTTACCGCCGACGGTAAAGAAAACGTTGAGGTCAAAGCCCTTTGAGGTTTCCTTTGTCTTGTAATAAATATCATTTGCGTAAGATGTGGGCATTTCGTAAAGAAGAACATCTCTGAAAATTCCGTTTTCGCGGAACATATCCTGACATTCAAGGAAGGTACCCGTTGACCATTTGTGAACAACGGCAAAAATTTCGTTTTCGCCTTTTTTTACGAAAGCGGTAATATCAAATTCGGCTGTGTTGTGAGCACCCTCACTGTAGCCGACGAATTTTCCGTTTACATAAAGGTCAATGCAGGGAATGACACCGAGGAAGGAAAGAATGTATGCGGCCTTTTTGTTTTCAATGTCAAATTTCTTTCTGTAAACTGCCACGGGCTGTTCCTCGGGAACATGGGGAGGAACATCATCAAAGGGATAGGGGCAGTTTATGTAAGCGGGTGAATCATAGCCTGTTCTCTGCCAGGTGCAGGGAACGGTTATTTTATCAAAAGCCAGCTTGTCTGTGTCGATTTTGTCGGGCAGGTCGGCGTTTGAGGCATAATAATGAAAATCCCACTGACCCGAAAGAAGTCTGACAAGGTCTGAGGATGAACGCTCTTTCTTGAAGGGCGTTTTTGCAAGTGCGGCCTTGTCTGAATAGGGGATGATGTAAGCTCTGCCGGGAAGCTTGTTGACCTCAAAAACGGAGAAGTCTTTGAAATTTGTTTTGTTGACAGTGTACTTCATTGACGGTATTTCTCTCCTTTGTGAAAATCTTTACTGATTGTTAAGTAGCTTTATCATTATCTTGGCTGCCTTGTAAATATCTCCGCAGCCGAGAGTTATGATGCAGTCGCCGGGCTTCGCATGCTCAACGGTATAGGCCGCAACCTCTTCAAAGGTGTTGAACCATACGCTGCCGGGAATTTTTTCCGCAAGCTGTGAGGTGTATATGTTGTAAGTGTTTCTTTCTCTTGAACCCATTATCTCCGTCATGACACAGTGATCGGGTATTTTAAGAACTCTGACAAAATCGTCAAACAGCATGGCTGTTCTTGAATATGTGAAGGGCTGAAAAACGGCATATACATTATTGAAGCCCATATTCATTGCAGTGTTGAGAGTTACTTCAAGCTCAAGGGGGTGGTGAGCGTAATCGTCAAGAATTGTTATGCCGTTGATTTCGGCGAGCTTTTCAAAGCGTCTTCCTGCGCCGTGGAAATCGGCTATTCCGTTTATGCACTGTTCAAAATCCACACCGGAATATACGGCAGAGGCAATGACGGCAAGTGCATTGTAAACATTGTGTCTGCCGGGAACGGAAAGAACAACTCTGCCGAGGTTATCGCCCTTAAAAATCACATCAAAGGAAAAATATTCATTTTCGCTTTCAATGTTTTCGGCACGCCAGTCATTGCTTTCACTGAGGCCGAAGGAAATAACGGGCTTGCCGGAAAGCTTTGCCGCTTCACTGACACATTCAACGGTTTCTGCATCGTCGCCGTTGAAAACAATGACCTTGGTTGCCATTGAAAGAAACTTTTTGAAGGAATTTTTAAGATTTTCGAAGGTCTTGAAATAATCAAGGTGGTCTTCGTCAACATTGAGAACAACCGCCACATCGGGAGAAAGGTCGAGGAATGTATCGACAAATTCGCAGGATTCACAGACCATGTGCTCACTGTGACCGACGATTCCGTTTGTTCCCGTCAGCGGAAGCTTGCCGCCGATAACTGCCGTGGGGTCTTTTTCGGCTTCAATGAGAATCTGGGTCAGCATGGAGCAGGAGGTGGTTTTGCCGTGAGTGCCGCAGATGCAGATACTGTTGGGGTACATTCTCGTTACGGCTCCGAGAAGCTTGCTTCTCTCAAAAGTGGGTATTCCGGAGGCTTTTGCCGCCACAAGCTCGGGGTTGTCCTTAAGCAGGGCAGCCGTGTATATAATCATTTCCGCACCCTCAATGTTTTCAGCCTTCTGACCGAGGGTAACGGGTATGCCCATGGAGCGTATTCTTGCAAGGGTGTCGGTTTCGTTATTGTCGGAGCCGCTGAGCTCATAGCCCTTTTTGTGAAGAATTTCGGCAAGGGGGCACATACCGGAGCCGCCGATACCGATGAAATGGACCCTTTTGACTTTTTTCAGTAATTCATCTATCTCAAACATAATGTTGTATCTCCCATCGATTTATTACCGCTTATTATACAATATATAGACACGAAAATAAAGAAGAAAAATCAAAAAACACAAATTTATTTTTACAAAATTGTACCGGAGTGCATATTTATGTGAATATACAAAAAAATCTTGCATAATATTCGCTGCAATGCTATAATATACTATGTATAAAAATCGGCAATATCATTCAGAGTATTCGTTTTTTAAGGAGACAGACTTATGTCATCAAAGCTGACTACTTCACAGGAAAGAGAACAGGCATTTATTCTTTTGTTTGAAAAATCCTTCAATGAAGAATGTGACTGTGAAAAAATAATCGAGCTTGCGGTCGAGTGTGAGGCCATAACGGAAACCGATTATTCCGTAAAGCTTTTCACGGAAACCTGCAATAAGCTTCCCGTAATTGATGAATTTATTTCAAAATATTCAAAGAGCCGTAATTTTTCGAGAATCAGCAGGGTTTCTCTTGCCATTCTCAGAATGACTATCTGTGAAATCAGATATTTTGAAAAAACACCCACTGCCGTTTCAATTAACGAGGCTGTGGAGATTTGCAAAAAATATGCATCCGATGAAGAGTATCAGTTTGTAAACGGTGTTCTCGGAGCTTATGCAAGGGAAGAAGCGTAAAATGCTGACACTCGGTATAGATACAAGCAATTATACAACCTCCTGCGCCTTTTATGACAGTGAAAGCAGCAGGATAATTCAGCGAAAAAAACTGCTTCCCGTAAAGCAGGGTGAAAAAGGTCTTCGTCAGAGTGATGCCGTTTTCTTTCACACTCAGCAGCTTTATCCGCTGATTGAAGATCTGACCGATGAGGTCAATACAGTTCCCGATATTATCGGTGTTTCGGAAAAGCCGAGGGATGCCGAGGGCTCATATATGCCCTGTTTTACCGTCGGCATAAACTGTGCCCGGAGTATAGCAAGCGTTGCGGGCAGACCCGTTTACGGCTTTTCACATCAGTCCGGTCATATTGCCGCCGCACTTTATTCCTCGGGGCGTATGGACCTTGTCAGTGAGAAATTCATTGCCTTTCATGTTTCGGGGGGAACAACCGAAGCACTTCTGGTTACTCCCGACAGTGAAAGAATATTCAAAGCCGAAATAATCGGAAAAACCCTTGACCTTAACTGCGGCCAGGCTGTTGACAGAGCCGGAGTGATGATGGGCCTTGCTTTTCCCTGCGGAAAAGAGCTTGAAAAGCTTGCTCATGCCTGCGATAAGACATATAATCCGAAAATCTGCGTCAAAGACGGCTCCTGCTCACTTTCCGGGCTTGAAAATCTCACGGCGAAAATGCTTGCTTCCGGTGAGAGTAAAGAAAATACAGCCCGTTTCTGCCTTGACTTTGCAGGCAAAACCATAGAGAAAATGACGGAATACGCCCTTGAAAAATGCGGTGAGCTTCCCGTGGTTTATGCCGGCGGCGTTATGTCCGATGTCATTATAAAAGAAAGACTTTCTTCAAAATTCAATGCGGAGTTTGCCGCCCCTGAGTTTTCCTGCGACAATGCGGCGGGAACGGCAATCCTTGCATATTTACGGGGGCTTAAATAATGCCGACAGGTGTTGTGCTGACCGTTTCCGCTCTTAACAGATATGTAAAATCAATCATCGAGCAGGATATGAACCTGCAGAATGTTTTTGTTAAGGGCGAAATATCAAATTTCAAAAATCATTACGGCAGCGGTCACTGGTATATGACCGTCAAGGACGAAAAAGCCGCCGTTAAAGCCGTAATGTTCAAAAGTGCAAATCAGCGTCTGAAATTTCTGCCGGAGGATTCCATGAGCGTCATTATCAGAGGCCGGGTTTCACTTTATGAGGCAACGGGTGATTATCAGCTTTATATTGACGATATGCAGCCCGACGGTACTGGTGCTCTTGCCCTTGCCTTTGAACAGCTTAAGAAAAAGCTTGCCTCTCAGGGCCTTTTTGATGCTTCACACAAAAAAGAAATTCCCGCATTTCCTCAAAGGGTCGGTGTCGTTACCTCCGAAACGGGAGCTGCGGTGAGAGATATAATCAATGTGATTTCCCGCCGTTATCCTTTGGCGGATATAGTTCTCTGCCCCGTTGCCGTGCAGGGTGAGCTTGCGGCACCTCAGATTGCCGATGCCATACACCGCTTCAACAGCCTTAAGGGTGCGGATGTGCTTATTGTCGGCAGAGGCGGAGGCTCCATAGAAGACCTGTGGGCATTCAACGAAGAAATTGTGGCGAGAGCGGTTTTTGAAAGTGAAATACCCGATATTTCCGCCGTAGGCCACGAAACGGATTTTACAATCTGTGATTTTGTTGCCGACCTGAGAGCTCCCACGCCCTCTGCGGCGGCAGAGCTTGCCGTTCCCGACGCAAGAGAGCTTTATGCAGGTGTACTTTCCTGCAAAAGAAGTCTTGCTTCAAGTGTAAACCGGAGGCTGTCATACGAAGAGGCAAAGCTTGATTCTCTTAAAGCCTCTCTCGAAAAAAACAGCCCGAAAAACTATATTGAAAATATGATGCTCCGCTGTGATTCCGCCTCGGCGGCAATGGAGGCGGCGGCAAAGAAATATCTTATTCTTGCAGGTTCACGGCTCGGTGAGCTTACCGTTAAGCTTGATTCCGTCAGCCCTCTCAAAATTCTTGCAAGAGGCTACGGCATCGTCACAAAAGACGGTGTGAATATAAGTGATGCCGCTCTTCTCGGTAAGGGTGATGAAATAGAAGTGCGCCTTAATAAAGGCTCGGTCAGATGCGAGGTGCTTGAAAAATGGAAAAACTGAATTACGAAAAGGCTGTCGCACGCCTTGAAGAAATTACCGCTGTTCTTGAAAAAGGGGAGCTTCCTCTTGATGAAATGGTTAAGCTTTATTCGGAGGGAACAAAGCTTGCCGCAAAATGTTCAAAGGCACTTGAAACGGCACAGACCGCTGTAATGAAATTAGGTGAAGAAAACGATGAATGATTTTTCTGCCGTTCTCGGCGGTTATGTCAAAGAATTTGATGAATATGCAAAAAAGGCACTTTCCGCCGATAATTTCAGCGGAAGAGGCTCATCGGGGCTTGACAGAATGCTTGATGCCATGGGTTATTCACTCTCAAACGGCGGCAAGCGTATAAGACCCGTGCTTGCTCTTGAATTCTGCAGACTCTGCTGCGGAGATGCAAAAAAGGCTCTGCCCTTTGCCCTCGCGGTTGAGATGATACATACATATTCTCTTATACATGATGACCTTCCCTGCATGGATGATGATGACATCCGCAGAGGCAAGCCTTCAAACCATGTGGTTTACGGTTACGCCGATGCACTGCTTGCGGGTGACGGTCTTCTGACCCTTGCTTTCGAAATTCTTGCCAAAGCCGATACAACCGCAGAGAAAAAATGCGAAGCCGTGCTTACTCTTTCAAAAGCGGCGGGCTGCAGCGGAATGATTGCAGGTCAGGTTATGGACCTTGAAAATGAAAATAAAACCGTTTCGCTTGATACCGTCCGTGCAACGGATGCTCTGAAAACGGGTGAGCTTATCCGTGCGGCGGCCATGCTCGGCTGTATTGCCGGAAATGCGGATGAAAAGCAAAGGAAAGCCGCCTGCGAATATTGTGACTGCATCGGCCTTGCTTTTCAGATTGTGGATGATATTCTTGATGTTACGGGTGACACCGAAACTCTCGGAAAGCCCGTCGGCAGTGACAGCGAAAATCAGAAATCAACTTATGTTTCTTTACTCGGGCTTGACGGGTCAAAGGCTCTTGTTGCCTCACTTACCGAAAAGGCGCTGAACGCTCTTGATGTTTTCGGTGACGAAGCCGATTTTCTCAGACAGCTTGCGACAGAGTTATCTGCAAGGAAAAAGTGATTTTATGAATGAAAATTATCCTTTACTGAAAAATATTAAAAGTCCCGCTGATGTAAAGGCTCTTGATGAAGACAGGCTTGATGAGCTTTGCGGAGAAATCCGTACAAAGCTTATTGAAACCGTTTCCGTAAACGGAGGTCATCTTGCCTCAAATCTCGGTACGGTCGAGCTGACGGTTGCTCTTCACCGCTCCTTTACAACTCCCGAGGATAAAATAATATGGGATGTGAGCCATCAGGCTTACACTCATAAAATGCTTACGGGCAGATTTGACTGCTTTGACACCCTGAGAACGGAAAACGGTATTTCGGGCTTTACGAGACCCGACGAAAGCATACACGACTCTTCTTATGAGGGGCACGCAGGTACTTCCGTTTCAAGGACTGCCGGAATAGCCGCCGCCAACGCTCTCAAAGGTTCTAAAAACTATGCGGTTGCAGTTATCGGTGACGGCTCCTTCGGAAACGGTATGGCTTATGAGGCACTTAATCACGCCGGGGCCATGAACGGGCGTCTTATAGTTATTCTCAATGACAATGAAATGTCCATAAGCAAAAATGTCGGTGCCATGGCAAGGTATCTTGCCGTTGTGCGTTCAAAGCCGGAGTATTACCGCTTCAAGGCGAATACTGAAAAAACTCTCAATAAAATACCGCTTATCGGCAGGGGATTGTCGAACTTCCTTTTCAGGCTGAAAACCCTTGCCAAATCATTGATATATAAAAGCTCTTTCTTTGAAGACCTGGGCTTCCGTTACATCGGGCCCATTGACGGTCACGATATTTCCAAGCTATGCGAGGCAATGGATTCCGCAAAAATGCTTGAAAGACCCGTTGTGCTTCATATAAACACAGTCAAGGGCAAGGGCTATGATTTTGCGGAAAAAGCACCTTCACGGTATCACGGTGTTTCCGAATTTGATGTCAGCACGGGTGAATCGAAAAACAAAGCAAAGAGCTATTCATCCGCCTTCGGGGATGCCATGCTTGAATTCGCCGCAAAGGATAAGCGGATATGTGCCGTCACTGCGGCTATGTCTTTGGGTACGGGCCTCAGTGACTTTTTCAGAACTTATCCGGAACGCGCATTTGATGTGGGTATTGCGGAGGAGCACGGCCTTACATTCTGCTCCGGTCTTTCCGTTGACGGAATGCTTCCCGTCTATACTCTTTATTCAACTTTTCTTCAGCGCTGTGCCGACCAGCTTATTCATGACGGCGCTCTGCAAAGAAAGAAAATTGTCGTGTGCGTTGACAGAGCAGGCTTTGTCGGTGAAGACGGAGAAACTCATCAGGGCGTTTTTGATGTTTCTCTTCTGCAATCCTTACCGAACACAACCGTTTATTCTCCCGCCACCTATATGGGTATAAGGCATTCGCTTTACAATGCTTTTTATAAAGATGACGGCCTTGTGGTGGTGAGATACCCGAGAGGAAAAATGCCGGAATACGGCAATATGATTTGCACGGATGACGACTGCGAGCTTTTCGGAGAAGCAGACGCCTCTGCCGCAATCGTAACCTACGGCAGAGTTTTCTTTGAGGCTTATGAGGCTTTATCCGTTCTTTCACAGAAGGGCCTCGGCGTAAAGCTTCTTAAAATAAACCGCATTAAGCCGATTCCCGAAGAGGCTTATGAATATATTAAAAACTGCGGTCATGTGCTTTTCTTTGAGGAAGGTATGACCGGCGGCGGAACAGGTGAAAAATTCGGCAGTGAAATGCTCCGCAAGGGCATAAAGGCAGATTATGTCCTTATCGGTGTTGAGGATGAATTTGTTCCTCACGCAAGTGTAAAAAGCCTTATGAAAAAATATCATCTTGATTCCGCATCAATAGCTGAAATTACTGAAAAAGAGGTCACAAAATGAGTGACAAGGTTCGACTTGACATTGCCGTTTTTGAGGGCGGCTATGCCGAAACAAGAGAAAAAGCAAAGGCCCTGATTATGGCGGGCGTTGTATATGTCAACGGAGTCAAGGCTCTTAAGAGCGGAAATACCGTTACACCCGACGATGTTATTGAGGTCAGAGGCGCAGGAAATCCCTATGTCAGCCGCGGAGGGTATAAGCTTGAAAAGGCAATGAAATCCTTTGAGCTTTCCCTTGACGGAAAAATATGTATGGATATAGGCGCTTCCACCGGAGGCTTCACGGACTGTATGCTTATGAACGGAGCGGTCAAGGTCTATTCCATTGATGTGGGTTACGGCCAGCTTGCCTGGAAACTGCGTACTGACGAAAGGGTCGTAAACCTTGAAAGAACGAATTTCCGTTATGTTACCCGTGAGCAGGTGCCGGATGTGATTGATTTTGCATCCGTTGATGTTTCATTTATTTCCCTTAAAATCATTCTTCCTGTTATGAGGGAGCTGCTCGGCGATGACGGCAGAGCTGTCTGCCTTATCAAGCCGCAGTTTGAGGCGGGAAGAGAAAACATAGGCAAAAAGGGTGTCGTCAGGGATAAAAGCGTTCACGAAAATGTTGTTGCCGAGATAACGGATTTTGCCGTGCGCTCGGGCTTTGATGTTTTCGGCGTTGATTTTTCACCGATAAAAGGCCCCGAGGGCAATATCGAATATCTTATGTATATCGGAAAAACGTCGCAGGAGCCTCAGCCGTGGCAGGGCAGTGTTCACGAGCTTGTGGAGCTTTCTCACGCTTCTCTTGATAAATAAGGGGGTGTAAGCTTGAAAATAACTTTACTTCCCAATATGACAAGAAATGACAGTCCCAAGGTGACTGCCGGAATATGTGCTCAGCTCAGAGCACTTGATGCTCCGTTTTTCCTTTCACCGGATTATGAGGAAACTTTTGCCGGGTCCGGTGCGGTTTTTGCAGAGGAGGACGAAGCTCTGAAGGAATGTGATGCCGTAATCGCCGTTGGCGGCGACGGCTCCATAATACACGCCGCAAAACGGGCGGTGAAATACAGAAAGCCCGTTCTCGGTGTAAATTCGGGCAGACTTGCCTTTATGGCAGGGCTTGAAAATGACGAGCTCGGCCTGCTTTCAAGACTTATAGACGGGGAATATCAGCTCGATAAAAGACTTATGCTGAAAACAACCGTTCTCAGAGGGGATGAAGAGCTTTTCTCCGATTACTGTCTTAATGAGTGTCTTGTTACCAACGAGGAAAAGCAGAGGATGTCAACCATTGATGCGGCTCTTAACGGCAGCACCTTCAACGGTTATCTCTGCGACGGAATAATCGTTGCGACCCCGACGGGCTCAACGGCTTATTCCCTTTCCGCAGGCGGCCCCGTTGTTGACCCTGAGCTTGAAAGCATTATTTTTACTCCCGTTTGTCCCCATTCTCTTGTTGCGCGTTCAATTCTTTTCAAGCCGGATGATGTTATCAGCATAACCTCCGGCGAGGGCGTTAATCTCTTTTGTTCAAATGACGGCGCTTCACCCGTGCCCGTTGCGGGGGATTGCCGTGTTGAAATATCCAGTGCGGATTTCACCGCCGATTTCATAAGAATAAAATCGGACAGCTTTATTGACATACTTTACAAAAAGCTTGCTCAGCGCAGATGAAAGGAAGATAACTTTGAAGAAAAGCAGACATGAGGCAATACTCAGAATAATAGAATCAAACTGCATCACAACACAGACAGAGCTTCTTGAAAAGCTCAATGCCGACGGCTATGAAACAACCCAGGCTACGATTTCCCGTGACATAAAGGACCTGCGTCTTGTCAAAAAGCCCGATGAGCTCGGCAGATCATGCTATACCGTTGACAAGGGCAACGGCGGAGAGCTTACTGGAAAATACAAAAGTGTATTTTCACACAGCGTAATTTCAACCGATTTTGCGGGAAATATGGTTGTTATCAAGTGCTATACAGGTATGGCCAATGCCGCCTGTGCCGCTCTTGATGCCATGCACTGGGACGGAATCGTAGGCACTCTTGCCGGAGATGATACGATTTTTGTGCTTTGCCGCAATGATGATGTTGCCGCAAAAACCCGTCTTACCATTCAGGATGTTATCAAATAAAGAAACAGGGGATATACTATGTTATCCGTCCTTGAAATTGAAAATATAGCCGTTATCGAAAGTGCCTGCATAAATTTCGGCGGCGGACTTAATGTGCTGACGGGTGAAACAGGTGCCGGTAAATCCATAGTCATTGACTCCATAAATGCCATTCTCGGTGAAAGAACTTCAAAGGAGCTTGTGCGCAGCGGAGCCGATTCGGCAAAGGTAACGGCGGTTTTTACGGATATTGATTCTGCGGCGGAAGCTCTGCTTGATTCCATGGGAATTGAGAAAACCGAGGATTCGACTCTTACGGTTTTCCGCTCCATAAGTCTGTCCGGAAAAAACACCTGCCGTGTCAACGGCTGGCCCGTTACCGTAGGAAAGCTTAAGGAGCTCGGAACGGGGCTCATAAACATTCACGGTCAGCATGACAGTCAGGCTCTGCTTTCCCCCGATAAACACGGAGGCTTTATTGACAGCCTTGCGGAAAATGAAGAACTGCGCCGTGAATACAGAGAAACTTTTTCATCTCTCGTAAAGGTAAAAAAAGAGCTGGATTCTCTTTATGACACAAGGGATGAAACCGTCGCAAGACTTGATTATCTGAATTATCTCATTGACGAAATAAGCCGTGCGGACATAAGAGACGGCGAGACCGAAGAGCTTAACAAAGAAAAAAATCTGCTTCAGAACAGCGTTAAGGTTCGTAAGAGCCTTGATAAAGCATATTCATATCTCGGCGGTGACGGCGGTATAGCCGAAGCCCTTGCCGAGTGTGCCGCTGAGCTTGAAAACGCGGCAAAATACTACGACGAAGCCTCCGAAACCGCAAAATCCGTAAGAAATGCGGCTTTTGAAATCGGTGAATATACCGCCGCGGTACGCTCCCTCGGCGACAGATTTACATATTCACCTCAGAGACTTACGGAAATAGACGACAGACTTGACCTTATTTACCGTCTTTCCATGAAATACGGCAAGACCGAAAAGGATATTCTCGACACTCTCGAAAAAGCCGTTGACGAAAAGAACAGAATAGGTTCCTGTGACGAAAAAATCGCATCACTTGAAAGCAGGCTTTATGAACTGAGTGACCGGGTGAAGCTGCTTGCCGCAAAGCTTACCGAAACAAGAGAAAAAGCCGCCGCCGTCTTTGAAAAAAGAGTAACTCGGGAGCTTGCTTTTCTTGATATGCCTTATGTGCGCTTTAAGGTCGGTTTTACTCCCACGGCCATGACCTCAAAGGGAGCGGAAAGCATGGAATTTCTCATCAGCGCAAATCCGGGGCAGGAACCGGGCCCGATTTCAAAAATCGCCTCCGGCGGTGAGCTTTCGAGAATAATGCTTGCAATAAAAAATGTACTCACGGACAAAGACCCGGTGGGTACGATGATTTTTGATGAAATTGATGCCGGCGTAAGCGGGTCTGCGGCAGAGAAAATAGCCCTTAAGCTTGACAGCGTGTCAAGAGGAAAACAGGTCATATGCGTAACTCATCTTTCAAGAATAGCGGCTCAGGCTGATGTTCATCTTAAGGTCAGCAAGTCTGTCAGAGACGGCAAAACCTTTACGGCTGTAACAAAGCTTGATGATGACGGCAGGGCAGGGGAAATCGCCCGCATTACCGCAGGAACCGGTATTACCGAATTACAGCTTGAAAGTGCAAGAGAAATGTTAAGAAAGGCAAAGGAGAACAGAATATGAAAATAGGTGTATGTGTGGGAACGAATATCGAAAGAGCCCGTCTGGCTAAGGAAGTCGGCTTTGATTTCATTGAATCCCACTGTCAGGATATAGTCAAAGCCTCGGAAGATGAGCTTGAGGCTCTTAAAAATATCGGTATTCCCGTTGTTGCCGCAAACTGCTTTATGGGTATGAGAGTAGTAGGCAGAAAAAAGGACGAAAAAGCCATAAGGGAATATCTTGACAAGCTTTTCGAAAGAGCATCGTATCTCGGGATGAAATACATCGTTTTCGGTTCATCCGGTGCAAGAAAAATGACCGATGATGAGGAAATGACCCTTGAAGGCACAAGAGCCGAAATTGTTGATTTCCTTAAGAATATTGTTGCAGGATATGCGGAAAAATATAAAATCTGCATTGCCATTGAGCCCCTTCGCCATGAGGAATGCAATGTTATAAATACCGTTGAACAGGGCGTTGAAATAGCCAAAAAGGTTGCCTCTCCCTATGTAAAGGTGCTTGCGGATGTCAAACACATGGATTCCGTCGGTGAGCCGCTTGACTCGCTGGGCAGCTACAAGGGCTGGCTCGTTCACGGCCATACCTCAAACCCGTGTCCCGATGAATCCACGGGCAAAAAGAGAACATATCCGAAGAAAAACGATAAATTCGACCAGAATGCTTTCTTTGCACCCCTTAAAGCCGCAGGCGTTGAACAGTGCTCCGTTGAAGCGGATGTCATTGATTTCGATGCTGATGTGCGTGAGGCTTATGAGGTGCTTAAGGAGCTGAGATAAGACCGATGATTGAATATAAAAAAGAACTTTTTGATAACGGTGCGGGGGATTATTCCATACCCCGCATTGCTCTTGATGAAGAGCCGGAAAACTGCCCTGACGAGCTGAAATATTTATTTACCCACAATGTTGTTGATGATGAGCTCGGCTATCTCGGTCATCCCGATTCCGTACTGCTTAAAAACGGTGATATTCTGACCGTTTTCCCCTCGGGTCACGGTAAGGGTGCGGTAAGAAGTAAAATAAGCCACGACGGCGGTCTGACCTATCCGGACAGGATTGAAAATATGCCCGTGTCATGGAAAAATTCAAGAGAAACCCCGACAATATACAGACTTGAATTTTCAGACGGAACACCCGACAAGCTGCTTCTTGTCTGCGGTAATCCCGATTGGCATGACGGCGTTGAAACCACAGGCGGATTCAACTGCTCTCTTTCCTGCGATGAGGGTAAAAGCTGGAGCGAATTTGAGCTTTTCTACGGCAGAAACGAGGGCTATGAATATATTACGATAGTTGCCCTTGCTTCACTAACAAGACTTAAGGAAAACGGAAAATTTGTTGATAAATGGATGGGCCTTTTTCATGATGGAAGCTTTGTGAATTATAAGACGGTGCTTTCGTTTGAAAACGGCAGGATGCACTGGTCAAAGCCCGAGCCTTATCTCACAGAATACAGAGAGCTTGAAATAAAAGCGAATATCTGTGAGGTAGAGTGCGTACGCTCCGACGGCGGCAAGGGTGATGAGCTTTGCCTAATAACAAGAAGCAACAGCAAGCTTTATAATTCACTGCTCATTTTCTCTGAGGATGAGGGAAAAACCTGGTCTGAGCCCGTATTGGCTCCGTCTGCTCTCAACGGTGAAAGACACAAGGCGGATTATCTGCCCGACGGCCGTCTTTTCATTGATTTCCGTTCCATTGAGAGAGATTATGACAAGATGAAGAAATATGCCCCTGACAGCCGTTATAACTGGTTCAGTGAGGGCTGGGCGGCATGGATAGGCACCTTTGATGACCTGAAAAACGGCAGAGAAGGTCAGTATCGTCTTAAGCTTGCTCATACCTATCTTGACGGTCAGACACAGCCCGCCGTGAACGCCGATGCGGATACGGGCTACTGCGGCCATGTTGTGCTTGATGACGGCACTGTTGTTACCGCAACCTACGGAAGATTCGGTGAGCTTAACGAAGACGGAAGCAGAAAAACCTATGTCGTTTCAAAGAGAATAAAGCTTTCGGATATTGATAAGCTTTACAATAAGAATTAAAATTAAAAGATGCGGACTCACAACGGGTCCGCATCTTTTGAATATTAAAGTTTAAGAAATTTTTCGATTTCAGGGTACAAAGCATCTGCCCAGAGCCTGCAGCCCTCTTCACCGGGATGACCGCCGAACTTTGCCGTTCTCAGGTCATCACCACAGCCAAGAACGGGAACACAGTCAAATATCATATCGGCTTTTTCTGCGGAAACCGTCTTGATATGGTTGTTTATTTTCAGCCACTTCTGCTTGTTCTCCGGATTATAGTCAAAGGGTGGAACGGTCTGAACAAGCACCTTGAGCCCTGCTGATTTGAGAGCGTCAACTGTTTTGTCGAGGGCGGATATTACGGCGTCGGCTCCGTAACCCTGGTTTATGTCATTTACGCCGAGGCAGATGACCGCATGAGTGTTTGTTTTTACCTTGCTGAGCCATACTCCGTTGGTGGCGGCATCGTTTGCCCTTGCGTAGCCGAGACCCAGGTCCCAGCAGGCAATGCAGGGCGGCAGCTTTTCGCTTATAAGAGCCGTATAATGCTTATATGAATCAACGGGAACACCTATACCCTGAGTGATTGAATCGCCGAGAAAACAGAGCCTTTTTGCGGCGTGAGCGTCAATGCCGAGCATTGACGGAAAGGGAAGCCGCTTTGATGAAACAAGCTCGCCGTTTTCAATCAGAAAAGATGAAAGAATGCTTTCCTCGTGGCAAGGAATCCTGCTGCCCCTGAATGTGATTTTTATGCAGATGAATTCATCCTTTACCGACTTGATTTTAACGGGGTCGGTATTAAAGAAAACATCCTCCGCACCTATTTTTTTACCTGGCTTTCCGTCAAAGAAAAGCTGTGTGAAATCAAGACGGGCGGGGTCTTGTATTTTTTCGGAAAAGGCGGTCGAAAGGCTCAGAATTTCCCAGTTATCACAGACAAAATTGCACACGGATTCACTGCCGTTGCCGAAGGTGGAATCCATTGTGTTTGAATAGAGCAGGGAAAAGTCATATTCTCCCGAGCGGCAGAACTTGTACCATATAATTCCCGTATGCTCCTTACCGTCAGAGGTGAAGGCATATTGATTGCCGGAGGCACCGAAGGTTGCCGTTGTGAAACGGGAAGTAAAATCTTTAAGAATCTTATCCATGGTTTTTCTCCAGCCGGGCTTCTCTGACGGTTTTGCCCTTGTCGTTCGTGAAAGTGATGTTTATTTCTTTTTCACCGAAGATGAAGCCGGCACCCGTGAAATCCTTATGCTTCTCAATGACCTCGGAGGCAACGACAACGGGGCAGGGCTGACCGTAGGTGTCATATTCACTGCCGGGCATGGAAATATTAAGCCTGTGGGTGTGACCGCATATCATGAGGTCGGGTTTTACCTCTTTAAGCAGAGCCGCCCATTTTGCGAATATCTCCGGCTCGATATCAAAGGGTGCTTCAAACTTATGGGTGAACGGTGAATGGCATACGATAAGTCTTGTCTTTACACCGGGGGCATCAAATTCACTTTTTGATTTTTTGATTATGCCTTTAATGTATTCCGTTTCTTTTTCTCTGAACTGATGGCAGGCTACGGTGTGACCGTATTCCGCGTGTGAATCGTCCTTGTCTTCACCGCAGTCAAGAATTATGCCCCAGATATTGCCGAGACGGAAGGAATAATATGTTTTCCCGTTTTCCGCAGGGGCATACTGGGCGAAAAGCTCGGCACAGTTTCCTCTCAGGTCATGATTTCCTCTTGCAAAAACCACGGGGATATTGCCGTGAGTGACATCGGCGGCAATTTTGAATATTGTATTGAAATTTGAAGTTCTTCCGCTGTCCTCCGGAATGTCACCGTTGAGAATGAGAAAGTCGATATCACCGTAGGCAAGAGCGGCGTTTACTGTCAGATCCGTAACATTGTGTGCATCGGCAATGTGATAGCATTTCGGGTTTTCTTCGGATACGGGTCTGAAATCGTATTTATATTCCTTGTCGGTTCTTGTCAGTGTGAAATAGGGTAAACGCCTGATTATTCCTTTTTCAATTACCGTGTAGCATTTTTCTTTGTCAAGCAGTGATTGAGGTACCTCGATATTATGAGTGCGTGAGGCCGAGCGGAGTATTCCGTTGGAATCGTCAACAAAAAGTCTGTTTCCGATTTTTACGCTGACAAGTGACTGTGATTTGGTCGTAACGATTATCTGATAGCTTTTGCCGACGGCAAAAACGGCAGGGTCCGTAAGCAGCATATTAACACTTCCCTTATTTTTTGATAATTATATATCCGTTTTTACTTACGGTCAACAAATAAAATTGTGGACTTATTAATTTTTCGGTGTTATAATCATAAAAAATGAATAAGGCGGCGAGAATGATGTTTTTGAAAAACTGTTCCGAAAAATTTGACAAAAGCTTTTTACCCGAAGATTTTACAATTACTTTCCACGCAGGCTTTATGGATGAAGAAGACAATACCATCCATTCGGTACAAAGAGCCGTTGACCTTGATGCAGAGATTGTTGAATTTGATGTTACATTCAGAAAAGACGGAACTCCCGTCATGATACATAAAGCCGAGCCCGGTGACGATGAAGGCGAGAGCCTTGATGAAGCTTTTGCAATAGTGGCAACGCATCCGTCCTGCCGTATGAATCTTGACCTTAAATCAATCGCCAATGTGCCTGCCGTTGACAAGCTGCTCAATAAATACGGTATAAAAGAAAGAGCATTTTTCACAGGCGTTGATGAAAAATGGGTAAAAACCGTAAAAGAGGTTTCTGCCGTTCCTTATTATCTCAATCATTTTCTTACCCCCGGTGAAGCCAAAAATGAAAAAGACGCTCTTGCGCTTATTGCAAAAATCAAGGAAACCGGAGCGCTCGGACTCAACTCCAATTTCCTCAATGCAAGCAAATTCTTCGTTGACCTCGCAAGAGAAAACGGGGTTCTTGTTTCGTTCTGGACTCCCAACACAAAATGTGAGATGAAATGCGTTCTCAAAACATATCCCGATAATATCACGACCGAGCACCCCGATGTGCTGGCAGAGCTGATTGAAAATTTATAATATATGAGGGAAGCGACTTTTGAAGCCGTTTCCCGCTTTTTACTATTTACTTTTCGCAGCGGCAATGATATAATCAATCAGGTGATTTTTTTGAGGATTTTCATTGATGCCGACGCCTGTCCGGTGGTGCATATTGCAGAAAAAACGGCAAAGAAATATTCGGTTCCGGTTACTCTTCTCTGCGACACCAATCATATAATGTTTTCCGATTACAGTGAGGTAAAAACCGTAAGCGCAGGAGCAGATGCAGTGGATTTTGCCCTTGTCAATCTCTGTGCCGCAGGTGATATAGTCATCACTCAGGATTACGGCGTTGCCGCCATGGCTCTCGGCAGGGGAGCTTACTGCATTCATCAGAGCGGAATGTGGTTTACGAAAGACAATATTGACGGCTTGCTCAATCAGCGTGCCGCTGCTGCAAAGGCTCGCAGGGCAAGCGGCAAAAATCATTTCAAGGGGCCGAAAAAGCGCACGGCAGAGGATGACAGACGCTTTGAGGAATCCTTTGAAAAGCTTGTGAGAAAAGCACTTGATATATAAATTTTTCCGGGAGGTAATTTTATGACAGAATTTGAATATTGGTGCTCTCTTGACGGAGATACCAAAAAAGAGCTTGAGGCAGTCACCGACCCCAAGGAGCTTGAAGACAGATTTTACAAGGCTCTTGAGTTCGGCACGGGCGGTATGCGCGGAATTATGGGCGCAGGTCCCAACAGAATGAATAAATACACCGTCGCAAAGGCAACTCAGGGTCTTGCCGATTACCTTAATGATAAATATACGGATGATATTTCCGTTGCCATTGCTTACGATTCGAGAAATAATTCAAAATATTTCTCCGAGGTTTCCGCCGGAGTTCTTATTTCCAACGGAATCAAGGTTTTCCTTTTTGAAACTCTTATGCCCACTCCCGTTCTTTCCTTTGCCGTAAGATACCTTAAATGCAATGCCGGCATTGTTGTAACCGCAAGCCATAATCCCAAGGAATACAACGGTTACAAGGTTTATGACAGCAAGGGCTGTCAGCTTGTTCCCAGGGATGCCGACGAGCTTATAAAGTATGTCAATGCGGTTGAGGATGTCGGTGCCGTTAAGGTTGCCGGCCTCGGCGGCGATAAGCTTGAATATGTGGGCGAAAATGTACTTTCCGCCTTCCTTGAAGAGGTTAAAAAGCTCAGTCTTTATGATGAAAAATCAGAGCTTTCCGTTGTTTATACTCCTCTTCACGGCACCGGAAATATTCCCGTTCGCAGAATACTTGAAGGCAAAAATATTACTGTTGTTAAGGAACAGGAGCTTCCCGACGGCAATTTCTCAACCGTCAGGTCTCCCAACCCCGAGGAAAAGGATGCCCTTAATCTTGCCATTGAAAAGGCAAAGGAAATCGGGGCCGACCTTGTTATCGGTACCGACCCGGACTGTGACCGTGTAGGCGTTGCGGTTAAGCACAACGGCGAATTCGTGCTTCTTACAGGCAACCAGACGGGCGCACTTCTTGTTGATTTCGTGCTCAGATTCAGAAAAGATTCTCTCGGCGAAAATCCCGCTGTCGTAAAGACCGTTGTTACAAGCTCCCTCGGTGCCGTTATTGCCGAAAAATACGGCTGCACCTCCGTTCAGACTCTTACGGGCTTCAAATACATCGGTGAAAAAATCTGTCAGTGGGAAGAAAACAACAAATACAGCTATGTTTTCGGTTATGAAGAGAGCTACGGCTATCTTGCCGGAACCCATGCAAGAGATAAAGATGCCGTTTCTTCCTCAATGCTTATTGCGGAAATGGCGGCATGGCATAAGAATAACGGCAGAACTCTCGTTGACGCCCTGAACGGTATTTATGCCGAATTCGGCTATTATTTTGATTGCCTTGAAACCGTTGTGCTCAAAGGAAAAGACGGAGCCGAAAAAATAAAGAGCTCCATGGAAATATTCAGAAGCGAGGGCAAATCTCTCTTTGATGATGTTGATGAGCTTATTGACTATTCAAAGGGTATTGATGACCTTCCCAAAGAGAATGTTCTTCGCTTTAATTTCAAGGACGGTTCCTGGGCGGCAGTAAGGCCCTCGGGCACAGAACCCAAGCTGAAAATGTATTTCTCCGTAAAGGGTGCCGACAAGGGATCCGCCGCCGCAAGGCAGGAAAAAATCAAGAATATACTTATGAGTAAGATGAACTGAGGATATAATCATGACAGCTTTTACATCAATATTTATCTCGATTCTTACCTTTTTTATGAGCCTCATTGCTCCGCTGAATTCATACAAAGCACCGGAGGATAAGAGCGGTTTTGTTCCCGTTGTCAGATTTATGGTAATGAGCGACACTCATATTGACGCCGCAGGGGATAAAAGATGCAGCCGCATACAAAAGATTCTTTCTCTCGGTTACAGTGACGCAGAGCAAGATGAAAATTACAAAAAACTTGATGCCGTAATGTTCTGCGGAGATGTGACCGACAACGGCAGAAAAGACCAGTTTGACGCTTTCAAAGCAACGGTTGACTCCTGCAAAAAGGATGAAACACAGGTGCTTGCACTTCTGGCACAGGCACATGACTGTTCCACTATGAAGAAGGATGCGCTGAGCTTTTTCTCACAGATAACGGGCCTTGATACGGATTGGCATTATGTTATCAACGGTTATCATTTTATCGGTGTTTCGACCTCAAAGGAGCCTGATGTACGCTATTCACAGTATCAGATAGACTGGATGAAACAGCAGCTTGCCGAGGCCGCTGCGGATGACCCTTCAAAGCCGATTTTCGTTGCTCACCACGAGCATATTCTCAACACGGTTTACGGCAGTGCCGAGGGTGAGTGGGGTGATTCCACTTATAAGGAGATTTTTTCACAGTATCCGCAGATCGTCTTTTTCAGCGGACATTCGCATTACCCCGTAAACGACCCGCGTTCTATCTGGCAGGGTGATTTCACCGCTGTCGGAACAGGCTCGGTAAACTATATGGAATTCACCGTTGACGGCGTTTCAAGGCTTCATCCCGATGATAACAAAAAGACGGGACAGGCCTGGATTGTTGAGGTCAGTGCCGATAATAAGGTCAGACTGCGCGGCTTTGATGTTTATTCCGAAACACTTCTCTGTGAGTATATTCTCGAAAATGTTGCCGATGTAAACAGCAGACAGTTTACCCCGGAGCAGAATGAAAATGCTTCCTCCGCTCCCGCTTTTGCTGACGGTGCAAGTCTTAAGGTTTCGGGTGCCGGAAAGAATGTTACCGTAACTGTTCCCGCCGCAGAGAGCACGGACGGATGGCCTGTTTTCCTTTACAGAGCCGTTGCTTATGATAAGGACGGCAATGAGGTTTCGAGTGCCTATAAGCAGAATAATTACTGGCTTTACCCCTGCCTGTCTTCCGTAAAAATCGTTATTGAATTGCCTGAGGGCGGGTGCATAAAGGTCTTTGCCGAGAATGCTTACGGCCAGAGAAGCGAAGCCCTTGAATACTCAAAATAATGTTTATTCAGCAGAATAAACGCAGAAATTCATAATGATAAAGACGGTTTGAAAGCCTTTCAAAAAGGTCGGATAACCGTCTTTTTTATATTTTTGTTGCCAAAATGAAACAAAAATAAAAAATTTACAAATTGTTAACATTTTCAGCAACATATTTTTCTTGTTTTATAATATAATAAACACGGTTAATAGGGAAAGTGTTCTCCCGATTGACCGGATTCTGCATTTCCGCGTAATTTGAAAGTGAATTTTGCGGTAATAAATAAATATTCGGCGCGAGCCGTTTCTTGTCAAAAATCCAGTTGAGTTGAAGGATGTGTATTATGGCTGTTAAAGTTTTGAACATCGAAGTCGGAAAGCGTATGTGTAAGGTCTGCGTTTCCGAAAAGAAGGGTAAAGCCTTTTCAATAAGCGATTCTTTCGTTTTCGACACTCCCGACGGAGCTGTTGTTGACGGTCAGATCGTCAGCGAAATTACTCTCGGTGACAAAATCAAAGAAGAGCTTTCAAACAGAGAGATAACCGCCAACGAGGTTTACTTTTCAATAGCCTCCTCCAAAATCGCAAGCCGTGAGATTTCAATTCCGGCTGTCAAGGATGAGCAGATAAAGAGCATTGTCACAACCAATGCTTCCGAGTATTTCCCCGTTGATGTTTCAAAATACAGCATTGACTCACTCCTTCTTGAAAGAGTTGATGATGAGTGCAGAGTGCTTGTTGTTGCCGTTCCCATCATCATTGTTGAGAGCTATATCGCACTTGCCGATTATGTCGGCTTTGCCATCAAGGCCCTTGATTTCGGCGCCAATTCACAGTATCAGGTGCTCAGAGGCATCAAGGGTGAAGGCGTCACGATGTATGTGACCGTTGATGCCGATTCCTCCTCCGTCATTTTTGCTGAGGAAGGCAACCTGCTTATGCAGCGTTCTCTCTCCTTCGGCGGCGATGAAATGATATGCGAATATCTTGCCGCAAAGGGTGAGGAAGAATCAAACTACCTCAAGGCTCTTGATGAGCTTTGCGTTTCCGCAGAAAAGCCCGAGCTTGCCGAGGATGTTTCCGAGTATTCTTCTTCCCTTGACAGACTTGTGGGCAGCCTTGCAAGAAGCGTTGACTTCTTCCGCGGCGGTAAATATGCCGACAAGGAAATCACCAGAGTTGTTCTCATGGGTAGCTGCTGCCACCTTGCGGGTCTGAAAGAAAAGATTGCCGACTCGGTCGGAGTTGAAACAGAGTGGCTTGAAGAGGTTCCCGATATTCAGAGCCTTGCAAATTCCATCGGCAGCATCTCCGTTTTCATCGGCTGTCTCGGCGCAAGAATGGCTCCCATGTCATTCCTTCCCTCCGATTATGTAAAGAGGGTCGGCGGCTCAAAGAAAGTCGTCAACAATGAGAACTTCGGTTATTTCATCATTGCCGGCTGCCTTATAGTTGCACTTGTGCTTGTGGGCTTCCCCCTTGTTAAAAATCTTGTCAATAAGAGCAAACTCAAAAAAGTTGAAACGGAAATCTCCGAGCTTGAGTATGCAAAAGATAAATATGATGCCTATGTCCGCTACACCAACGGCAAAAAGGATATGGAGAGCTTTGTTGATTCATCCATAACCAATAACGCAAATCTGCTTGCCTTCTTCGGTGAGCTCGAAGCTAAGATGCCTTCAAACCTCAATCTTCTCTCCGCCTCCTGCACAGAGGAAAGCGTGAGCCTTAACATTACGGTTCCTTCCTTTAAGGAAGCTGCCGAGGCCATAAGACAGCTTCGTTCATTTGAATCAATTGATGTTATCACCGTCAGTGCAATGAGCGAAAGCGGCGACAACGGCGCAAGCCTTGTTACCTTCACCGTTAACTGTGCTTACCCCGTTCCCGAAACAGAGCCGCCGACGACAGAAGCAACAACCGCCGACGACACTGTTGATGCATAAGAGAAGGAGGAGAAAACAATGGCAAAGAAAATTGATCTTAAGGATTTGTCAATCGGCGGGAAGAAGCTTTCCCCCCGTGACTTTAACTACATTCTCGTAGGTATCGGTCTTGTTGCTCTGCTTGCCTCTTATTTCCTCGGCTTTACAAGGCTGAATGAAAAGAATACGGCTCTCGCAACCGAGCTTGACACTCAGACGAAATACCTCAGCGAGCTTAAAGGCTACTATGATAACCTCGAAAAATATGAACGCGGCACAAACGAAGCAAAGGCTGACATCGGTCAGTATCTTTCACGCCTTCCCGTGGGCTTTGAGGATGAAGACTTCCTCCTTTGCCTCATCAAGGCTGATGAAACCATCGGCAGCAAAACCTCTGCCGTAAGCTTCAATTCCGTTGAACCCACAGCCGAGTTCAAGAGCTATGTCGGCGATAAGTACAGGGATGTCTTCGGCTACCGTGCCTCGGCAACGGCAACCATGGATCTGAATTATCAGCAGTTCAAGAAATACATTGAGTATATTTACGACCCGTCAATGGATTATACCTACATTGATTCCGTTTCCGTTACCTACAATGCTGAAACCGCAAAGCTCAGCGCAGTGTTCAATCTTTCCAAATATTTCATTGAGTACAAAGACTATAAGTATGTCGGCGAAGAGGGATATGATGTTGCTCTCGGAAAGCTTAATCCCTTCGGCTCAAAGTAATTAAAATCTCACCGTCCGAAATCTGACAGGAGGCTGAAATATGTTTGAAAAACTGAAAAGAAAAACGGAGGTCTCCTTCAGACGAGCCGGCAATAACAAGGGTATGACTCTTGTTGAGCTTGTTGTTGCCGTTGCGATACTCGGTGTCCTTTCGAGCATTCTGCTTCACGCCTTCGTAACCTCAATGAATGTTACGAAAAAGGCAAGAAGAATAAGCGAGGCCACCGACGCCGCACAGAATATACAGGAAGTTGTTGAAGCAGTAAGCTATGCCGATTTTATCAGCGGTCAGGGTGATGCCGCAGCAATGCTTAATGTTGCCGATGCCGATTTCACCGGGGACCCGGAAAGCAAAACAGCGGTTATCCGCGGCATTGAAGCCGGGCAGTCAACCTTTGACGCAAAGGTCAGCTTCAGAAGTCACACCGAAGACGGCGAATATGTTGTTGACGGCGAACCGATAGTTGTTGATGACGGCTTTTATAAAATCAACTCAAAAAAGATTGCTCAGTATGCCACACCTGACGGAACATTTTATAAACAGTTTGATGACCCGACGGAAAACCCCGATAAAATTGCAGATACGGAATTTGCTGAAAAATTCGGAACAAAAGAGATTCTCAGTAAAACAAGAAAAATCAGACTTGATGTTACCAAAGATGAAAACGATATAATCAATGTAACGACTACCTGGACATATACATATGAGTATAATTCCGGTATCAGTTCGGGCAATTATTACGGCGATCACATCGACCGCGGTACGGGAAATCCCGTTGAAACGATAACCCCGATTAATGAAAAAGCTGTTATTGCCGGCGGTATTGAAATGCCGACAAATGATGAATATGTAACGGTTTATTTCATGTATTACCCGTATTACACGGATGAATATCAGTATAAAACCGTTGAAAAGCAAAAAAAGAATGCTTACGGCGATCAATTTGAGGTCTGGAATCTTGACGATTTGCCCGTAAGAATAATTCTCATAAAAATGAAGGCAGATTTTACAAATAACGGTGAATTGCTTGATAATTCTGCCGGAAGCATTTCCAAAAAGCTCATGCTTGACCAGAATTATTCCTGCCTGATTTCAGAGTACCATTCAAATGACTATGTTGACCGTGTAAACAGAGGAACGGCAGACCAGATACCGGAAACAATACTTACGAATGCAAAGGTCAATATCTATAATGAAGAAACAGAGGCTTTTGCAACTCTTAAGGTCAGATATGAAATCAAACAGGTTCTTCCCAGACTTCTCGAGCTTGCCGGTGAAAACATAAAGCAGGGTACGCTGGTTCATAACGGCGCCAACGACAGACTTTATGATGTTATTATTGAGCTTTACGAACCCGGTGAGGTCGATGCCGGAGATCCGGTTTCAAAATTCAGCGCAAGTAAAATTTTACAGCAGTGAGTATAACGCAAAAGGGGTATGACTCTCTTTTGTTTAATCACGGAAGGTGAATATATGAAAAAAATTCTCGGAACTAAACTGAATAACAAAGGCTCCGGTATTGTTACCGTTATGGTGGCAATAATGTTCCTTTCCGTTTTCGGCAGCTTGCTGCTTATGACCTCTTTTTCGAGCTTTGAAATGAAAACATCTGACCGGAAGGGCAAACAGAATTTCTACGATGCCGAAACTGCTATGGGTGAAATTCTTACGGGCTTGCAGGATGTGGCGTCTGATTCAATAGGAAATTCTCTTAAAAGCTCCCTTCCTCAGTTCAGTTCGGGAACAAATGCGGCACAGATTGATTTTTCAAAGAATTTCAGAGAAAGTATAAAAGATTGGTCAGTTTCCGATAACGAAGGTAAAAAAATAAGTCTTATCACCATAGATGAAGATGCAAAGCACGGAACATATAACCCCGATGCCATTGCCTGTCTCGTGAAGAATTGCCGTGAGGGTGATATTTCTGTCAATGTAAAAGCAGAGGACGGAAAATCCGACAAGGAAATCACCGTTCAGAGCGGAAATAAAGTCGGTGTTCATTATGACGGCAAATATATTCCTGCTGTTGAATTCAAGTACAGCACAGAGGAAGGCAAAGAGGATTTAATCGAAAGTGTTACTTTTAAGGATATTACCGTTACTTATGAAAACGAAGGCAGAGCAAGCACAATAACAACGGATATTCTTGTTACGATTCCCGATGTTGTTTCCGATATTACCGACACGGGTTCAAACAACATTGAAGATTATGTTCTCATTGCCGGAGGAGCTCTTAAGGACAACAACAATTCGGGTATAGCCTCAAAGGTTATCGGTCATTCATATATGTCTGCTCTCAACACCTTCGGTGACGGCAGCATCAGCTTCGGTTACGGTCCGGAAGACAGTTATGATACACAGTATAAAACCGTTGTTAAAAACGATATAACCGTAAGAGGCAACAGCGGTGATAATGACAGAGTAACATTTAATAATACTTCTCTTCTTTATGCCGGAGATATAGTTCTTAAGGATTCATCAAAGATTTCGCTTTTAGGTGATACCTTTGTTGCGGATGACCTTGATTTTAACGGATATAACTGTTCGGCAGTCATCAGAGGAAAATATACGGGTTTCGGAGATGATACACTTAATCCGGATGCTTCATCGGCAATTCTTTTCAACGGTATGAAATCCGGCTTTGATATACTCGGTGCCGAAGAAATAAACCTCTACGGTTACAGCTTCATTAACGGTACTTATACAAAGCAGGAAGCTGTTGAAGGTTCCGAAGAACTTCAGAGTGTTATTGTCGGCAACAATGTTAAAATGGGTGAATCAATATCTGTCAGAGCAAACCAGGCTGCATACCTTATCGACAAGGATTCTCTTACATATACAGATACCGGAAAGCCTTTGACATCAAACCCCATTGTTGTGAATGACCCCGATAATATCAGAGATGTTGTTCTTGACAGTGAAATCATAATTCCCGGCTTTGAGGTTCTGCCCGAAAGAGAAAAGAGAACCTACAGCGATTATAATGCCGAGGTTCAGCGCGTTGTTATGCCTTACGGCAACGGTCAGGCTATTGTTTATTATTTCGTCAGAATTGAAAACATAGCCGATGCAAATGATTATTTCTATAATTATTATACTGCTTCCGTAAGAGGGCTTGAAAACAGAATCAATACCACTTCGGATGATGCCGAGCGTGCAAGACTGAAAAAAGAAAAGAACGAAATTGAGAAATACGTTTCAAGATATATTGATCTTTCCGACGGCCGTACTTTTATCCCCAACCCGGAAAGTAAAACCAATAAAACGATTTTTGATATTTCCGGTGATTGGTTTTATTACTATGAACTGAATGTAAATGGAAGCAAAAGTTGTAATAATGGAATAAATAAAGGTACTGCAAAAACCAGTGATAATCCCTTCAAGGAAATATTCAAATATCTCTGTAAATTCCTTACAAACTCAAAACCGACGGATATTGCCGATTACGGCATAACGGAGGAAGACTGGAAATCGGATAATTTCACTCCGTTTGACTACTGGGTAAAAACCTCCGAATTTGTTGACAGAGACGGCAACAAGCTGTTTAACGAC
>JAZUJJ010000005.1:0-39807 GCA_045642725.1 Acutalibacteraceae bacterium
TGACAAAGAATATATAAAAGATTTCAGTTATGAAACATATATAAACACAAAATATCTGCCTGTACTCAGAAGCGGTGAATATGCAATTAAAGACATCATTAAAGACCAGGAAAAAGATATCGGCGGAATGATGATGGATGACGAAGAAATTGTTGTTGATTCACCCACTACCGCAGTTGAAGATTCTCAAAATAAATCAACATTTAACGAGCAGAAACATCAGGAACTTGTTACTCACGCAAAAGGAAGAGCAAACAGTTGGAGATCTGGATATTTTGTTACCGGTCAAAGCTATATCAGTGAAAACAAACAGATTCTTGTCGATATGGTAAACTGGTGCCGTGATAACGGTTTTGAGCCTTTGCTTATCTCACCTCCTGTTTATGTTTCGTTGAATGAAACATTTACCGATGAGGAATTAAAAAGCAACTATTTTGATATTCTCAATGATGTTGCTGAGTCAACAAAAACTCCGCTTCTTGATTTATCTCATGATAATGTATTATCTTTTGCGCCGGATTACTATGGCAACAGCGATCATATGAGTGAAGCCGGTTCAAAAAAATTTATGAAAGTATATTATAATTATTTAACTGAAATCGGGTACACCGATTAAGGAGCCGCCATGCAGGATTTAATTTCCGTTATTGTTCCGGTATATAAAGTTGAAAAATATCTTGATGCTGGTATCGAATCTATATCAACCAAGTATAAGTGATTTGAACAATAGATTTATGCAAAAATGAACCATACCAGTTTCAAGGCACTCTCAGATAAAAACATTCTCGTTTACCAGTAATGGATAAAATAGCTGATAGTACTCTGATAACAACGTTCCCAAAAAGGAGAATAAAATAATGGATGAAACTAAAAATGAAGTTCTTGGTGGCGAAAATAAAAATGAAACGTCAGTGCTGAAATTTGCGGGAGATAATTATCCTTATGAAACTGTTGAAGATACAATAACTGATTTTGATAGTTTAGAACTGCATGGTGTGATGTACGAGATAAAATGTCTCCAGTGTGAACTGAGTATTAGAAGCCAAGGATGTAATATTAAGAGAGTATATGAGAGATTATTGAACGGCGTTCAAGTAAAAAATCAAGACGGTAGTATTCGAATTGAAGGCGGTAAAGGATGTATAGGTTGCGGTAGTCGAAATTTCATTGTGAAAAAAGTTAATATGACCAAAAAGTCTGAAGTAAAAGCAAACAGAAAAATTAATGCTGATTAAGACCATATTTTATGAATTGATGGAGCAGAAAATGAAAAAAGTGATGTTGGTTTTTGGCACAAGACCAGAAGCAATCAAAATGTGTCCTTTAGTAAATGAACTAAAAACCAGGAAAGAAATTAAGACAGTTGTATGCGTAACCGGTCAACACAGACAGATGTTAGACCAGGTTCTTGAAGCCTTTCATGTTGTGCCGGATTATGACCTATCCATAATGAAAGACAAACAGACACTATTTGATATTACGACAAATATTCTTAATGCAATCAAAGAAGTGCTCGAAGAAGAAAAACCGAATATAGTCCTTGTACATGGCGATACGAGTACAACTTTTGTTACTGCACTCGCTTGTTTCTATTTGCAAATACCTGTCGGTCATGTGGAGGCCGGACTTAGAACATATGATATTTACTCTCCGTATCCGGAGGAATTTAATAGACAGGCTGTTGGCATTGTAAGCCAGTTGAATTTTGCTCCAACCCAAATGTCAAAAGAAAACCTGCTCAAAGAGGGTAAGAAACCTGAGACTGTTTATGTGACCGGTAATACAGCCATTGATGCATTGAAAACAACGGTGAAAGATGATTATTACCATCCTGAGTTAGAATGGGCAAACGGCAGTAAACTAATTATGATAACGGCACACAGACGAGAAAATTTAGGCGAGCCAATGAGGAATATGTTTAGAGCGATTCGCAGAGTAATGGACATGCATCCGGATGTTAAAGCGATTTATCCTATCCACATGAATCCCTTTGTTCGTGAGATTGCAAATTCTATTTTAGGCAATGATGACAGAATTCACATCATCGAGCCGTTAGATGTACTTGATTTTCACAATTTCCTCAGTCGCAGTTATTTGATTTTAACTGATTCCGGCGGAATTCAGGAAGAAGCACCTAGTCTTGGCAAGCCGGTTCTTGTTATGAGAGATACAACTGAGCGACCAGAAGGCATTAAAGCAGGAACATTGAAATTAGTAGGAACAGACGAAGAAGTAATTTTCAAAAATTTTACGGAACTGCTTGATAATTCAGAGATATATAACACAATGAGCCATGCTGCAAACCCTTATGGCGATGGGCATGCATGTGAACGTATTGCTGATATTTTAGAATCGTTTGTTTCTTCAAGTTCAACTTGATAAGACCCATGATGTATTTCATATTTGAGGATAAAGAAAGTATGAATAAGAAGCTACCTTTAATATCGGTTACTGTACCAATATATAATGTTGAAAAATATCTGCCCCAATGTGTTGAGAGCCTTTTTTCTCAGACATATCCAAATTATGAACTTCTATTAATTGATGATGGTTCACCGGATAACTGCCCGGAGATTTGCGATGAATATGCATTAGCAGATGATAGGGTAATTGTTGTCCACAAAAATAATGGCGGGCTTTCCGACGCGAGAAATGCTGGCATAGAACTGGCGTCGGGAGAGTATCTGTCCTTCGTTGATAGTGATGACTATGTAGGTGAAGATTTTTTGGAGTCTATGTATTCAGCACTGAATACATATGATTGTGAATTAGCAATTTGTAATATTACTTCCGTTGATGGTGATGAAAAGCAAAACGAAAGATTTTATCAACCATTTACTGAGTTAACTTTAGCACAGGAACATGAAAAGTATGAGTCGCTTTCACGTCATTCCGCATGGAACAAATTGTATAAAAGAGATATATTTGATTCAATTAGATACCCAAAAGGAAAACTGTATGAAGATTTATATGTCTATCATTATATTTTAGATAAAGTTGATCGAACGGTATATACTGGAAAAAGTAGCTACTATTATCGACTAAGAGAGGGTAGCATTATGTCTTCTCCATATTCTATTCATTCTACCGATATTGTATGGGGTTATCATAATCGTGCAAGATTTTATGACAGAAAAAAAGAATATCGTTTGGCTGATGATGCCTATCTTTGGGTATATTCTCGTACAGCTGTTGCATTTTCTCACTTGGATAAATCTATAAAGGAAAATGCCGTAAAATTAAAGGAAGTCAAAAAGGTATATAATTCTGACATATTAAGAATGATTTTATTCAGTTCTTTTTCATTAAAGCAAAGGTTGAGGTGTCTGGTTTTACTTGTTTCGCCGGCGTTACATGAAAAGTTTTTTTCAACTGCACAAGTAAATAACTAATTGGAGAATATACAATGAAAAAGAAAATTTTATTTGCATGCTACGGCTTGGGAATCGGTGGAATAGAAACCTGCCTTGTAAATTTACTTAATCAGTTATCCGACAAAGATTTTGATATTGATCTGCTTCTTATGAATCCAATTTATGACTTGCAAGATAGAATAAAATCTAAAAATGTGCATATCCTACCGGTATTCGATTACGTTCTTAATACTACGGATATTATGCGCTATATCAAGCAAAATAATGGAATTGGTAAAAATCTTACATTGTTTTTAAGATACACTATGTATCGGGTTGCTGTTAAGCTGCGATTTTCTAAGCCGTGGACAATATTTAAAAAACTTCCGATTCATTATGATGTTGCAATTGCTTATTCAGCAAACGGAAGTACGCTGTATTACGTAATTGATAAGGTCAAAGCTGATAAAAAAATTTTGTGGAATCATAATGGTGTTTATGAAAAATCCGCAAAAAACTACACACTAGATAAACAATATATTCCGAAATTCGACAAAATAGTATCTGTCTCAACAGATGCAATGAATAACTTATGTGAATATTTTTCGATATACGAAAAGTCTCTTGTGCTAAAAAACATAGTTGATTCTGAAGTGATTTTGGAAAAAGCCGATGAATTTTATCCCCAATCTTATAAAGATAAGTGTATTCATATTGTCACAGTAGGCAGGTTGGTTGAACAAAAACGTCCAGACAGAGCGGTTAATGTATGTAAAAAACTTGTGGATAAAGGAACTAAAGTAAAGTGGCATTGGGTTGGCGATGGAAATCTTGATAAGGATATTCGGAGATTGATAACAGAAAATAATCTGGATGGTATTTTTATTCTCGAAGGAAATCAGTTAAATCCGTATCCATATATCTGTAATGCAGATATTTATGTACAGGCTTCCCGACATGAGGCTTACTGTACTACAATTACAGAAGCAAAGGTGCTTTGCAAACCGATTGTTACTACGGATGTAGGTGGAATGCGTGACCAAATAGAAAATGGAGTAACCGGAATTATTACAGATGTTTCAGATGATGATTTATTTAACGGTGTGAAGGCAATATTGGATGATGTGAAACTAAGAGAAAATATCATATTAAACCTAAAAAAAGAAAAATACGAAAATTGTATTCAACCATATATGGACTACATTTTTAATTAATAGGAGTAACAAATGTCAAAAATAAGTGTGATAATACCGGTTTATAATGTCGAACAGTATCTACGTCAATGTCTCGACAGTGTAATATCTCAGACTCTGTCAGATATTGAAATCATTATTATTAATGATGGATCACCGGACAATTCAATTAATATAATTCGTGAGTATGAAAAAAAAGATTCGCGAATTATTGTGATTGACAAAAAAAATGAAGGCGTCGGTAAAGCCCGCAATGACGGGATTAATAAGGCAAGTGGCGAATTTGTTGCCTTTATGGATTCAGATGATTACTACCCTACCAAAAACACTCTTGATATACTATACAATTCTGCAAAAAAAAATAATGTAAAAATTTGTGGTGGCAGAAAAGCAAAACTGGAAACAGATGGTTCTATTATACATGATGAGAAAAGCTTTTATGAATATGATTTGGGCTTTGAAGCTTGTGGAAAATGTAAATACGCTGATTACGGGTATGATTATGGGTATTGGCGGTTTATTTATAATCGTGAAATGCTGATAGATAATGACATATTTTTCCCGCCATACAAACGTTTTCAGGATCCTCCATTCTTTGTAAAAGCTATGATTACCGCAGGCGAGTTTTATATGTGTGATCTGGAAAGTTACTGCTATAGGATGGTTCCGTCTGCATCAAAATACAGTTTATCTAAAAGTTATGACTTGCTCTGCGGCCTTAACGATAATCTTAAGATGTCTGAAGCAGCCGGAGTATGGAAGCTTCACTATTTGACCGCAATGCGACTATATAAGGATGCTTCGTTTATGGCAGCCAAAAATATTAATGATGATAGTTTTTCTGAATTGCTTGAAAAGTTTATTTTGACTGTCAGTGCAATCAATAAGAAAAAGTTAGAAGAAGAAGGATACATTCTACCAAAGCCCTTCATTCCGGAACTATTTTCATATATGCGTAACGCAACGATGAAATATGAAAAAATAAGGAAAAATAAGGTTGTAAAAATGATTTCAAGAATCTTGAATCATTGAAGGGAATAAAGATGAAAAAAGGTAAAATATATATTTTGCTGATGACTTTATCAGTTGGTGGTGCTGAGCGCCACGCATCATATATTGCAAATCATTTATCAGATTTAGGATACGATGTAGTGGTCATATTGTTAGCAGACGGCCGAGTGGACTATCAACTGCGTGACAATATAAAAGTTATTGATTTACAAAAAGAGATTTATCCAGAGAATTTACTTAAAACAAGTCTTTTCCAAAAGACAAAATTGAAGTTTTTAAGATGTTTTTCAAAGAAAAAATTTGACTGGTATGATCAAAAATTATATGTTGTAAATAACTTTGCAAAAAAAGTAGAATATTACTTAAGCAAACAGGAAGGAATAGAAAGCGGTCTGGTTATATCGTTCCTTTCACAGCCGAATATTAGTGCCTGCTATGGGAAAAAGAAGTGTAAATACAAGGTAATTATGGCGGAATTTAGTTCGCCTCAGGATGAATTTACAAAAGATGCACCGGAGAACAAACTCAAGCACAAATATTTCAAGCTTTGTGATGGATTTATTTTTCAAACTGAAGAACAAAAGGCGTTTTACAGTTATTTGAAGAAAATCGACACAAAAATAATTCCGAATCCCATAGAGCAAATAGATGTAGTAACAACAGGTAAACGTAATAAAGAGATTGTTAACTTTTGTCGGCTATCAACAGCAAAAAACATTCCTTTGTTGATTGATGCATTTTCAAGACTTTATAAAGAATATCCTGATTATAAACTGATTATATACGGTGAAGGCCCCGAAAAGCAAAACATTCAAAACCAAATAAAAGAAAACCAATTGGAAACCAGTGTTGAATTAAAACCTTTTGCATCAAATGTATTAGAATTAATCTGTAACTGTGCAATGTTTGTAAGTTCTTCCGATAGAGAAGGGCTATCAAATTCAATGATTGAAGCTATGGCAATTGGAATGCCGACAATATGTACTGATTGTCCCGCCGGTGGAGCAAGAATGATGATTAGATCATATGAGAACGGCATTTTAACTCCCGTCGGAAATGTCGAATCGCTGTATGAGGCAATGAAATATATGATAGAAAACCCGGACAAAGCAGAGCAGATGGGTATGCAGGCGATGGAAGTTCGGGAAATTTTGAGAAAAGAAAAAATTCTTGATAAATGGGTAAATCTTATTGGGGAAGTGCTAGAAAAATGACTTCAAATAAAAGGGGATTTGTTACTTTAGCTACCGGAATTGATCATTACTATAAATTGGCAGCCAATTTATTAGAATCATATATTTTTAACACAAGTAGTAATCGTTTGCCTTTTGCTATTATTTGTGACAGAAATAATGAGTATACAAAGAAGTTCGACAAAATTGTATTAATAAATAATCCAACTAATTCTTATATGGACAAGATTGAGATGTTAAATCTTGCTCCATTTGAAGAAAATATTTTTATAGATGCTGACTCACTTGTTTATAGAAATATCGACGACATGTTTTCAATATTTGACGGTATGACAGGTGTTAGATTTATCGGACGAAAATTACCGCTTAACTCAAAAGGTGGATGGTTTCAACACGAAAATACAGGGGCTTATAAAAAAGAGATTACATTTATTCCAAGTTTTCATGGGGGGTATTCTTTTTTAAGGATGATTCATTAACAAAACAAATCTATACGATGGCAAAACAAGTAAGTACTGATTATGAAAAATATAAGTTTGCACAATTTGAAAAGCCTGCGGACGAACCCATTTTTGCACTATGTACAACGGTTTTACAAATCGCACCAATAGAAAACAATACCGTTGCTGACCACATTGTTTTATTTGCACCTGGGCATAAATTTAAATGTAATATACTTAGGAACAAACTAAAAAAAACAAGAGCATTAGGCGGTATTAAAATAAAGCCTGAAGAATATAGAATTCTTCATTGGCAAAATAGAAATACTCATGGGATAAGATATAAAAAAGAAGTAAAAAAACTTATTAATAGAGATAATGAGATTAAGTGTTTTCTTATAGATTTTGAATATGTGTTTCAATGTATTTATATTTTTTCGGATTTTTATAAGAATATTGTGGAAAATATTATGATTTATGTGACAGAACATCCACGACTTAGATTTTTTCTAAAAAAAATAAAGCATATACTATTTAAATTTAAATAAAGCAAAGATAATAAGTTGTAATACTATCATCATAAGTTGAATTAGACAACAGAGGGAGAAAATTTATGTCACTTTTGAAAATAGTAAAAAAATTGCTAAAACCTTGGAGAGGAAAACAGATGAGGATGCTCTCAAAGAACTTGGATTTTTTCATGGAAATGATTTTACCTGTTACTCTTGGGGCAGTATAGACTCGAATTATCCTTGGCTTATATCAATAGGCAATAAAGTTACTATTTCTACAAATGTAACTATACTTGCCCATGACGCCAGTACCAATAATGTAAACGGGCATACAAAAGTTGGTATTGTGAAAATAGGAAATAATGTGTTTGTTGGCACGGGTGCAGTAATTAACTGTAATGTTCGTATTGGAGATAATGTGATAGTAGGTTCCGGAGCTGTAGTTACAAAGGACATTCCAGATGGAATGGTTGTTGCAGGGAATCCAGCAAAAATTATTTGTACCTATGAAGATTATATTGAAAAGCATATGAAAAATCTTGAAAATCATCCAGTATTTGATCAACATGGTAGAATCGGGTGGAAAACTGCTACGAAGGATGAATGGCAGCAAATGCGTGAAAGTTTAACCGATACATTCGGATATATTTAAAATAATGAATAGCAATGCGGAGAAAGAAAGGAAATCAAATTATGAGGATACTGATTGGTTCTCCTATAAAGCAAAAATCAACAGTTTTAAAAGAGTTTTTATTAGGAATTAATGAGGCAGATAAAGCAAATTGTGAGATAACTTATTTTTTTGTAGATGATAATACAGAAAAAACCTCAAGTGAACTTCTTTCATCGTTTGCAAGGGAGCACGATACTGTACTAAAAAAAGGAACAGAATTGTTTATTCCTCCTACTATTATGGAGAATAATGACTATCAGAATCATGGTTGGAAAAGTGTTAATCTTGCTAAGGTTACCGCATACAAAAATGCAATGATTAATTACTGCATTGATGGAAATTATGACTATCTGTTTCTGATTGACTCGGATATCGTCATTGATAAGAGAACCATTCCTCAACTTATCTCGGATAATGTGGAAATTGTTTCTAATGTGTTTTGGAGTCAATGGAGAAAGAACGGCTTTTTGACTCCACAGTGCTTTTTTATTCCGGATATTTATGTGCAGGAGAAGGAATTTAATATTCAATACACTCCGGAGGAGGCTCATAAAATCCATATGGATAATATTGACCGAATGAAAATTCCCGGGTTGCACATAGTGGACGGTCTTGGCGCTTGTACCCTCATAAAACGCAGTGCTCTTGAAAAAGGAGTCAATTTTACTGAAATTTATAATTTAAAAGTTCCGGGTGAAGATAGGCCGTTCTGCATTCGTGCCGGTGTTGCCGGGATTAAACTCTATATGGATACCCACTATCCTGCTTACCATTGCTGTAAGGAAGTTTTTCTTGACCGTCTGGAAGAATATAAGAGGGATGGGTGGAAATTTGATATGTGCCAGATATTTGAACCTGAAGAAACAAAGAAAAAAATGAACTTCGTGCAGAAATTAATTTATAGAGCATCAAAAAAAATAGTCAGAGAATGTAGGAACAGATATGCTGTATAACATTATATTTGCCTGAGTATTGTAAGTGTTAAAGGAGTAAAAATAATGGATACAACTAGTTTGCTGAAAAGATACGCTCCATCTGAACTGAGGAGATGGATATTGACAAGACTTGGAAAATACAGCCCGGAAAAGGAAGAAGCTAAACGGTATCGAATCAACAGCAAGATGAAGCCAAGCCAGTATCCTTCTGCATTAAAAAAATGGTACCAATGGGCTACCGGTGATATATTGGATTTGGATAATCCGATCACATTTAATCAGAAGATTCAGTGGTTGAAATTATACGATTCGACACCGTTAAAAACATTGCTGGCAGATAAATATCTTGCCAGAGATTGGATTGCCGAAAAAATCGGTGAAGAATATCTCGTGCCACTGCTTGGCATATGGGATAATGCATATGATATAGATTTTGACGCTCTGCCCGATAAATTTGCTCTAAAATGTAATCATGGAAGCGGATGGAATGTAATTGTCAGTGACAAGCACAATCTTGATATTGAAAAAACAAGAAAAGATTTAACCAAATGGATCCGTACCAATTTTGCTTTCTATAGCGGATTTGAAATGCATTATATGAATATACCGCCCAAAATTATAGCTGAAAAATATTTGGAATCAAAAAACGGATTGATTGATTACAGATTTTACTGTTTCAATGGCGAACCAAAACAGGTTTGGGTAGACATTTTCAGCGGGACGCCAAATCATTTAAGGTGCATCTATGATACAGATTGGAATAAACTTGATATGCAGTGCGGATGGCCTGATGGAAGCAAGTATTTAAGTGAAAAGCCAATTAACTATGAAAAAATGATTGAATTATCAAAAGTATTGAGCCAAGGCTTTGCTTTTGTTCGGGTTGATTTCTTTGAAAATGATGGAAAACTTTACATGGGTGAAATGACATTTACGCCCATGTCAGGTGCCGGAAAATTTGATCCACAGAGTTGGGATTACGAGCTTGGTAAATTATTAACATTGCCAAAGAAAAAGCCAGTTCCGCAGCAAATACGATGAATGATGTGAAGATCCGTTCTAAAATGTAATCACATATTTTGATTATTTAAGAAGCACAGATTGTATTGGATATAACAAGTATATAAAAGTTCTTGAAAAAAGTTCTTGAACATAGTCATCTCTTTTTTCGATGATGCTGAGAAAGCTGTCAGTTTATATCTTATGGACAAGCAATCCGTACGGTGACGGATTCGCCTGCAAACGAATTGCAGATATTTTATCTGCTGAATAAATTATCCGGAGATTGTTGAATGACCTGTACAGAAAAATATTACGAACTTTACAAATCCGAGGCTGATGATGTGGCGTTTTGCCCTTACCGTGTGTGTCCGCTGGGTGCACATATTGACCATCAGCACGGAAAAATAACAGGCTTTGCTATTGACAGAGGAATACACATTGCTTATTCTCCTGTTCCTAATGGCATAGTTGAGCTGACCTCATTACAGTTTGAAAAAAGAGTGATATTCCATGTGAACTCGATTTCCAAAACGAAAGTCGGAGACTGGGCTGATTATCTGCGTGGTGCAACTATTGCTCTGGGCCGCAAGCATCCTCTTGAGGTGGGCTTATACGGCGTAATTGAAGGCACTCTGCCCATTGGCGGACTTTCTTCATCTGCAGCCGTAATAATTTCATATCTTTCTGCCCTTTGCAAAGTCAACAATCTTAAACTTTCCGCAAGTGAACTGATTGAAACCGCTCTCGCAGCCGAAAACAAATATGTAGGTGTTTCCTGCGGTAAGCTTGATCAATCCTGTGAAGTATATTGTAAGAAAGATAATCTTCTTTATCTTGATACTCTTGACGATTCATTTGAATTGATTCCGAAGAAAAATGATATGAAGCCCTTTGAGGTTATGATTTTATTCTCCGGCATTGAGCGTACTCTTGCAGGCTCAAAGTTCAATATGAGAGTCGACGAATGCAAGAGTGCCGCATATGCATTGAAAGCATTTTCGGGTATGACATACGGTAAGTTCGATGAAACTTTCCTTCGTGATGTACCTTATGAAACCTATATCAAATATAAGGAAAAGCTTCCCGAAAACTGGGCAAAGCGTGCCGAGCATTGGTACACCGAATTTGACCGTGTTCAAAAAGGTGCAGAAGCCTGGAGGAACGGCGATATAGACGAATTCGGAAAGCTTTCATTTGAAAGCGGTGCTTCATCCATAAATAACTATGAAACCGGTTCAGCCGAATTAAAAGCACTTTATGAGCTTATGAAACAGGTTGACGGCGTTTACGGCGGCAGATTCAGTGGCGCAGGCTTCAGAGGATGCTGCATGGGCTTGATTGACCCCGCTTATGAAGAAACAATAAAAGATTTCATTACCAGGAAATACACAAAAATGTTCCCCGGGCTTGCAAGCAATTTCGGCGTATATTTTTGTCAGACTGCGGACGGTGTTGCTTTATGAAATGTTTGATACTTGCAGCAGGATATGCAACAAGACTTTATCCTTTAACTAAAAATTTTCCCAAACCTCTTCTGAAAGTCGGAAACAAAACAATTCTTGACTGGCTTGTTGACGATATTGACGAGGCGGGAATCATAAATGAATATGTGGTTATTTCAAACCACAAATATGCTCATTTGTTTGATGAATGGGCAAAGACAAAGAGGCAGAAAATCACGGTTGTCGATGACGGTACCGAAACAGAAGAAACCCGTCTCGGTGCTGTGAAAGATATGCAGTTTGCCATTGACAAGCTTGGCATCAAAGAAGATGTCCTTGTTGTTGCCGGTGATAATGTGCTTGATTTCAGCCTCAGCAAATTTGTTGAATACGCCGTATCAAAAAAGGCATCCTGCATAATGAGATATTATGAGCCTGATTTCAACAGATTGCTCAAATGCGGTGTCGTTGAAACAGACGAAAATGACAAAATTCTTTCAATGACGGAAAAATCGCCCACACCTGCAACTCATTGGTGCTGCCCGCCGTTTTATTATTACACCGCCGATGATGCAAAGCTTATTGCAAAAGGTATTGAAATCGGCTGCGGAACAGATGCCCCGGGAAGCTTTGCAGCATGGCTCAGCACCCAGGTTGATGTATATGCCATGGAAATGCCCGGCAAACGCTATGACATAGGAACAGTAGAATCCTATGAGAAAGTAAATAAGGAGTATAAAGGTATATGCTGAACATATCCCTTGAAAATAAAACAATCCTTGTAACGGGAGCCGCCGGATTCATCGGCTCAAACCTTTGCAAAAAGCTTCTGAACGAAGAAAAAGGAATTACCGTTGTCGGCCTTGACTCAATGAATGATTACTATGATGTATCACTCAAGGAATACAGGCTCAATGAGTTAAAAGAATTTGGCGATAATTTTGCTTTCATAAAAGGAAATATTGCCGACAAGGAACTTGTAAAATCGGTTTTTGAAAAGTACACTCCGGCTGTTGTTGTAAATCTTGCGGCTCAGGCAGGTGTAAGATACAGCATCACAAATCCGGATGCATATATTGAATCAAACCTTATAGGCTTCTATAACATTCTTGAATGCTGCCGTCATTCTTATGACGACGGCAAGAGCGGCGTTGAGCATCTTGTTTATGCTTCAAGCTCTTCGGTTTACGGCAGCAATAAAAAAGTGCCCTATTCGGTTGAAGATAAAGTTGACAATCCCGTTTCACTTTATGCAGCAACCAAAAAGAGCAATGAGCTTCTTGCTCATTCCTATTCAAAACTCTACAATATTCCTTCTACCGGCCTTCGTTTCTTTACGGTATACGGACCTGCCGGAAGACCGGATATGGCATATTTCGGCTTTACAAACAAACTCAGAGAAGGTAAAACCATTCAGATTTTCAATTACGGTAATTGCCTTCGTGATTTCACATATGTTGATGATATTGTTGAGGGCGTTTCCCGTGTTATGAAGGGTGCTCCCGAACGCAAAAACGGAGAAGACGGATTGCCGATGCCACCTTATGCTGTTTATAATATCGGTAACAGTTCACCCGAAAATCTTCTCGATTTTGTTGATATACTTCAGCAGGAGCTCATAGCCGCAGGTGTGCTTCCCGAGGATTACGACTTTGAGGCACATAAAGAACTTGTTCCAATGCAGCCCGGCGATGTGCCTGTAACCTACGCCGACACTTCAGCTCTTGAAAGAGATTTCGGATTCAAGCCGTCAACACCGCTGAGAATCGGATTAAGAAACTTTGCACAGTGGTATAAGAAGTTTTATTTGAATTAAATATGTTTTGGTTTATTTATCATCTGCCTTTACATGTTGTAATTATTGCAATTATTGTGTCGGTTATCGGCTGGGGTGCAATAATGACATGGTTAAAAAATAAAAGCGAAAAAACGGTAAGAATTATCAATATAATCCTTGCCGTAGTTTCGTTTTGCGGTATTATCGGCATGGCAGTTTATCGTCACAGTAAAGGCGTTTACGAAAACTGCTTTATTCCGTTTTACAGCTTTATAAAAGCAAAAGAACAAAAAGAAATGTACCGGACAATGCTGATGAATGTATTTCTTTTTGTTCCGTTCGGTATTACATTTCCGTTTGCGATTACCCGGGGAAAGCACTTCACTCAAAAGAAAGATATAATTCTGACTACCATACTTATCGCCGCACTCATATCCGTCAGTATTGAAGCTTATCAATACTTTTTCAGCATGGGCAGATGCGAAATTGACGATATGCTGTGTAATACATTTGGTGCTGTATTGGGCACAATTGCTTTTAGGTTATGTGTAAAAAACTCACCTATTGAATAAAATAAATCCGGCGGAGTAAATCTGCCGGCTATTTTTATTGCTTTTTTGCGATTATGCTTTTTAATTTTGTATAAAATCTGAACGAAGGAGATATCTGGCAAAGATTCCATTCAAAACCTTTGTCGTTAAAATCAAAATATCTTTTATATCTTCTCAAAATCGAGTAACAACGTTTCTTTGTAATTTTTTTAAAATATTTATCATTGGTTGATTTAACATCAAAAAATGTCCAAAGATTATAATTGAAATATCTTTTGATAAAATCAACCATGTGCTCCGTATCATTGTATTTCTTAAATAAATCAATATTTTTTTCGTAGCCTAAACACCGGTCATTATAAAATTTGAATGATTTAACTTTTGAAGCACTTTCAAAATTTGCTCTGTAATAATAGTATAAGTTCTCATCTAAAACAGCAATTGTTTTTTCCTGTAATATGACTTCTGGAATAGTGTAAAAATCCTCCATTAACATTCCATTTACAAAGCGAAATCCATCCCATATTTCCTTTTTATATAACTTTCCTACAGGATATGACAAAAAATAATTGCCGACATAAAGAGAATCCACTGCCTTTTCAATATGATAATCCGATTTAATGTGTTTATCTTCTACAAAATCTTGAACATCAATGGCTCCTGTAGCAGAAATCATTCTACCACTGTCAATAGCAATATTATAAAGGTATAACAAATAGTCTTTATGAATCCAATCATCACTATCAATAAAACTTATCCATTTGCCAGTAATTATATCAAGTCCTACATTTCTAGCACTGGCCGCTCCGCCGTTAGCCTTATGAATAACTTTTATTCTGTTGTCTTTTTCGGCATATTCATCACAAATTTTACCGGAATTATCAGGTGAGCCGTCATCAACAAGTATACATTCCCAGTCTGTAAAGGTCTGAGCAATGATACTGTCAAGGCAGCGATGTATATATTTTTCAACATTGTAAACAGGAACGATAACACTGATTTTAACCATTATTAAACCTCCTCTTCACCTTGTTAATTGCCTTAATCAAGTAACTTCTGGCTATTATTTCCAAAGGAAAAAATTCTTTGTAAAGGTATTCCCAACCATCTTGTTTTTTATATTCGTCTTTATATTTAATATAGAGCCGACGCTTTGCCTTTTTTAATTTTTTATATTCTTTAGCATACTTATTTTTAGTTTGTTTGCAATTATAATCAATTGAATATTCGTATTCTTTCAGTGTAACTTTTTCGGCTTGTGTAAACTTATGCTTTCTAAAAAATTTTAATTGCTGATTAAAAGCCTCAACTGCATCTAAACGTTTTGGAGACCAATCACTTCTCATAATGCCATTTGGGTTTGTAAAATAAAAATACATTTCAGCTTCCATATAGGCGATTTTGTCACATTTGAAAAGAAGCCTATATGTTGTATATTCATCCTCATGAATTTTTCCGACCGGGAATCTTATCCCGGACCACAATGTGTTTTTATATAATTTTGCACACGCTATGGTTGCATTAATCCTGTTCTCAACCCATAATTTTTCCGGGCTATAGAGTTTTATAATAAACTTTTCTTTTTGTATTTCCGGCTCATTACCTTCGGTTTGATAATAACCGCATACAGAAATATCCGCTCCATTTTCAACACAAGCATTATAAAGGCATTCAATGTATTCTTTATGAATCCAGTCGTCACTATCAATAAAAGTTATCCATTCACCTTTGGCAATATCAAGCCCGGCATTTCTTGCATCAGACAATCCACCGTTCTTTTTATGTATGACTTTTATTCTGTCGTCTTTTTTGGCATACTCATCACAAATTGCCGGACAGTTATCCGGTGAACCGTCATCAACAAGTATACATTCCCAGTCTGTAAAAGTCTGAGCAATGATACTATCAATACAACGATAAAGATATTTTTCAACTTTATATACAGGCACAATTACAGAAATTTCAGGCATAATCTTTTAACCTTTCATTTTCTTTTTTAATTTTTCATATCTTTTTTTTCCAAGAATCCGGATTAGCATTCTGTTAGGGATATGCTTTAACCAATCTATTAAATTTTTACGCTTATAATAGCGTTCTTGTTTCCTCCTTAATTTAATTCTGTTTTTATGTTCAATCTTCTGTTGATCATCCCACCAGCTTGCCGAGTACCAATGAATCGTATACGTATTTTTGGTTTTATGAAGCTCTTTTGTGTTCCAACTTAAAGGACAAAAATGTTCCTTTGGATAAATAGCAAAACCATTAACAACCTGATACTCACCATTTGGAATAAAATCATATTTTTTACAACAATTTGTTATTCGTGTTACATTTGTTATAATGTCAAGTGAACCGTCTTCAAGAACAAACGGAATACTATCGTATTCATGCAGGAGCTCTTTAAATAACGGAAAATCTTTCCGACAAGCCATAATACCTGTTGATATTGTTGTTTCCGATTCAAAACCACTGAAAGCTTCATTTTCAAGAAACTTGTCAAGAGGCTTAACAACCTCAACATCGGTATCCATATAAATACCACCATATTTTACCATTGCCCATAAACGAACATAATCGGAAACAAAAGCCCATTTTTTTGCTTCATATGCTTGCCTGACATATAATGGAGCAGAAGATATATCGAAATTATCCTCATTCCATTCTTTTATTTCATAACCCTTGCAGTACTTTTTCCAACTTTTAAGGCATTTTTGGGCTAATTTGGGTTTTGGATTTCTTCCAAACCAACAGTAATGTATTATTTTAGGAATCATAACCCCAGTCCTCTTTTCAGACGTTTTAACTTTCTTATTACTTTATGAAGAAAACAAAATAATTGCAAATTATTAATAGTAAGTTTTTGTTTTTCTATTTTATTATGAAGATTGTCTTGGAAGTATATTTTCTTTATTGATTTATCAAGACCATATTTCGGGTAGTATTTCTGAAATCTAATTGCTTTGTCATTTTTTGAAGGGGCTTTATTTAATCTTCCGTTTCCGTTTATACCTTCACAAACTTCACGTTCCTCAAAATATAATCTTGATTTAAGCAAGTCAAAAAAACAGTTTCCTTTTTCTGTATTTATCAGAACAAGAGATGGTCGATTTGTGCATCTTTTTATTGAATTAAGTTGTCCTAACCCCCAAAAATCTGCAATTGTAATATCAGAACATCTTTCGGGCTTTGCATAATTACAGGTATAGCACGAATCATAGCTGATCATATTATCATAAAAGGCACGGAAATATAAATCTTCTGTTTTATCCTTTTGATATACGATATTATTATCTTGCCAAATTGTTAATTTCTGATCAAATTCTCCTCTAAAACGCAGTTTATCAATCGGAAGCCCACAGATATGCGAGATATGTTCTTTTATATATTTCCCCGGAGGAGTACCATGACACACAAGATCAACTGTTAACAGATTCTCATTATTATTTGTATATCTGATTAATGCAGAGGTTTGACATGGTGTACCGATGTACAATACTTTCTTATTATTCTTTAAATGTTGTTTTATTTCTTTGAAAGCTTCTATATTCAGACTTCTGGAATACTTTGAGCTTCTGATTTTTTTTATGTCATCAATACTCTCTGCACAAAAATGTTTTAATTCACCATTTGAATCATAATCACAACCATATACACAAAAATCGTTCAGAAAAGCATATTCAGCAATCTCTGCTCCTATACCACCAGAAGCAGAAAAAATCCAGTTTTCTTTATTTTTACTCCAAGCGGCAAAACATCTTTGAGGATAATGAAAACTTACCGGATTATTTTGCGGACATGCTTTTCGGCATTTTCCGCAGGAAACACATTTTTCTGTTTCAATGACGGGCATAAAAAAACCAAGTTCATCTTCTTTAAAGGTTATTGCATTTTGATTACAACTAAGATAGCACACACCACATCCGGTACAGGCACCGTCCGTAATTATATTATTCATTCAAACCTCTTTCCAAAAATAATCTTGATTTTTTTCTGAATTCAAAGAGTATGTTTTGAATATTATCATAGTTTATTTTTACAATATCATCTTTATCAAAACTCTTTTTGCTGATGATAATGTTTTTTAAATTAAGCAATCCAAAAAGTGATTCTATTCGAATATTTTGATTATATTCATCATTATCATTAAAACGTTTCAAATATATTATTTCTTTCCTGAAAATGAACGAAAAAATTGAACCGTGGTATGAATCTGTAAGAACAAAATTCGCATGTTCAAATAAAGCAACAAATTCTTTGGGACCGACTGGATAATTATATACTCCCTTTTTCTCCATAAATTCTATTCTGCTTGGAATTATTAATAATTTCAATCTGAGATGTCTTGCAAGTTCTTTTGCATATTTATAATACCAATCTTTATCTTCAAGAAAATAGCACAATAGATATTTTTTCCTTGCAATTTTTACATTGTTGCAGAATTCTGACCAAAAGTCACCATCGTATAACAGCGTTGGGTCGCAAACCCATTCAACTTTTCGATTTGTTAATTGTTTTAATTGTTCGGCACTTGCCTTTTCACGAACGGATATACATTTGAAATCAGAAAGATATTTACTTATCAGATCCAATTTGTTCTTTTGAATATTTGTTGTTCCTATACTGGATGCATATGATATTTTCTTTTTATTTGTAAAATCAAGATAATAATATCCTTTGAAATCACATTCGAATACTGACCAAATTTGATCACTGCCACAAATGAATACATCATATTCATCATTTAATAAATCCAAATTTTTTTTGGAATATCCGTCTTTTATATCAAGACAATAAACTTTAAATTCATTAAATAAGTTTTGAGATCCATAATATCCACTCTTTTTTTTCTGAATTTTCTGATGCTTTTTTTTCTTTATAATATTCCTTATAGATTTAATAACAACTTTAACAATATGGATTAAATATCTTAAAGGATTGGACAATAGTTTTTTGAATCTTCGTTTTTTCTTTTCTGTTGTTGTTTCCTTCTTTAAATCATTGTCACAAGAATCATCATAAGTAATAGTATTATTATTCTCAATATCAGGATAAATAATTTTAAAATCCGAAATAATATCGTTTTTGCAACCCAACTTTTTTATGTATGTTTGCAGTGCATATGCCTGCAGCATTGTTCCGTAATTATTGTACGAAATCCAAGTTATTGTTGCAGTTTTCATTACTTTGCCTCCAGCCAAAAGGTTTTAATACAATATGTCCCCACGACTTGTTATCCCAGTTCATTCCATCATTTTCTTCCGATTTATCAATCAAGGTGAAATTGAAAAAATTATGTATTACACATACATATTCATGTATTCCAACATCATTAAGCCAAAAGAAAGAGATATGAATTTTATAGTCATCCGCAGAGATGTTATTTGTGCTAAATGAAATTTGACAAGTTCCATTTCCGGTAATATTTATTGTCTCTTCTGAAAGGGACATTCCAATAACATTATCATTTTTATCAAGAAGAACAATTCTGCCTCTTAAATCAAATAAAGGTTTCTTTGTCTCATATTCAAGATTAAATATCACAATATCTTTTATGTGTATATTTGATGGGTCATTTTCAAGGGATGCTTTATGAATTAATAAATCTTTAGTACACCATTCGTGTTGCTCTTCTGTATAGGTTTTAAATTTAGGATTACTTTCGATGTCATTTGTTCCAAGATAAACTGAAATCGCTTCCTCAACATCGCCGTCAAAAACAACCTTACCATGATCAAGCACAACAACTCTGTCGCAAAGCTGACGAATGGTATTCATATTATGTGAAACATAAAGAATGGTTCTGCCCTCACTCCTTGAAACATCATTCATTTTATCGAGGCACTTTTTCTGAAATGCCATATCACCGACAGCAAGAACTTCATCCATAATCATGATTTCACTGTCAAGATGAGCTGCAACAGAGAAAGCAAGTTTTACATACATTCCCGAGGAATATCTCTTTACGGGAGTATCAATAAACTGACCACATTCGGAAAACTCAATGATATCATCCATCTTTTTGTCAATTTCAGCTTTTGACATTCCGAGAATTGCACCGTTCATATAGATGTTTTCTCTGCCGGTAAGCTCACCGTGAAAACCCGTTCCTACCTCAAGCATAGATGTTACTCTGCCGTCAAGTCCGATTTCACCGGATGTGGGGGCAGTAACCCTTGAAAGCAATTTCAAAAGGGTGGATTTACCCGCACCGTTATGGCCGATGATACCTACCCTTTCGCCTTTTTTTACCTTAAACGAAACTCCGCTTAATGCCCAGAATTCTTCACCGTCGGCATAATTCTTTGCACCTATTTTTTTTGTGGGATCTTCTTTTCCGCGTCTTTTTGCTCGTCTGCGCTGCAGTTCCTCGTGCAGAGTTGTGCCACCAATCTGACCGAGAATATATCTCTTTGTAACATTGTCAATTTCAATCATATATTTTTCCATAGTATCACCTCAAATCGTATCCATGAAGTTGCGTTCAATTTTACTGAACATAACAAGACCTATGAAAAAGACAACCAGGCTGAAAATCCAGCTTATCAAATAATAAACCCAGTTGAAATAGCCGAAACCGAACAACGCATATCTGAATGTCGTTATAATGTCAGTAAACGGGTTGAGCATATAAAGACCGAGCCATTTTTCGGGAACCAGCTGCAAACCGTAAGCAACGGGTGAACCGTAACGCCATAAGGTCATAAGCAAAGAAACAGCCTTTGTCAAGTCGCGGTATTTGGTTGTCATGGAAGATACGATTATTCCGAAGCCGACTGAAAGAATCATCATCTGAAGAACACAAAGAGGAATAAGCAACAGCATAGGAGTAACCGTAATGCTTGTGCCACCCTTGATAATAAAGAATATCCAGAGAAGAAGGTATAAAGCAAATTGAATACCCAATGAAATAAGCCCGCTGAATGCGGTTGAAACAGGTGCAACAAGGCGGGGATAATATACTTTTCCCATAGTCCCACTGTTATTAAGAAAGGTATTTGAGGTTTGAGTCAGGGTTGATGAAAAATAGCTCCAGCAAATATTACCTGACATGTAAAACAAGAACGATGGAACTACATAATCACCTGCGATATCCGTTGTTGACAAGCCTGCCAGTTCACCAAATATTATGGTGAAAACAAATGATGAAAACAGAGGCTCTATCAACACCCACAAAGGGCCCAATAAAGTCTGCTTATAACTTGTAACAAAGTTTCTTTTTACAAAAAGGAAAATCAAATCTCTGTAATTAAAGGTTTCCTTTATATGTAAATCAAATAATTTATGCTTTGATGAAATCTTTATTTTGTAATTGCTGTTTTGTAACATAACTATTCCTCAAAATTAATTTAATAAACTGTATAATTTATTCAGACTTTCTGCATTGCCGGGATAATCTGCTGAAATATTATCAATAAACTTTTGGCAAAGTGCCGGGGAATCCAGTAAACTTTCAATGGCTTTTGCAATTTCAGTCGGGGTTTGGTCCTTGGTAATAATTGCGGTTTCGCCGTTAACAAATTGCTCTCTCATTACCGGTATATTGCTAACTACAATTGGTTTTCTTAATATTTTCGCTTCAAATACTGTTAAGCAAAAGCCTTCGCTTCTTGATGGCTGAACATAAATATCTGCATTTTTCATAAACGGATAAGGATTTTGTTTTTCACCCAGAAAATGAATATTTCCGGCTAATCCGTTTGCTTCACATTCGGTTTCAAGCATTTCTCTTTCTGGACCGTCGCCGACAATATACCAATGAGGGTTGTATCCGTCGGCAATCAATATTTTCATACATTCCAAAATTCGATCCATACCTTTTTCGTGAGAAATTCTTCCAACTGTAACGATAGCAGGATGAATCATTTTAACATCACATTCAGCTTCGGACTTTTTCAGAATATCATCAATATCCTGAATATTGTAAAAAATATCTGTTTTATCTGTAAATTCCGGATAACGCTCAATAAATTCATTTTTTACTGCTTGCGAAACAGCAAATATGTTATTATATCTACCGTAGCCATACCGCCTTAAATCCGGATCAGGATGAAGATAATCCGAACCATGAAGCCATATAGCACGCTTTTTTGCTTTGAAACTAGTTAATCCTAAATAAAGTAAATCCTGCCGATAACAATGGAATTCAATAAACAAATCATATTTTTTCCTATCTATGTAGCCATATCCTCGAAGTCTGTAAAACTCCCTCTTTGACGGATCTTTTATAAAATGACAAAGCACAAGATAAAAAATGCATCTTAAGGCTGAAAAAAACTTCAAGTTTTTTAATTGAACTTTCAGTAATCTGCTTAATGAATTTTCCGGTAAAAATTTCTGATAATCCAAATACTTGATTTTGACATTTTTTGTAAGATTTTTTTCTAAAACTCCACCTGGTTCCAAAATCCAAAGTGTCACATCAACTTTGTCATAGTCCAAAACATTTAACATATTTATTAGAACTTTTTCTTCACCGCCCATAATCAGCCATGGATGAAGAACAACTATTTTTTTCTTTTTCATATAAATTGGATTTCCCTTTCAACATATTATAGATTATATTTAATTTATTATGGCATAAAACATTATGAAATGCAAGTATTAAGTAATTGCCAAAATACAATTTTTGCATTATAATATAATTGAGAAATAGTAGTATTTCTATATAATTACCATTTCAGAAAGACGAGGATATTCCACCATGCTTTCAAAAAATACAGTAAACAAAAAATTCAACGATAGGTATGCAACCTATTATTCGGTGAAAAATTCCGGGATGACCAATACAATCGTTCTTATTGTTGCTTTGCTTGTGGCTGTGGCAGCTGCAGGCGTTGTATTTACAGTTGTTAAAAGCAAGCAGGACGGCAGTATTGATAAAACAACAACTGAGAGTTCATCTTTCTCTGAAAATGTAACTGAAACAACTGAAGAAGAAACAGAGGAAACATCCACGGAAAAAGAGTCATCAGAACCTGATAAGCCTGACGAAACCGCATACAGTTCATCCGAAATGAACGAAGAACTTGCCGAGCAGAAGTTCAACGAGTTCCTTGAGGTGTATAACAAGTGGTACAATATGTCGAATGTACTTGAAAGATATATGAAAGGTTCAGGTTCAAAAGTTCTCAACAGCGGTCTGGACGGATATCTTGTTACGGACAAGGATATCGTTTTTAATAAAGATATTGATAACAAATTCCTGTCTTACTGTACCGAATCATTATATAAATCACTTCCTACATTCTGCAAGTACGAAGAATGCGATGGCCGTCTGTATATCGTGGCGGAAGGAACTTCTTATTATATCTATACATTCATAATTGAGGAAGTTGATAAGGTAAGTGACGACAGTTATATTATCTCAACACTCTGTGTTGCACAGGAAGTCGGTGAACCTGATCTTTTTAATTGCAAATGGACATATGAAAGAACCGAAGACGGGAAGTGGCTCCTGACCGAATATAAGCAAAACGAATTGTCATACGATTTTGCCGCAAAATATCAGGGCTATGTTAAAACAGAAGGTTCGGATCTGAATATACGTGAATACCCGAGTGTTAATGCCGAAATAGTCGGACGAGCCAAAAACGGCAGTTCTGTTTCTGTTTACACGGCAACAGAAGAATGGGCGTGGATAGGCTATTCCTACGGAGATAGTGTGATTGAGGGATGGGTGAAAACAGATTATCTCAGATGACTTGGTATTCCATATACAGAATTTGACAAAACCGTTAGTTCTCTTGTCAAATAGAATAAACAAATAGGAGATATTTATATGGCTATAAAAAAAGATAATCATAGATTGGAGACCACTGATGATATTATGACCATGAAATGTGTTTATGCATCACCTGAAATAATGTCGGAAAACGCCAAGTTAAAATGTCATTTTTCGGCAAGATGGAAATGAAGATATTACATTACATTAACAATTCCGAATATTCCGTTTTTTTGCTTTTTTGTCATTTTTTATTCTTTGATAATAATTTTTTGCAACAAAATAACATTTTTCCGACACATATAATTAAAAGATGAAAGTGGAGGGATTATGTTATGAGAAGTAATTCAAAGAAACTTACGAAGGCGTTATCTTTAGTTCTTGTTCTGGCGACGTTTATCTGTATATTTGCTTTACCGGGTTATGCTGCACTGCCGGGCGAAGATGATGTTGTGTCAAGCTTTCGCTGGAAAACCGGCCCGTATTATGCAAAGTATTACAGCATTTACAGATTTGTTCTTTCACCGAAGTATGTCGAGCGTGCAGATGTGGTGATTTATGACGGTGAACATGATGACAGGGAACTTACGGAAGGCGAAGAATATACCGTACATACAGAAGAAATCCCGGATTACGGCACTTGCTTTGTTATCACCTTGGTAACGGACGGAATAAGTCCCTATCTTAAACGCGGTTCTTTCAAAAAGGAAGACGGAAACACTAATGCAACCATATATCTGATACAGAATCACAGATATACCGAGGCGAATGTTGCTTCATTTGACAAAGAAACGAAATTAGCAGGTAATGTACTGGAAACAGGAAAAAGCCTGACCGTCAATTTTGGTACAAACGGCTGTGTGGCCGTTAATGATGTAATTGTTGCGGAGAATGTACGCCAATACACATGGGAGCCTGATGAAGCCGGAGAATATAAAATAACATTATCGGTCTGCGGTCTGACCGTAGGAGAATACCCGATCACCGTAATGACTTCATTGGAAATAAAGGAAGACAGAGCAGCCGAATTAAGAAGCAGTCTTCCGGAAATAGCATTGAATTTCTTTAAAAGCATTCCGATTGCAATTATTATGCTGCCCACATTGCCGCTGATTTTCTTCGGATGGATGCCTGCAATACTGGCCGCCGGGCCCATTGAATACGCAGGTCAGTTCTTTGATGCTTTGTCCGAAATCCGTCAGCTTAAAGCTTAAATTCATAAGAAAATCCCGTTGTGTTGTTTGCACAGCGGGATTTTTTGACGGGGCAAATCAAGTATTTCAAATCACCGATATATAGTATGGTCGGGTGATCATCTTCTCCGCCTTATCCATAATATTATATTATAGTTCAATACATAGTCTTGTGATGTGCTCTCTTCATCAAAGGAAGATAAGTGAGTATTCCGCGCGTGGATGAACTGTTCATCCTTTGCGGAACGGCTGTTCATTTTGAGCGGTTTAGCTGCACAACTCAAGCGGAATATTCAATAAGCAACTCAACTGTAATAATATGGGTTAACATACATTTTTATCAAGATGCACAATAAAAATTTGAATATTTTTTCTTTTTTTATAAAATATTCCGCTTGTGATTTTGTGATTTTTGAATTATAATTTATATTCAATTAATATAAGATCCCGTAAATCTTTGAATATTGAAAAGGAGACAGAAAAATGAAGAAGAAAATTACGGCATCACTTCTGTGCCTGGCAATCATTCTCAGCTCCATACCTTTTGCTTTTTCGGCATCAGGTTCGGCAACTTACGCTGCCAATGACGGGTACATTTATGAATCCAAAGCCGATCCGGCTACAAAGGCAATTCCGGAAGAATTCGGAACAAAAGCAGCCAACGGCCGTGTGTGGACTGACAAGACTGTCAATATTGACGGCAATGGCTTCAAAATCACACTCAGTGCCTTAACACAGGAATATGTTAAGTGCAGCGAGGATATGGTTTCCGAATCAATCGGCGTTGACGTTGCCATGGCAATCGATATGACCGGCTCAATGAAAGATAAAATGGGCGATAAAAACGGCTCAAAAACCTATGCAATGTGCAAGGCGGTCAACGATGCCCTTGAAGTTATAATGAGTGCAAATGAAAAGAACAGAGCCATTATTTACACCTACAGCGGTTCATCCGGTAACGGCTCGGCAAAATTATTCCTCCCTCTCGGTCATTATACCAATACCAAATGGACAAATGAGAGTAATAACTGGACATCAACAGATACCACAACCGTATCCGGTAAATTTATTGATTTATCCAGTTCAAATACAATCAAGCCCAACAAAAATATTCTTTGTAACGGAAAAGCATTAACAACATCTACTTCTGTCAGTGCATCGGACGGAACCTGTGCACAGTATGGTATATTATCGGCTGTTAAAGGCCTTTGTGACGGAATAAAAAACGAAACATATACCACAGAGCGTGTTCCGTTCTTCCTTTTCTTTACAGACGGCGTTTGCTGTCTCGCAAGCAAGGACTGGTATCAAGAGCTCCCCACAAAAAACACATTAAGCTATAGTGACAATGGTACGGCAAACATAACCGCTTTGACGATTTTAAGTGCTGCCATCGGTAAACAAAGGCTTGCAGACGCCTACAAAGCATACAATGCAAAGGGCGGAAAGGCAAAGGATATTGACGTTCCCTGGTATAACATCGGTCTCATTCCGGAAGACAGCAGAAAAAACTTTGTTAAGGCTCTTATGGAACCCCAATCAGTTTATGATGAAACTTCCGATACCGGTTCAATCGCAGGTGTAAAGAACTCCATCGCAAACTACACTTCGGCAAGCAGCAGTACCTACAAAGAATATGCCGAGTGGGGTAAGGACGGAAAGTATGTTTACAATACCGACTATGTCTTTTATGCAGACACACAGAAAGATCTTGATACAGCATTTGAATCACTTTCAAAAAGTATCGCGGAACGTTCAAGAGTAAGAACCGTTCCCATAGTTAACAAAACAGTTCAGGGTTCGGAGCTGGTTGCAAATCTTACCTTTACAGATGTTATCGGCAAGGGTATGAAGGTTGACGAAGATACCATAACCTTAATTCCCGCAGATGATCCCGATTCACCGATTCAGGGCACAAAATCTGGTACCGAATATCATTTCACAGGCTACAAAACAATAGTAAAAATCGAAGAAAGCAACAATCAGCAGACAGTTAAAACCATCATTCCTCCCGATGAAATCGGTCTGTTCTCATTCGCAAACGCATCCGATCTTGATAACGGCGAGTATATTTCATCTCAGCCTGTAGTAGTTACATACAATGTTAAGGTTGCCGAAAACTCCGACAGCGACAATCTCTATTCAAACGCTTACGGCAGCACTCCCCTTGCAGGCGCCAAATACTTCGTTCTGAAGGATAACCCCTATTACTTTGATGTTGAAAAGGACGAAACCGGTCTCTTTGTAAGCGGTACGCTGAAAGAAGCATTTGCTTCCGGATCAATCACGGCAAAAGAGGATAACCCCACAGAAACAACCGCTAATGTGTCCGTTGAAAATTTCACCGATGTTTCCGATGATGCCGAGGCCTGCGACATTACCAATCTTTTGGGTAACGACGGCGTTCTTATTCCCAAGCTCAAAATAACAAAGACATTCGACGATGAAGACGGTGTTGTAACTCCCGGTCAGGATGTTGAATACACCATCAAAATCGAAAACCTTACAGATGAAGACATAGAAGATATCATCATTGACGATATTATTCCCGAAGGAACAGACTTTAAGTCAAGCGATGATTTCACAGAGAAAACAGGCGGCATTGAGGCTGAAGTTGACAAGGTTGAAGCCGGCAAAACCGAAGAAATCAAGTTTGTCGTAACCGTTGATGACAAAGCTGAAGACGAAAGTGTTATCCCCGGCAACGACCCCAAGGTCGTATCCGTTGATGATACCGCAATCACTGACACCATCAAAGAAAACGAAGACCTTGATCTGGGTGTTGATGCAACGCCTTATTCGGTAACTTATAACTGGGGCAGTTATACTCCCGCAGATTATTCTTTACCGATAGATTCAACCGTATACTACAACGGTGATTCCTTCACAGCCGATTATAACAACATTTCAAAAAATACCGTTATCGAAATTAAAGACACATACGGCAATGTGACGGAAACTTATACATTCCTCGGCTGGAATAAAGATTCCGGTACAATTTCAAGCGACAATGTTGAACTTGTCGGTCAGTGGGATCACGACACAATAACACTTTCAAACTACAAGGTAACTTATTCATGGACAGGTTTACCTGAAAAGCTTGAGGCAGCCAACGCAAAACCCGTTGACAGTACATCTTATGTAAACAATCAGCCTTACACCGTTGATAAAACCTACACCGACAAGACCGTTGTTTATGACAAGGATCAGTACGGAAACAACATCACCGAATATTCCTTCTCCGGTTGGGATACAGCTGACGGCAAGATTCCCGATGCAGATGTTGAAATCAAAGGCGAATGGTCAAAGAAAGATATTACTCTTGACAAATACAGCGTAACCTACTCATGGAAAGGTTTGCCCGCAGACCTTGAGGCAAGCAATGCAAAGCCTGTTGACAACAACTCCTATGTAAACAATCAGCCTTATACAGTTGACACAACCTATAACAGCACAAGTATTGTTTACGGCAAGGATCAGTACGGCAACGATGTTGTTAAGTACACATTCTCCGGTTGGGATACAACTGACGGCAACATCCCCGGCAAGAATGTTGAAATCAAGGGCGAATGGAAAAAGGAAGACATTACTCTTGACAAGTACAGTGTAACATATTCATGGACAGGCTTACCCGAGAAATTCAACTCAACCACTCCCGTACCCGTTGACAGCACATCCTATATCAACAATCAGCCTTACACTGTCGACACAACCTACACCACCTCAAGTGTGGTTTATGACAAGGATCAGTACGGCAACAACATTACAAAGTACACATTCAAGGGTTGGGATAAAACAGACGGTACTATCCCCGGTGCCAATGTTCAGGTTAAAGGTGAATGGGATAAAGAAGACATCACTCTTGACAAATACAGCGTAACCTACTCATGGACAGGTTTACCCGCAGACCTTGAGGCAACCAACGCAAAGCCCGTTGACAATACAGCCTATGTAAACAATCAGCCCTACACCGTTGACACAACTTACACCACCTCAAGTGTGGTTTATGATAAGGATCAATACGGCAACAACATTACTAAGTACACATTCTCCGGTTGGGATAAGACAAACGGCAATATTCCCGGTGCCAATGTTGAAATCAAGGGCGAATGGGAAAAGGAAGAAATCAAACTTCCCAACTATAAAGTAACTTACTCATGGACAGGTTTACCTGCAGACCTTGAGGCGGCCAACGCAAAGCCCGTTGACAATACAGCCTATGTAAACAATCAGCCCTACACCGTTGACACAACTTACACCACCTCAAGTATAGTTTATGATAAGGATCAGTACGGCAACAACATTACAAAATACACCTTCAAGGGTTGGAATAAGACCGACGGCAATATCCCCGGTGCTGATGTTGAAGTCAAGGGTGAATGGGAAAAGGAAGAAATCAAACTTCCCACTTACAAAGTAACTTACTCATGGACAGGCTTACCCGAAAAACTTGAGGCAACCAACGCAAAGCCCGTTGACAATACAGCCTATGTAAACAATCAGCCTTACACCGTTGACACTAAATACACAGGCACAACTGTTGTTTATGATAAGGATCAGTACGGCAATGACATTGCAAAGTACACATTCTCAGGTTGGGATAAGACAAGCAGCAACATTCCCGGTGCAAATGTTGAGGTCAAGGGTGAATGGGTTAAGACAGATATTATCCCCGACAAATACCATATAACCTATTCATTCGGTTCATATACCCCCGATGTTACATTGCCCACCGACACCCACGATTATGTTCATAACGAGCCCTACGCAGCAGATAATACCGTTCTCAAGAGCGGCGATAAATTCCCCGTTTATGATGAAAACAACGGTCTGACCGGCTATGAAGTATTCCAGGGCTGGGATGATAACGGCGGCTACATTGATGACAAGGATGTAACAATCACAGCACAGTGGCTGTTCGTTCCCGCAGACAGTTACGCAATAACCTATGAGTGGGACGGTGAAGCTCCTGTTGATGTTGATCCTCCCACAGACAGCAACACTTACCTTGCAGGCCATCAGTACACCGTTAAGGAAGTAACAAGCCCTCATATCAATGCAGACGGCAAGTGGACCTTTGAGGGTTGGGACACTGAAGACGGCACAATTACCGGCAACCTTACCATCAAGGGTAAATGGAGCAAGGAAGAAGCCAAAGAAATCACCTATGATTGGGGCGATTTCAACCCCGGTAAGGATCTGCCCACAGACGATAAAGATTACTATGACGGCGACGAATTCAAGGTTGACACCGATGTTATCAAGGAAGGCGAAGAATTCATCGACGAGGAAGGCAACAAGTGGATTTTCGACGGTTGGGATACCGAAGACGGAGTTATAGGCGACGAAGACATAACAATCAAACCCAAGTGGACTAAGGAAGAACCCAAGCATATCACCTATGAATTCACAGGTGACGTTCCGGAATCAGCAGTTCTGCCCACAGATGATAAAAATTACTACGACGGCGACGAATACACCTTACCCGAAAAGCCCGAAGATGTTCCTCATTATGACAAATTCGGCAATGAAGACGGCAGATACGTATTCAAAGGTTGGGATGATCCCAATGAAGGTGTATTCGGCGAAACAGAACTTAAGATTACAGGCGAATGGAAATATGTTCCCGAAGAAGTTCCCCAGTATAACGTTGACTTCACAGATGATGTAAACGAAGACGGTGAGCCCACCGAAGCAGAAAAGGTAATCACCAACGGCGACCACATCAGAATTTATCCCAACGGCGGTGACTGGACTTACGGTGACAGAACCTATACCGGTGAAGAAATGGCAAGAATCATCGTTAACGGTGATATTGATGTTCCCGATCCCGTAAGAGACGGATATGTCTTCAAGGGCTGGGAAGTCACCGAAGAAGACGGCGAACTTACCCTCACTGCCAAGTGGGAAGAAGATAAGAGCATTATTCCCTGGATCATCGGCGGAGTTGTAATCGGCGGAACAGCCGCAGCAATCACAGCCGGTGCAATAGTCGGCGGAATCATAGCCGGCGGTACGGCAGCTGTTGTCGGCGGAGCTATCGCAGCAAAAGCAATTCACGATAAGATTTCCGACAATAACAATAACTCCGACAGTGACGATCAGATCCCCGACACAGGTTCAACCTCACCGAAGCTTGCAGCATTTGCTCTTGTTTCTTCTGCCGCTGCAGCTGCTTATGTGATTCTTTCAAGAAAGAAAGAAGAAGACTGACAGATAAAAAGGTGCTGTCACAATAACTGACAGCATCCACAAAAAGCAGCCGGGCAGCCAAAAAAAGGCTGCCCGGTTATTGCATAATGGCGTAAATAATACCAAGAAGAACCGCGGCGGAAATTTATACACCGCGGTTCTTGAAATATATATAGCAGACTGACTGTATTTACACCTGCATAAAAATTCAAAAAAATTTTTTAAATTTTATTAGCCCTTTTTCATTTTGCTTCGTATAAAGAGATGTAAGACAAAAACAAAGGAGCTGAAAAACATGATTTGCGGATATGTTGCATTACTGATGATAATACTTTAATTTCAAACAGCAAAATATAAATAAACATAAATGAATAAACTACGGAGGTTAAAATCATGAATAGAGATAATAAAGTACTTAACGACACAGAGCTTGAAACCGTAAACGGCGGTATTTCATGGCAGTTTTTCGAAGGAGTCGAATCATCCTGCGAATTGAGGCCGTTAAAGCAGGAAATTAAGTTCGCAGATGAAAACAGCTTTTTCGATTGAAAAGCAAAAAATAAAACAAGGAGTTTTAACTATGGATAAAATAATAAATGATAAGGATCTTGAGTGTGTAAACGGCGGCTTCGGTGAAGGAATCGGAGAAAACGACTATGATATAGGCTATAAAAAAGGCAGCGGCAGCGAACCTGATAAGCCTGTTGATGCAGGAGAATATAAAGTAGGAATAGCTCTTGATAATAAAGAAAATTATAAAGAACAGTTTGATAAAGAAAACAGCAGTTATTTTTCATTTGACATCGCACGCAAATAGATATAAGATAAAAACAAAGGAGTGAAAAATATGATTTGTGCTTATGTTGCATTGATTATGATAATACTTTAATTCAAACAGCAAAATGCAAATGAACATATATGAATAAATTACGGAGGCAAAACCCATGAATAAAGATACTAAAGTGCTTAACGATAACGAACTTAAAAATGTAACCGGAGCGGGAGAAAGCTTTAATAATATCACTATCGGCAATATAGAAGGCTCATTAAGACCTGAAAATATAATGGGAATTGTACCTTCATCAAAAACATTAGCAACAGAAACGAACAAAACAGAACGTCCTGATGTTTTGAAGTAAAGAGCCCAATACATACAAAGTTAGTTTTTCCCTGGATTTCAGACTTTCCCTAATGACAGAAAAGAGTTTTCACTATGAAAGCAAAAGAACTTATGAAGAAGCATATAAATGCAAAATTTCAAATATAAATTGGTAAATAAACTACGGAGACAAAACCCATGAATAAAGATACTAAAGTGCTTAACGATAACGAACTCAAAAATGTAACCGGCGGTATGAAAGTTGTTGTTGAAGAAAAAGAAGAACTTAGCTGGTGGGAAACAATGGTCAACTTTTTCTTCAAAATTAAGAGTTAATTAAAGTGGAGATTTAACACCATGAAAAACGATAAGATTGAAATAAAAGAAAAAGAACTCGATGCCGTAAACGGCGGTGTTATACCGATTATTTATGCAGCAGAAAGCAAAGCACCCGTGGTTGAACCTCTTGTTGAAAAAAACGAAAATAAAGAAACCAAGGAAGAAAAGAACGCTTTCGTTCCGATTCCGTATTATAATTAAGGAGAAACAGATATGAATAATAAAATTGAAATAAAAGAAAAAGACCTTGAAAATGTAGCCGGCGGAGACGTTACAAGCGCCAACATAGTCGGAAAGGTTAACCCCCATTGCAGACCCTGGCCGGAAAATATATCAGCAGCTATGCCCCCAATTAACGATGATGAAAAATATATAAAGAGTGTTGACCAGACCGATGCTCAAATCATCGGCGGCCCCACCACTGCATAATGATAAAAGATGAAACAATATTAACTGACAAAACCGCTCTGCAAGGGCGGTTTTTGCTGTTTTATCTCAGTGTTTCAAAGGCACAAATCCGGGATGATTCATTTTAACCTGAATATTCAATCACATTATTATTGTATTTATTGACCCTGCATGGTATACTGACTTAAGAAGTACTATGACCGGGTACAATCCGGACAGCAAGGTAAAATCTTTGACCTGCAAAGCAACAGCAAGCAGATTTGAAAAAATACATTTGATTTTGAGGGTGACAATATGAAAACGAAAAAAATACTGTCTTTATTCTTTGCACTTCTTTTTGCGGTTTCCGTTTTTTCCGTATCGGTACAAGCCGAAGGAATCGGTGCTTGCACCCACATGGCTCAGGGCCGAAATCAGGAACAGACCTGTACGGCAGCCGTAAATGTCAACCTGCCTATCGTGCGTGATGAGGTGCATTGGTGGACTGTGGAGCCCGTAAAAGGGCAGCTCTCCTTACCCGAACGGGCAAGATGGATTGAATCGGCAGCCGAAAACGGTATCAAGAGCCTTGTGGTACTGAGCTACGGCAACCCGATTTATGATTTCGGTCAGGCTGAACAAGCCGATTTAGATGCCGGTGGCTTCTATGACTGCGTTATGCCAATCCGTGACGGCAATCCTGAAACAACAGCGGATGACGAATATTTCGATGCATATATCCGCTATGTGGATTTTGTTTCAAAATCATTAGCCGGCAAGGTTGAGGCATATGAAATATGGAACGAACCCGACATTAAAGGCTTTAACACCAATGATGCAACAGCCGCGGATTATACCGAGCTGTTAAAAGCGGCATACACAACCATTAAACAGAATGACCCCGATGTTCCCGTGCTGGGCGGTTCAATCGCATTATATACAGAATTTATTGACGGTATGATGAAGGCCGGTGCAGGCTCATATATGGATGGTCTTTCCGTACACTATTATTTAGCAAAAAATGCTCCCGAAAAGAGAGCAAGGGAAAGGCTGGATAAATACAGGGATGTACTTGTAAAATACGGCTATGACAAACTGCCCGTATGGCTTACGGAAACAGGCTGGGCACTCAGCAATGTTGATGAACTGACACAGGCACAATACATCATACGCAATGCCATTTTTTATGATGAATTTCTGCTTGATTACGGCATAGACGGACAGTATTTTTCCTATGAGTTACATGACAGCAGTATCACATCAGCTGATTTAAACACTCAGCAATACGAAAATTCACTGGGACTTTACAGAAACGACTTTACGCCGAAGATATCCGCAGGTGCCGTAAAAGCATTTAATTCCTTAACCGCAGGGAAAAAGCTGACAAACCTGGAGCAAACAAAATACGGTCTGTTTTATCAGAAAGGTGCATACATTGCAACATATTCACAAAGCGGTCAAACCGTATATGCCGTTTGGGCAGAATCGGATTTTGATTTAGATATCACCCTTCCCGATGCACAAATCACCGTTTATGATATGCAGGGCAATGTAATTGAGGATAATGTTCAGGGCGGAGTAAAGCGTATCGGTGCATCACCTTCTCCCGTTTATATTGCATTTGATGCAGACCCCGTGAAAACCGAGCTGAACTTCCTGCAAAAAATCATCGCATTTTTCAGAAATATATTCAAAGTAATCGCCAACGGATTTGTCGGTTGGTAATAACTGAATCGGAATATCAAGGTTAATTTTGGAGGATTGTTTGATGAAAATTTCAAAGAAACTCTTATCACTTCTGCTCTGCACTGTTATATTATTTGGATCTGTAATTTTGGACAGCAGTATATTTGCAGATGTGTTTGACACCTTTAATGTCAAATCAAGTGCAGCTTCAGGATATAAAGTTGGGGATATTATAGAATTTGGCTCGTATCCTCAGAGTGAAGTAACTGATAGCAACGTTATTTCTGCTCTTAATGCTGACATGGGTGCTTGGAATTCATATGAATATTATGAAATACCTGAATCACAGCGCAAATCTCGATATGGAAAAATGAAACCAGGCGATTGTAATTGGTATAAGGATGTATTATATAACTCTGAAAAATACAGAGGCGTATTTATATATTATGGACGTCAAATTACAACGGTTGATCTAGGATCTAACCAGGAGGTAAATGGTTATTTAGAGGGAAATATTTATTGGTTTAAATATGAGCCGATAAAATGGCGTGTATTAGACCCCAAAAAGGGCATAGTAGTTTCTGAAATAGTCCTTGATTCTCAACCATTTAATAATTATGTAATAATAGAAAATACGGCACGTTATGGCAACCCCGCAAAGACATATTATGCAAATAATTATCAAAAAAGTGATATAAGAAAATGGCTTAATCATAATTTTTATAACTCGGCATTTTCTGTTGAGCAAATGGAAATTATTAAAACTTCATGCATTAAAAATCCGGCTTCAAGTCCGGAATTTTCAATGTGCGAATCACCTGATGTTAATGATAAAATATATTTGCTTTCGTATGATGATTTGACAAATGAACATTTTGGTTTCCCATCTGATGCCACAGCTCAAAATGATTCAAGAACTGTTGGGTTTTCAGATTATTCGCTGAGTCAAGGTTTATGGATTCCATCTGGTTTCAATAGCCCTCAGTGGTGGTTGCGTACGCCGAGTGGAAGGATGGTTAATGGAAAAAATAGTATACTCGGTAATTGGGTTTCGGTAGTATGTAACGCTGGAAATATAATTCCGACAAAAACATATGATACCATGACAGGAGTACGCCCGGCATTAACATTAGATTTATCAGCATATAACAATCAGAACAAACCCGTAACATCGAGAGATATACGGACATCTGTCAAAAGAAACGAGATTTCATTTCAGTTAAGTGAAAATTATACTTTTAAAGCCGGTAACCTTTATAACGATAAAGGTAAAGTAATAGACAGAGTTGACATAGTATTAGACATTAATAATTTCAATGATTCAGAGTTAAATGCCTTTGGTTTAACGCTTGATATAATATTAGCGATAAGCAATGGTATAAAAGAAACTTCTTCTACAAATTTTTCTTTGAATTTAGATCCGATAAAGGGCGGTTATAAAAGGGATATTTGCGTGTATTCATTTCCCGCTGAAAGTATCAGACGCTGGCTTGACGGATATGAAGGAACCATTGGAGCCCGGGCTATAATCGAAGACCAAAATGGTTATTCTTTGTATGACAAATCGATATTTATGTCATTTGTATATGGTACATCAAAAGCAGTTATTGCTAATGGATATGATATAGAGACTGATTCGTTTTCTTTTAAAAATCTGGAAGAAGAAATTGATTTTAAATATTACAAAGATGTTTATGGTGTTGTGGCTGGCGGAACGTTATGGACTCTCTTAGAACACAATTCTTCACACGGGCATTGCTATGGAATGGCAGTTGTTGACGGATGTTTGTTTGAAAATAATATGATTAGTGTATCTGAATTTTCAAAAAATACGATTAGTTTGTTGGAACCTGAAACAATATCTAAAAACACAGGCTTATCTGTTTCCGATTATATAAAGTACGGATATGCTCGTCAGCATTCATGGTCTTCAGAAAAACAAAGGATTGTCAATAAAGGAATTAAAAAAGTATATAACTATGTTAAATCGTCTGTCAGCAAGGGTGAACCTGTTCTTATTGATCTTAGGCCAAACAATCATACCGTTTTAGCTGTTGGAATTGATGGGCCCGATATACTGGTGTATGACAGTAATGCTCTTGGGTGGCTTGAAAGAATTATAATTAAAGGGGATTATTGGAGCTATCAGTTTTTAAACGATCAAGATTTTTCGTGGGGAAGCGAAAAAAACTCTAAAATAAATTATCAAGTTTTACCTAAATCTGATTTTTTCCATGCTGATGCTCCGGAAGACATAAACGGATATAATTTGGTTTCGTCTAGTTCGTATCTTTCTATAGGTAACAAAGCAAATCTTATGCCCATAGAAAGTTCATACTCTTCCGAAAATCAAACTGACAGCACTGCTCCCATTTTATACTGGGCAGACAGCACGGAAACCATTTCTGTATCAAATACAAGCGAAACATCTGAAGAGATAAGTATTGTGTCCGAAAACACGGAAATTAAGGTTTCTGTTGAGTCAGGAATTGAAGCTGATTTATCGATAACGGAAGATTCATTGGCGACTGTTTCACTTAGTGGAGAGTCAGGAAGCGAATTTGAAGTCACATTGACTGAGGAAAAAGACGGAGAGCTATATTCTTTGTCAATTACCGGCACTGCAAATGAAGATAAAATCTCAATCAACAGACTGAATGATGACATAAGCATAGCCGGTATTCAGGAAGCAGATATGGTATTGAACTGCGGAGACGAAACAGTTGATACCGACAGTGTTTCTCTTGTTGAAAGTAATGTACTTGTTACTTTAAATGAAGATGCGGCAAGCAGCGAAATCTTTACCGGAATAGAAACGAGTCATACCCTCGAAAAAAGAGAAAGCGATCTGCCGGATTGCAGTACAAACGAGAAGAACGAGTTTTATTACTGCACTACCTGTAACAGATATTATTCGGATGAAGATGCTCAGAACGAAATACAGCCAAATGATCATTTTCTTGTCGGAGGTCATAAATTCGATTATTATACTTACAACAATGACGAAACATGCCTGGCAGACGGAACAGAAACCGCCTTATGCGAATACTGTGATGCAACAGATACAAGAACTGTTGAATATACGGCAACGGGACATGTATTCTCGCACTATGAATATAATTACGATGCTACAACAGAGCATGACGGCACCGAAACTGCAATATGTGAATATTGCGATGAAATGGATACAAGAACAGCAGCTGATACAAAGTATGTTAAAACGAGTAGCACAGATCATACGGCATATATAAGATATCCGGGAGCGGCGAAAAACGCCCACAACGGAACATATGGTCCTTATGTTCCAACCGAAGTGCCGACTCTTAAGGGCTTTAAATTCTGTTATTATGAGGATACATATGGTAATACATATCAACCGGGAAATCGTCTCAACAGCGACAATGCCTTGAAGCCGAAATTTGAAAAAGAAAAAGTAAGGCTCTCACTGTTTAATATTTCATCGTATTTTATGGCTTGGCTTATTTACCCGATTATTTATCCGGAATATATCGAGTAATAATATGGATTTATATGAAAAGTAAGCTAAATATTTAGCTCACATTATTATTCAAATCATCAAGAATCCCTCTGCTTGTCGTTTCAAAAGGTAGGATAGTTTTTATTTGAGTTTGGTCAATCAGTATGATTAAGGAAATGGCTATTTTTAGAAACATTAAAATGATGAAACGGTGAATATATTACCCAAAAATCACATATAACCATCAAACAAGGAGCAGTTAAAATGGACCCCAAGGCATTGTACAGTATTACTTACGGCGTGTTTATGCTTGCGACTAAGGATAACAGCGGCAGGCTGAACGGCTGCATAACCAACACCTGTATGCAGGTGGCATCAAACCCCACAAGAATCGCAATCTCCTGCATTAACGCAAACCTCACCTGTGAAATGTTAAAGGAAAGCGGAGTTTTCACGCTCAGCATTCTCGATAATTCCTGTGCTTTTGAGACGATCAAATTCTTCGGGCTTCAGTCCGGCAGGGCTGTCAATAAATTTGAGAATATGCTGGCACCGAAGGATAAAAACGGAATTCCCTATCTCGGATGGCAGACCTGTGCGGTTCTGAGCTGCCATGTGGTTGACAGCTTTGACCTCGGCAGTCACACAATGTTCATTGCCGAGATTGATGACGCAATCAGACTCAGCGACAATCAGCCGCTGACATATTCCGATTATCAGACAAAGCTCAAACCGAAGCCTCAGAATCAGCCGGAAAAAGAAATTGTTGCATGGAGATGCAAAATCTGCGGATTTGTTTATGAGGGCAAGACTCTTCCTGAGGATTTCTTATGCCCCGCCTGCGGTCACGATGCGAGTGACTTTGAACCGATATACAAGGAGTAATTGATATGCGCAGAGACGAAAGAGAAGTATGCGGAAAGGAAGAAATATTTGATATCCTTTCACGGTGCGATACTGTCCGCATAGCTATGAACGGCGGCGATTATCCTTATGTTATCCCAATGACATTTGGCTGTGAACTGAAAAACGGCGAAATAATTATCTATTTTCACTCGGCAGGAGCAGGGAGAAAATGGGAAATTCTCAATAAAGACCCGAGAGTTTGCGTTGAAGCCGATTTGTATTATCAGGTTAAGAAATGTGACAACGGAGATATTACCGCTGTTTATGAAAGCGTTATCGGTACGGGCGATGCAGAGCTGCTTACCGAACAAATCGATAAGGTAAATGCGCTTAAAGTAATGCTTGAGCATTATAAGGAAAGCGGCTTCCCTGTAACAAGCTGTAAAGGATTGACACAGGTTGAGGTTTTCAGAGTGGTGCTGAAAGAGGTAAGCGGTAAGCGTAATCTGTAATTGCCGGCTTACAAAACGAAGCTGCCAATGCGAAATCCGAAATAGCGAAAAAGAACAATCAGACAGAAAACATCAGCAAAGGCTAAAAAAACCAAAGCAAAAATATCTAGGCAAAAGGGAATCGAATCCTATATGCCTTAAAAAGTGAGCTTCACGCACATTCAGGCGTTTTTCTCCTTGAAATACGGAAGTATTCCTGCGTCGAAGAAACACCTGACTGCACGCAAATCTCATCTTTTTAAGGTGCAAGCAGTTTTGGCAGACAGATTTTC
>JAZUJJ010000006.1:0-3289 GCA_045642725.1 Acutalibacteraceae bacterium
CTGATAAATGGACAAGAGGCTTATTTATCAAGGCTTTTCGGGTTTACTTCAGACAATTTCAGTAGTCTAAAACAACTCCAAAGCGCCGCTGGGGGTCAAGAGGCCGTGAGTTCAAGTCTCGCCACTCGGACCATATGATGATAATCCGAACCCGCTTATTAAGATAGGCGAAGCGTTCGGATTATTTCTTTTTATATTAAACTGGAAAGATTGACAATATTAAATATTTGTGTTAAATAAAAAAAACAGAGTCAGACATTGATTGTGATGCATCAGTATCTGGCTCGTTTTTTATGATGTAAGATATGTAAGAGAATATCAGCAGGTGAAATAATCAGATTGTTTTGCCTTTTGGTGTGGTGACAAATACTTCGTCGTCCTGAGCATAAACTTCGGGAACAAAATCTCCCGTTACAAATGAATTTTCATAATAAATACGGTCTTTGTCGGTGTCGGTCAAAGGCTGTATTTTTATTATCACCATGTTTACGTCTCTTATGTCTGCGATCCATTCATCGCCGTCAATATAATGGTCGTTTATAAGGCGGAAACCGTCGTTTTCTTCATACACGGCCCCAAGGTTGCCCTTTGCGTGAATTGTAATGTATGACGTGTTTTCAGGAATTTCAACCGCATATTCCTTTGTAAGGTCGCTCAGCTTTTCGCCTTTATGCGGAATGATATGTGCGAATACATCAAAGGGAAGTCTTTTTTCAAAAGGCGTCACCTTCAACGGACGGCTGTAATCAGTTACGGGAAGGGGAGTGTTTTCAAGTTTTACCGTAATTCCGCCTATGGCATCGGTGTTTTTTAAGCTTTTTACCGTACCGTCGGAGAGCATATATTCGGGTTCAACTCCGTATATGGTAGCAAAAGTGACTGATTTTTCCGTTTTATCGATCGGCATTGCTTTTATCCATTTCACCGTTTCACTGCCGATTGCATAATTGAAAGGAATTATGCCGAATGAGTTTTCGGGAGCATCAATGGGGATAAGTAATGTTTCGTTTTCGAGCACAATCTCGGCTGTATCGCTTTTTGCTTCGAGTTTTCTTGCGTGAGCTGTATTGAGAAAGAAGAGATAACCTTCTTTGCCGTTTGTTCTCACTCCTGCTCTCAACGGCCTGAAATCGTTATATTCAGGCAGCACATCGGCAGTGTATGCGGGCATAGGCGCAAGCTTTTCTTCCTCTGCATTAATAAATGACATGATTTTGCGGATCTCATAATAGCTCTGCCGTATTTGTCCGTTGTCGCCCAACGGTGACTGAAAATCGTAGGATATCATGGGGCAGTCGGTGGCGTAGCCGCTTTCCCGGCTCTCTTGGAATGAATGAAGCACTTTTCCGTTTTTTTCGATTACGGGGTTCAATCCGCCGTGGTACATATAATAGCCTATTCCGTTTGCACCCGTGCCGAGGTGCATTACAGTCTGAGCGGCAACCTCCCAAGGCTGTATAATAGGCCGTCTTGTGTAGGTGCACTGATTGCCTCCGCCAAGCTCGCAGGTGAATACGGGATAGCTCATTTCAGTATCATCACCGTATCTTGCATGGAAATCCCTGATTGCTTCATGAACATAGAAGCCGTAAACATCGCCGTTTTCAATTACGTTCAGATGTCCTTCCCACGGTGCTTCGGGGTAGGAACCGTACATCGGTACGGCGCCTTCTGGTACGGGAGCATTTCCCCATCCGGTAACAGAGGTTATTACTGTATCAAAGCCGATTTCCTCAAGCATTGATTTAAGCACATCCATATAGTCGGTTTCTTTAACATATTCGTTTTCTATCTGTATGCCGATTATATTTTTGCTTGTGCCAACCTGCTCATAGATTTTTTCATAAAAGCGTCTTACGTAGTATAGATATTTCTCATCCTTGGAACGCAGTTCACCGCATTTTGCTTCAAGCCAGTCCGGGAAGCCGCCAAGCCTTGACTCACCGTGAGCCCACGGACCGATGCGGAGATAAAAGGGCATTCCGAGAGATTCGCAGCAGTCAATGAATGCACGGATATCACGGTTGCCCGTGAAATCGAATTTTCCTTCCTCTGTTTCAAGATGATTCCAGAAAACATAAGATGCTGCTATATCAATGCCGCCCTGCTTCATCTTTAAAAGTTCTCTTTCCCAGTCTTTCCGGGGCACACGGGAAAAATGTATCTCTCCCATTTTGTAAATGCAGGGCTTGCCGTCCCTCAGAAAATACTGTGATGTGAGAGTATAGGTATGTTTGCCCACAACACCGCTTTTTATTTCCTTTGCCGGGATCGCTTTTTTATCGGTACGGAATTTCATGATACCGCCCTTTCTGTATTCAATACTTATTCTTCCGTATTTTCTTGTGATTTTTGGGTTTGCGGTAAACTTATAATATCACATTGAGGTTATTGCTCATTATTTTTTTTGGAGTCATATCATTTTAACACTCACTTCTGTGATGGTTACGCCAGCGTAATGAATATGCCGTCACATGAGCCGGGCTGAACAGTCAGCACATCGGTGTTTTCCGTTCTTGTCAGCTCACCATGCTCGTAAACGCTCACTGCGGTTTTCTTGTTAAGTCGGATATTGATCTTTTGTGAAGCATACGGATCATAGATGTTACGGCAATTCACTATCATGAGTGCATTTTTCCCCTCGGCATTTGTAAAATATCCTGCAAGCACCGTGCTTTCGCTCTCGATGCTCCTCACGCTTTCAATACCGCTGAATCCGGCACGCTTGTTATGTGCATTCTGCGTAGGCAATGCGAGCACAAAATGCGGATTGCTTTTTTTGCCCTTGAAAAGGCAAACGCCGAGGCTTCTGTAATTCTTGATGACTGGTGAAAGTTTTACGATTTCCGAGTTGACCCTTTTAACATAAAGATATTGCTCCGTAAGGTTGCCGTCATAATCGATGATGCCAATCGCATCGTTGCCCCAAACTGGATTGTAGGAGGCGTTGATTATACTGCGGCAGCCGTAGGCGATGGCGGCATAATACTGCCACTTTATCATTTCAAATGTTGTGTAGGTGTATAAATGTGAAAACCACCGCATCTGCGTCTGGATATACAGCCAGAAATCCCTGCCTTCACGGCGGCATGCTTCAGAAACATGATAATAAGTTTCAAGGCATATCATCATTTCAAAATAATTTATAATTTTTGCCGGATGGAAAGGATAAATATCAGCTGAAATATAATCCGCACTTACCGCTGCGACAAAACGGTCAACATATTCCTTATAGCTTTTTGCACCCAGCTGCGATTTTACGGCACCTGCGGGGAACAGATTTGAAAAA
>JAZUJJ010000007.1:0-22638 GCA_045642725.1 Acutalibacteraceae bacterium
GGAATCGCTTTTGCGGTTCCTTTTTTTGTGCTTTCTGCAGTCCTACAGCCTGTTCCACCACGATTGCAAAGCAAGCATACCGCGCGTAAGCGTTACACGCGAGCTGCGCGACTATGTTTCTGACCGTGGTGTCGTATTGACTTGATTGAAATCGCTGATTGTGCATTTATATACGATCAGCGATTCTATTCTTCTTGATTATGTTGGCATTCGAGATATTTCAATAAACAGCGTAAAAATTGCCCCAAGGTTTCAGAAATGATTCCTTGGGGCTGCTTTTATTCGGGTCTGTCTTCGGGATGTTCCTTGTAATGTTCTTCAAGGATTGCCGGAAGATACATTCTTACGAGTATGTCAATGATTTCTTCGGGTATGGGTTCTTCTTCTCCGTATTCGGTTTCAACCGATGTAATCCGATATTTTTCCACATTCAAAGGAACACAGCACTATTGATTTTGTTTAATAGATTATATCCACAACATGCATTTCGTTGATAAATTCCTGCTTGGTGATGTCAAGCTTTATCAGTGTTACCTTGCCTGAGCCGGTTATCGTAACATACGAAAGCTGTGTTACCGATACGATATGGCCGTTTTGCGGGTCATATTCAACAGTGGCTTCGCAGTCGTGGTAGGTGTAGGAGAAAGAAACATCATCGGTTATTGCCGAAATAAAATCGTTTGAAAGCACATCATCTATAACTTTTTTAGGCAGGGGCTGGAAAAGTGCGCCATGATTTGACGGGGCTGTTTTGGAGTGCTTATCGGTTACGGGCTCGGGAGTTACTTCACTTTTGAGCACGATTGTGATTTTGTTATTGCCGTTGGGCAGCTGCTCGAATTTTGCCGATTTTATTGCATCGGCGTCTGTTAACAGACAGCCGTAGTCCGAGTCACGGATGGGGAAACAATACATGTCGCTGTCTTTGCCGATAACTGCGGCATCTGCTTTGGCTTTCTTTTCGTCTTTCATAAATCCGCCGGCTATGTTAAGTACTGTTCCTATTACCGCTTCACCTTCGGCAATTACTCTTGACTGAGGGTCATCGGGAAGGGTCTGCCATTCATAAAAAGTGAATCCGGGTTTATCTTCTTTTGCCTGATTCATGATTCTTGTGTATTCGGCAAGAATTTCGGCATTGGTGGAGGGGTTCTTTTTTTCTTCTTTTTTTGCTTCCGTCTGAGCAACGGCTGTGGTCTCGGCCGTTGTTTCTTCTTTTGCGTCTGTTACGGCAGCGGTTGAGTCTTCAACTGAATTTTCGGAGCTTGATTCAGCCTCTTCGCCGCCTGCAATTTCTGTTTGTGATTGAAGAATATCGCCTGAAGCTGCTTCATCCGGTGCTTCACTGCTGCTTTTTTCTCCGCATGAGGCGAAAACAAACAGCATGGAAAAAGCTGAAATAACCGCAATTATTTTTTTCAAATCAATACACTCCTTTTATTCTTATAATCATAACTTATCAAATAAGAAGATAAAAGTCAATTAAAATTTTTAGTATGTTAAACAATATATTATTTGATCAGCAGGGGACTTCCTCTATCAGGAGCAGTTCTGACGAAAGGGGTGCGCTGAGTGTAATATCAATGCCGCTTGTCAGCAGATAGCTGCCCATAAGTGTGAATTTCTGACGGCTGTTGTCGGAGGTAACGGAATATATTTTGCCGTAATCCACGCCTTTGGGTATGATTGTAATTCGTTCACCCGAATATCCGGTATCGGCAAAAACCGCAATGGCAGACTTTTTGCCGTCGGGCGAAGCTGCTTCAAGCGCAATGTATTTGCTTTTTTCAATATCCGACTGAGTTGGTGTATGGTGAAAGATTTTCGCCTGCGGCAAAAACGGACGGATAAAGCTTTTATATATTTCGGTGCTGTGCTTTATGAATTCCATACTTTCACGGTTCGGTTCAAGACCGGGAGGTGCTATTACATTCAGCGATATGTGCGTGAGCATGGTGTTTCTCATGTGCGCATAAAGCTCACCCTGCGTGTGGCAGCCCATACCGGCGAAAAGGCGGTCAACTCTTTCGGGCGGCAGCACAGCGGTCATTCCGTTTGTTATATGAACGGAAGCGGGCATTATCTGATTGTCGCTGACCCAGGTGTGGTTAAAGTTTTTCATCATGCCAAGGTCTGTTCTGCCGCCGCCTCCGGCACAGTTTTCAAATATGACTGTCGGGAAGCGCAGTTTAAGATTGCGGTACATTTTATATACGGCATCAAAATGTCTCAATGATACACATTCGCCCTCGGCATTAAAGCGCATATTGTCGCGCATGGAGGAATTATAATCAACACGCAAAAGGTCAAGTGAATATTCGCTTATTATGCGTGCAAGCTCATCCTCAGCCCATTTGGCGGCATCCGGATTTGTAAAATCAAGAAAATCGTAATGAATATTGCCGTAAATATCCGAAGAGAACCAATCGGGATGCTCTTGTGGCACCGATGCGAATTTGCCGAGCCGCTCAATTTCAACCCACAGGCCGAATTTCATACCCAGCGAGCGGCAGTATTCACCGAGCTTTTCAAATGCGTTGTCGGGGTATCTGTTTGTGTCGGGTCTGTTTAAGCCGTTATAATCGCCCCAGTTCATCTGCTTTGCTGGCGGGCAGGCCCAGCCTGCATCTATAATAAAGACCTCGGCACCCATTTCGGCAAGCTGTTTCATATAAGCTTTTGTGGTTTCAACGCTCATATCGTGCTCGGCACCCATGCCTGCGCCTATAAGCAGGGGGCTGCCGTCGGCCTCTTTCAGATTCAGCACGCTTTTTCGTGTGTGCGCGTGCATTTCGTTTACGGCATCATCAAACGAGCCGTGAATTTTGCCGAAATGCACCTGTGGTGAAGTGAAACTCTCGCCGGGCTTCATGATAATCAGCGGTGCGCAGCCCGTAATCTCTGCCGAATATGAAAGGCGGGCGGTCTGCTTCTGCGTGCCGTAATCGGCGTTGACGGAAAAGGCACAGCCGCTGCTCCAGCCTGTCTGTACAAAGAAAATTTCACCGGTATATTTATTCTTAATGAACAAAACGGGGTGGCGGAAACGGTCACAGTTGTGGCTCATATCAAGCGTAAAGGTGCCGTTTTCAACAGCTTTTTCAACAAGCTCGCCCTCACGGCCCCATCCGTCACTATCGAAATATAGCATTGACCAGATTTCTTTGCCATCGGGTCGCTTTTTCCACGCAATGTTATTAAAATCAATTTCTTCGAGCGCACCGCCGTGAACGGTAAGCTGTGAAAGGTTTATTTTTTCCGTACCCGAATATTCTGTTTGCAGGGAGCGGGTGAGCATACCCGTGCCGTCAAGCAGGGTATTTACATAAAAAGTAACAGGCAGCAGACTGCTTCTTAAAACAAGCGTACAGCGCAGAGCTTCGACTTCTTTATCCTCTTCGCAAAGGAAATCCGCAAATTCAAGACCGCGGTTACAGCTTATGCCGTTAAGCTCGCATTCAAAGGCACCCATGCCGTAAAAATGCGCAGGGTCAAGGCGTGAGGGTAAGCCCTGCAATACATTCAGAGGATAGCCTGCCGTATTTGAGCCGGATAAAACAAGCTTTCCTTCAAATAAGGTTTCTTCAAAAACGGTAAGGCCGCTGCGGTAGCAAAAGACACGGCTGCCGTTATATTCGGTCATATCAGCACTGTAAAAGCAATTTTTCAAATCAAAGCACCTCCGTTGATACAGATTGTATATCAAAGTGTCTTTTAAGTCAATAAACAAGAAGCGTTGTTTAAGAGATGTTCCGATGAATTTAATAATCTATTCTGATGAATTGAATAATCCGACTGTTGATTAATTCCGGTAATAATATTATAATAAAATGGATTAATATCAGCGGAGGAATTTCAGATGAAAATTCTGTCAGCCGGAATATTCAATTCAAGAATTCAAAGCTACAACATAACGGCAAAAGAAAAGTGGATAGGCTACCTTATAGGTCCTGCTGGGGCATTGCTTGTAAATGCGCTTCTTGCTCAGGGCTTCCTAAATGTTTTCTACACGGATGAACTGGGCCTGAGCGGAGTATGGGGCGGAATGTTTCTTGTTGTGTTCCCGATTTTGTCAAAAATTCTCGATGCGGTTACAAATCTTCTTATGGGCTCCGTAATTGACAGAACCCGTACCGTTCAGGGCAAGGCAAGACCGTGGCTTCTTTTATCGGTGCCGCTTGTTGTGTTATGTGGAGTGCTGCTCTATCTTGTTCCTCTTCATGCTTCGACAAAAGTCAAGGTCATATATATAATTATTACTTATAATATGTATTACTGCTTTGCTTTCACCATGTATAACATAACTCACATGATGATGGTTCCTCTTTCTACAAGAAATGATATGCAGCGAAGTCAGCTTGCCGTATTCAATAATGTTGCCAATATTGCAATAACGGGAATTCTGGTTGCTCTTCTTTTCCCGATGCTCGTGCTTCCGAAAATAAAGGGAAATATTGACGCATGGGTCACATTTATGAGTGCTTGCGCAATCATTATGCTGCCGGTAATGCTTCTTGAATATTATTTCACAAAAGAACGAGTAACCCTTGAAAGCCCCGAAAGAGACGAGAAGGATAATCATGCCTTCGGTGAAAAGCTCAAAGCCTGCATTACCGACAAAAACTGGTGGATTCTTGTTGCTTTCTGGCTTTTTTACTGGGTTGGTCAGCTTACACGCTCAAATGCCGTAACATACTATGCAAACTGGGTTCTCGGCCGCAGCTATGCAGACGGAATTACGCAGACACTTCTCAATGTTATCGGCGGCCTGCCTATGGGAATCGGTATTTTTCTTGTGTGGCCTCTCTCAAAAAAATTCGGCAAAAAAACGGTTACCGCAACCGGCTTTATCCTCTGCGTTATAGGTGATATTATCACTTTTGTCAACCCCGATAATCTTGTTACCGTTCTTATCGGGCAGTTTATTATGAATATGGGTATCGTACCTGCCGCTTATGTTTTTCCCGCACTTATGGCAGGTGTGTTTGATGAAATCGAATATAAATGCGGCTTCCGCTGCGACGGCGTGGCAACGAGCGTCATAAACTCAATGAATACAATCGCGGTCGGTCTGAGTATCGGTATTTTCAATCTGCTTATAAGAGGATATGTTCAGCCTGAATTTGACCTTGCCGGAAACTGCATAACAACTCAGCCGGATTCGGTCCGCTCGGCCATAGTATGGGCGTTCGTGGGTATGAATATTTTTATTCATGCAGGTCTTGCAATTCTTCTGAGATTTCTTGATGTTGAGCTGAAGCTTCCTCAGATTCAGAAAATTATCCGTCAGCGTGAAATCGAAAAATGCACGGCAAACGGCGAAGAATGGGTCGACCCTGCCGAAAAGGCAAGCATTTTACAGAAAGAGCTTGATACTGCCGCACTTGAGGCGTTCAAATCGGAGCTGACGGAAAAATGCAGAAAGAATAAAAAGCTTGATTACGGTGCAGAGCTTGAAAAATATACCGAAGCCTTTAACAAGCAAAAAGAAAAAGCAAGAAAAAAGGCAGAGAAAGAAAAGCGTGATGAAGAAGAATATACACGCATGATGGAAGAACGGGCAAAGCAAAAAGGAGTGAAAATATGAGCCGCAGACCTGATATTATAGTGATAAATCCTGACCAGTTCAGGGCGGATGCTTTGTGCCATCTCGGCAATAAGGCTTCACACACACCTCATCTTGACAGCCTGGCAAATGAGGGCGTCAGCTTCAGCAATGCCTTCTGTCAGAACCCCGTATGTGTTCCCTCAAGATGCTCATTCATGACGGGCACATACCCTCACACAAGCGGTCACCGTACAATGAACTATCTGCTTCGTCAGGGTGAGAATAATCTTTATCGCATTCTGAAAAACAGCGGATATTATGTCTGGACAAGCGGCAGGGGCGATTGCCTTGCCGGTCAGCAGACAAAATGGCTCAAAGAATGCACAGATAAAATTTATAATAAATGCGGCAAACCGCCGAAGGATGAAGGCAGAGGCGAAAAGGGAGATAAAAGATATTTCAGCTTTTACAGAGGCGAAGTCACCAACACAGAGGCTGACGGTATCTGCCACGATAATGACTGGCAATGGACAAAGGGCTGTGAGGAGCTTATAAGAAACGCGAAGCCCGATGAGCCGATATTTGCTTTTCTGGGGCTGAATAATCCTCATCCGCCGTATCACGCCGAGAAAAAGTTTCTCGATATGATAGATGAAGCACTTATCCCGGCGGCTGAAGCCCCTTCAACACCGGAGGACAAGAAGCCGTCAATGCAATATGAATTATGTGAAGCTCTCGGAATTTCCGATTGGGATGCCGCAAACATCAGAGCATTGAGAAAGGCATATCTTGCTCAGTGCGCAAGAATAGATGAATTTACCGGCAGAATAATTCAGGCATTGAAGGATTCGGGGAGATATGATAATGCCGCAATTTTCTTCTTTTCGGATCACGGCGATTTTACCGCTGATTACGGCATACCCGAAAAAGCGCAGAATCTTTTTAATGACTGTCTGGTAAATGTTCCTCTGATCGTCAAGCTGCCGGAATATATGAAGACCGACAGCGGCATAAATGAAAACCCGGTTGAGCTGATTGATTTCTTTGCCACCGTGCTTGATATAACCGGAACGCAGGCGGGCTACACTCACTTCGGGCGTTCGTTAAAGAATACCGTTGCCGACAAAACAGTGAGTGTCCGTGATTTTGTTTGCAGCGAAGGCGGCAGACTTCACGGGGAAAGTCAATGCACCGAGACTGTTGAAAACTATTTCGGTGTCGTTGCCGATGAATATGCTCCGAGAATCGGAATTCAGCAGAAAAACGGCCCTCAGCATACTAAGGCCGTTATGATACGCACAAAAGAATACAAGTATGTTATGCGCCTTTATGAAAGCGACGAGTTTTATGACCTTTCAAAAGGTGAGAGAAGAAACGAAATCGATAATCCGGAATATGCCGATATAATATCCGCCCTCAGGTCGGAGCTTCTCAAATGGTTTCTTGAAACCTGCGACAGCGTGCCTGTTGATAAGGATGCCCGTTTTCCCGATGATTACTATCTCGGAACAATAGATGCGGCAACCGGGCTTAAGCTTTCACCGATTATCAAGGGTGCCATGAAGCTTACCCGTAATGACTTTACTACTCTTGCCGCCAAAGCAATAAAGCTTCTTAAAATCGACACAAACAAGTTCTATAAGAAAAAGACATAATTCATTCGGAAAACGATTGATAGCGGCTGAATAACAAAAAAAGATGGCTGAGGGATGAGAATCCTTTAACCATCTTTTGCTTTTTTAGTTTTTGTATGTCGAGATAAAATGTTTTATAAATTCTTCAATCTGTTTTACAGCTTCGCTTTCTTTTTCCGGCTCACGGTCACAAAGATGAATTAATGATGTTATGGGGGAAGTATAGGCAAAGGCGAGCATTTCCGGGTCGTTGTTTTTCAGCAGACCCTTTTCAATCATTTTTTCAAAAATATTCTTATAAATGTTTTGTGTGCCGGTGAGAAAATGCAGGGTTGCCAGATTGCGGGCACGTTCGTCATGAAACTGCTCCGTAAGCAGAAGCTTTCTTGTGAGAATGATTTGCTTATCATGTATTGTGAAATTTACCATTCCCATTGTGAGAGCGAATAAATCATCGCAGGATTCCGGCATGTCGGGCATATTGTCGGCGGAGCCGAAGCGTTCATTATAATAAGCTTCCGTTTTGTCGATAAGAGCGTTCCATATATCCTCTTTGCTGACAAAGTGCTTATAGAGAGCCGACTTGCTCAGGCCAAGATTTGCGGCAAGGTCGCGCAGATTTGTGCCTTTATAGCCGTATTCCGCAAACATTACAAGAGCTGCTTCAAGAATTCTGTTTTTTGTATTATTTTCCATTTTTTATCTCCCCCACAAGTGACCTTTCGGTCACTGCTTATTATAATGTCCTTTAAGCTTCTTGTCAAGAAATTTGTTTGTTGCTTTTTCGGCTCAGATTGGTATAATAAAGAAAAAGTAAATCTACGGAGGCTGAATATGTTTTTTACCAAGGTTGCGGCATTCATTATGTCAATTCTGATGTCTTTCACATCTGCGTTTTCGTTTATCCCGGCTTCAATCTGGTTCGGAAAAGAAACCTACACCGTTGCAGACAGCGAAAATATTCTTTTTGATGTGGCTCTTATTTCCGACACTCATTCGGATTCATCTTATTTTCACGAGAGAAGCAAGATGATGAGAAAGGTTTTCTGCGGTATTTCACAGACCGACCGTGTTCCCGACGCTCTTGTTATTTCGGGGGATGTGTCAAACGCCTCTGACCCGAAGGAATACAGTATGCTTCAATGGTCAATGAATACCTTTAACAAGGTGGAAAATGTTCTGCCCTCTGCGGGTAATCACGATGTCAGAGCCCGTGACACTTATGAAGAAGCACTCGGTTATTTTACCGACTTTGCTTCATTCTGCGGTATTGAAACCGAAACCGTTTATTATTCGGCAGAGGTTAAGGGTTACAATTTCATTATTCTCGGCTCCGATGATAAGCTCAGCCTTGAGGCGAGTATTTCCGACAGGCAGCTTGAATGGCTTGAAAGTGAGCTTGTGAAAGCAATGGAGAGCAAAAAGCCGGTTTTTATTGTCTGTCATCAGCCACTTTATAATTCAAACAATGTGGTTTACAACCCGGAGGCAGAGAAAAACTACGGTGTCGGTGAGCAGTCCGCACAGATAGAGGCAATACTGAAAAAATATGTTCCCACTTACGAATGCCCCGTTTTCTTTGTGAACGGTCATCTTCATCACGATTTTGACGATTATACCGTTGACGGAAATTTATGCCCGAATCTTTATTGCATAACCTTGCCGAGTATCACAAAAACTGCCGACGGCGGTCTCGGAATGGCTGTTGAGGTTTACCCGGACAAGGTGCTTCTCAGAGCAAGAAATTATGCCTCAATGGAATGGATAGAGGATTATCAGTACACCATAGATTATTAATCAGAAATACAAGAAGAGATGGCTTTTCAGGGCCATCTCTTCTGCTTTTATATTTAATTATCAGTTGCCGAAATACTTTTCACAGTATTCAAAGAATTTTGCGGTGTATTGTTTTGCGGCGGGAGTTATGTGGTTGAGCTTAAGGCCGTGACCGTTGACGGGGTAAAGCACAAGGTCATATTTTGCCCCTGCATTGTCAAAGGCTTTGATTACGGATTTGCGGTTTCCTGCGGGAACGACAAAATCAAGACCGCCGAAGCCGAAAAGTGAGGGAACGGAATCGGCTGTCACATAGCTGACGGGAGAAACATAGGCGATAATGTCATCCGTATTGTTGCCGAGCTTTTCGATAACCTCTTTGCCTGCCAGTGAACGGGCGAGGGCGGGGCCTGCTTCGCCCCATGCCTCCTTGCTGAAATCCGACGGAGCAACGCGGTTTGCGGTAAAGACTATTTCAACGGGGCTTTCATCTGCTCTTGAATAGCAGTAAAGCATTGAAACGTGAGCGCCGGAGGAATAACCGGATGTAGCGGCTTTTGTGATGTTGATTCCTTTTTCTGCCGCAAATTCCTTTGCTCTGCCGATAGCCTGACCGATTTCGTCAAGCACGGTGTCAACGGCAAAGCTGTCATCCTTTTTCAGAGTGAAGCTCATGGTGGCGGCAATGTAGCCCCTTGCGGCTGCTTCAATGCAGTCAGCGGCTTTGTCTTCCTTATTACCCGTTGACCAGGAGCCGCCGTGAATGAAAAGGATAAATCCGTTTTCTTCTCTTTCGTATGCAGCGGCGGGAATGTAAATATCCATTTTGTTTCTTTCACTTGCCTCGGAATAAACAACATCCTTATAAACCGTGTAATCCGTGCTGTAAGAACCTATTCCGAGAAGAGAACCGATAAAAGTGACGACCGTCATATAAATTGCTATCAGTTTGTCAAGCATAGATATACCTCCGATTTTGTGTTTTGCGGAATGAAAAGTATTTTAATGTATCTTGCCGACCTTTGCCCAGAGCTTTTCGGATTTTGCACACCATTTGTCAAAGCCGTCGGGTGTGGCGGGAAATGCAAGATAATGCTGTCTGAGCTCAAGGGCAAGCTTTACGCCGCTGAAAACACCTGCCATGGTGGTCTTTGAAATATTCTTTTTGGAAATGCCGGAAACAACGCCTGCGATTGTTTTTATTATATCAACGGGAGTTATTTTTCCGTTGTCAAGGAATTTGCTGTTGAAGATGATTTCGTTTTTGAAGCAGTATTCAATTTCTTCATCCTTTATGCAGTTGACGACCTTTGTAAGAAAAGCTCTGACAAGTGAAAAATCCGCGCCCTGAACTTTGTTATAATCACGGTTTATGCTCCAAAGGGATTCTTTGCTTGTGTCACCCTTTCTGAAAGCCGCGTCAAGAGCTTCAGCGGCAATATCCATCATCACCATGCTTGAGGTTACGCCCTCACCGCATTCCGGCTTTGTAAGGCAGGCTGCGTCACCGGCGGCAATGAAATTGTCGGCAACCAGTGAATAGGGCGGCCTTCTGTAAGGTGTTGTGCCTTTTTCGATTCTGACCTCTTCAAAGGTGTCTCCCGTGGCGGCATCGAGCTTATCAGCATCCTTTTGTGCTCTTTCGTAGCCTCCGGTTGCACCTGTGCCGATTATTTTTTCGTTTTCGTTCATTGAGAAAGGAGCGTACCAGGACTTTGTGTTGAGCCAGAAGGTGTTTATCGGTTTTTCGCTGAATTTTGCATAGCGGAGGATAACATAGAACATATCATCATTTGTAAGTCTGAAATTCTCAACGCCGTAACCGTTGGGCAGGGCACATCTTGCAGCTGCGGCGGAGCCGGAGCAATCAACAACGGTTTTTGCGTAAACCTCTTTTATGCCATCTTCGGTTTCATATCTTATGCCGCAGATTGCACCGTCTGAAAAAATGAACTCTTTGAATGATGCGTTGTATTCAAACTCTGCACCAGCTTCCTCTGCAAGCCTTACCATGAGGGCAACATACTCGTGCATATGAAGGCCTACGGTTTCGGCAGTGGTGGGTAAGCTGTATTTGTTTGTGGGTGATGAAAAATGATTGTCGGTAAACTCAAAAGCCCATGCCGGGTCGCCGTCTTTGACCGTCGGCATATCGTATGTCTTTAAGTCTGTCTGACTGACATGGAAAATATCCATTCTTGTTCCAAGTTTTTCGGGGGAGAGCTTTTCAATTACTTTTACACTGTGATTTTTCTTTGCCATTTTACGGGCAAAATATGCACCGGATGTGGCGGCGCCGATAATTACAACATCATATTTTTCCATTTTGATTTACCTCCCTTGATACAGTTAATTTATCATATTAATTATTATTCGTCAATTATCATAATAGTTGAAAATACATGTTCTTTTTTGCTGTTTTAACGAATAAAAGAGCTTGTATTTCAGGTTGACCGAAAGAAAAAAATAGGTTATAATTCAGTTGAATATACATTCCCGGAGGAGAAAAAGTATGATAAAAAGAATAATTGCCGTTCTGCTGGCCTGCGTTCTTGTTTTCGGAAGTCTTTACGGTTTTACCGTTTTTGCCGTCAGGGACAGCATCGGGCAGAACAGAATAACCGAAAAAATTCCGCTTCTCAATGAAAAGGGTGAACTTACGGAGCCCGGTTACTGCTTCAAAAATATGTTTCTTTATGACCGCTCCGCCATTAAGGCCAATCCTTTCTGTATCAAAGAGTGGGATTTTTATGAAATATCAAACGAAAAATACATTCTGCTTGTTATGATTGCCGATGTTTCTTACGGCGCCACAACAAGCGTGATCCTTCACGATATGGAAACAGGTGAGCAGTTTGCCGCTTCGTCAACAAGCTTGTTGACCTTCGGCAGCTACGGCGTTTTTGACACCGATGCCATGACACCCGGCGTTATTTCAAAGCACAAGAAGAATTATGAGCTTGACATTACCACAGCCGAGGGTTACAAGACCATCGTTTTCAACGGCAAAACCGGAAAGCAGGATTATAAGGTTGACCTGAGAATGGATATGTTTGATGACCACGAATCACTCACCTTTGCTGTTCCTCTTGTGAAAAACAATCCGAAGAAATTCTATCTTGACCAGAAAATAAACTGTATGCCGGTTACCGGCACGGTTACGGTTGGGGACAGAGTGATTGAATTTAGCCCCGACGATACCTTCGCAATTCTTGACTGGGGCAGAGGAGCCTGGCCCTATCACTCGGGCTGGTATTGGTGCAACGGAAGCAAACGCCTTGATAACGGTGATATATTCGGTTTTGAGCTGGGCTGGGGCTTCGGTGATGAAGATATCTGCACCGAAAACACGATTTTCTATAACGGCAAGGCTCAGAAGCTCGGTAAAATCAATCTTGAAAAGGGCCGTTCAAACTGGATGATTGAATCCGACTGGATGGATACCGACTGGGTACTTAAATCCGACGACGGAAGACTTAACCTGACGATGACCCCTTATTACGACAACTTCACCTGCTCAAGAGTGCTTGTTATCGGCAACTGGTGCCATCAAGTTTTCGGTCGCTTCAACGGAACCGTTACACTTGATGACGGCACCGTGCTTGAAATCAAGGATATGATGGCATTCTGCGAAAAAGCGGATAATATGTATTGATTTATATAAAAAAGTACAGCACTCACTCAAAAAGAGCGGGTGCTGTATTTTTGTGTACGGTTAATTATTCAACTGTGACCGTACCGTCTTCGTCAACGGTGATCTTCATTCCGTCCTTGACATAATCAAGGAATTCCTGACCGAGACAGTCAACGGTAACAACGGGCTCGTCGCACCAGTTGGCGGCAAGAACCGCACCGGCGGCGGCAAGAGAGTCAATGTGCTCTGAGAAAAGAAGGCAGGCGGGGCATTTGCCAAGTGATTTAGCGCAGAAAAGAATCATACCGCCTGTGGTGGAGCCGATGGTCTGAGGAAGGCAGAGAGCCTTGTTGAGCATAGGCTTCTGATATAAATCCTTATTATTCTGGTCGTCACATTCGGTCTGCTTATATTTATTGCCGATTATGGGCAGCTCGCCGAACTGAAGTGCGCCCTGGAAGGAAGCAAGAGTGTTGAAACCACCGTGGGAAACAAGAGCGGGAGCGGTACATTTACCGGCAACAACGGGGCGTCCTTTGAACTGTTTCATCTTACTTTACCTCCTTTGTGATTATATCAAGAATTTCGGCACTGGTGTAATAACGGGCCGTGGTATATGTTCTGAGCTTGTTGGAGTTGGTGATAACGGGCATCTTCTTTGCAAGAGGATTGTTCATGTACATAAGAGGGCAGATGTAACTGAGGACAACGCCTGTATCTGCAAGCTTCTTTGCGGCGGGAGTCTTTTCAAACTTTTCTTTAACGCCGGGTGCGCAGGTGAATACGGTGGGGACGGAAACCTTCTTAAGACCGTTCTTCTTAAGACCTGCGGCAACATTGTCGGTCCACTCATTGAGCTGAGCAAGTGAAAGATGAGGACAGCCGACAAAGCAAAGCTTGGGAGCTGCGTTTTTGTCTTTCCACATTACGGGATAGTTATCCTTAACTCTCTTGAGCTCGGCATCATCGATTTCATAAACCTTTGCGCCTTCTGCAATGAGGGCTTCACCCTGCTCAACTGCTTCGGGAGTGAGGTTTGCAATGTGATAAAGGCCGACAGCGCCGTTTGAAGCTGTGGCGGCACCGAAATCCTTAAGGTATGCGCAGGTGTCATCGGTAAGCTCTGTGCCGAGCCATTTTTCCATGCCCATGATATAAGGAACATCCTCCATGACCTTCATGCCGATGGCGGAGCCGAGAATCTGAGCTTCGGGCTTTTCTTTTGTGTTTACCTTAACGATCCATGTGGCTTTTCTGCCTTCATCGGTAAGAAGACCGAAGTAGGGAACAAAGCCTACGATTGAACCGAAGAGCTCGATAATACCGGAGTTCCTGTTGCAGCGTGCACCGAGAACGGAGTTTGCATAAACAACAGCTGAGGATTCGGCCCATGAAAGAACCTCACCCTTATTGGGCTTGTTGCCGACCTCATCCATGTAGCAGGTGCAGGTGTAGGATTTTTTGTCAACAAGGCCGAGCTTTTCAAGCTGAGCATCATATTCATCCTGAACGGAATACATGAACTTGTTGAAAACAAAATTCTTGAGGAAATCCGAAGGAACCTTGGGGTCAAGAGGCTTGGGGTCAACCGAGAACTTCTGGCCGGAAAGAGCGCCTCCGTCAATGAGCTTGTCCATAAGCTCGTAAACCGGCTTCATAACACCGAGTCCGAAGCTTGTAACAAGATGTCCCATTTTGCTTGTAACGGGAACCATTTCGGTAGCACCGAAGGCTTCGCCGTACATGACAAGAGTTTTCATAACCTTTGCCATGGTTTCACCCTTGGAACCGTTAAGTATAGCCTGCTGTTCCGGGGTGAGCTTCATTTTGTAATCCATGCTGTGTCATCCTTTCTGAGAATGTTTATTTTAATTTTTATTTTGCTTTAATTGTTTTTGCTTGAGTAAGCGTATCTTGAGAAAAGTATGAATACGGGGATAAGCTCAAGCCTGCCTGCCAGCATATCAAAAGAGAATACAAGCTTTGACAGCCATGAGAATGCCGAAAAGTTACCGACGGGGCCGACTTCGCCGAAACCGGGCCCGACATTGGTAAAGCAGGTGATAACACCGGTAATTGTTGAAAGAAGGTCGTGACCGTTGATTGCAACAATGAATATTGAAATGGCAATCATCAGCATATATGCAGAGAAATAACCCGTAATTCCGCTGACAAGGCTTTCATCAAGTGACTGACCTTCAAGCTTTACTGTTTCAATGCTTCTGGGGTTGATTGCTTTCTTTACGGAACGGATGGTGTTTTTGCAAAGAACGATGATTCTCGAAACCTTAAGTCCGCCGCCCGTTGAACCCACGCAGCCGCCGATGAACATAAGCAGCAGCAGAATGGCTTTCGGAAGAACGGGCCACAGGTTAAAGTCGGCTGTTGAAAAACCGGTGGTTGAAATAATTGAAGTAACCTGGAAGAAGGCAAGTCTGAGTGATTCGAGAACCGGGTGGCTCTTGATAGTGAGCTCAAAAGTAATGATTGCCGTTGCCGCCGCCACAATGCAGAGATACCAGCGAAGCTCTTCGTTCTTGATTGCCGCTTTGCCCTGACGGAGCAGCGCAAGGTAGTAAAGGTTAAAGTTTACACCGAAAAGCATCATGAATACGGCAATGACTACTTCGCAGTACGGGCTGTTATAGCCTGCGATGCCGTCGTTGAGTATGCCGAAGCCGCCTGTTCCCGCTGTTGCAAAGGAATTGAGAATACTGTCAAATATGGGCATACCGCCTGCAATAAGCAGGATTGCCATGAGCAGAGTCATGCCGCAGTAAATGGCATAAAGAATTCTTGCACTGGCACGAAGCTTCGAAACAAGCTTACCTACGGTGGGCCCCGGAACCTCGGCACGCATTACATGCATGGCAGAGCCTTCGGTTTTCGGCAGAATGGCAATGACAAAAACAAGTATGCCCATACCGCCGATAAAGTGAGTGAAGCTTCTCCAGAACTGAATGCTTCTGGGCAGACACTCAACATCCGTGAGAATGGTCGAGCCTGTTGTTGTGAAGCCCGAAACCGTTTCAAAAAATGCATCCACAAAATTCGGAATGCTCTTGCTGAATACAAAGGGGAGTGCGCCGAAAGCGGACATAAACACCCACGCAAGGGCAACGAGTAAATACCCCTCTTTAGCGTAGAATTTATTCTTTTCAGGCTGTTTCCTTGAAAACAACAGCCCCGCCGCAGTCAGCAAAGCAATTGTTACCGCAAAGGAAATAAAGGCTTTTTCTTTATATATCAAGGCTACAATCGAGGGCAGAGCCATCAGAGCGGCTTCTATGAGCAGAATTTTGCCCAGCTCGTAATTTACCTTTTTGTAATTCAATTCTTATCACCTTACATGAAAATATCGTGAAGATCCTCAAGGATTCTGCCGGCAGTGACAACGATAACGCTGTCGCCTTCTTTCATGACTTCATCGCCGTCGGGGAAGATTATCTTACCCTTGCGTATGATGCAGCCGACAAGAATGTTGGAAAGGAGTTTAAGCTCCTTGAAGGGGATGTTTTCATATCCCGCATCGGGAGGAACGATAAATTCCACGGCTTCAACCTTTCCGCCGACCAGCTTATAGAGGGTCTGAATCTGTGAGCTGCCTGCGGAATTCTGAAGAGCTCTTACATATCTCGTGACAAGATTTCCCGCAACGAGCTGAGGTGAAACAACGGTTTCAAGTCCGATGTCGTTGAGAATGGAATACGAATGTCTGTCAACCTTGGTGATGACCTTCCTGACATTTTTGGAAAGAGCATAAATCGAAACGATTATGTTTTCTTCGTCAATACCCGTAAGGGCAACAAGAGAATCCTGCTTTTCAATATTCTGTTCGTCAAGAATATCCTGGTCGGTGCCGTCACCGTAAATGACGGTAACATCGTCAAGCTTTTCGGTGAGCTCGTGGCATTTTTCTTCATTTGACTCAATGAGCTTTATGTTGCGCCCCGTTTCGGAAAGCAGGTCGGCAAGATAATAACCTATCTTTCCGCCGCCGATAATCATAACATTATTAAGACGGTGCTTGTAAATGCCTATCTGACGCATAAAGCCCGTGAGCTCGGTCCTTGTGCCCGTTATGCTGATTGAGTCATCCTTCAGAAGCTCAAAATCACCGGAGGGAATGGTTACATCGTTTCCTCTCTGAACGGCACAGACGATGACCTTTGCCTTGAATTTCTTTCTGATTTCGTGCAGATGCATTCCGCAAAGGGGATTGTCATCCTTGAGAATTATTCTTGCAAGCTCAACCTTACCGCCTGCAAAGGAGTCAAGATTTGCCGCGGCGGGGAAGCGGATTATTCTTGAAATTTCGTTGGCGGTTTCAAACTCGGGATTGACTATCATGCTTATGCCGATTTTTTCTCTGAGAAAATGAATCTGAGCGGCATAGTCCGGGTTTCTGACACGGGCGATTGTGTTTTCCGTGCCGAGCTTGGTGGCAAACATACAGCAGAGTATGTTGAGCTCGTCTGATTCCGTTGTGGCAATGAGGAGCTTTGCTTTTTTGGCTCCCGCCTCGGAAAGAATGCTTATGTCCGCACCGTTTCCGCAGATACCCATTACATCGTAGGTATCGACTATGTCGGTGACAACGGAGCTTTTCTTATCAATAATGACAACATCGTTGCTGTCGCAAAGCTGTGCGGTCAGTGTTGAACCGAGTTTTCCCTGACCGACGATAATTATATTCATTTACGGTTTGTCCTTTCAGTCAGCAAGTGATTTTTCTCTTTCTTTCCAGGTCTTTCTCAGTGCAATTACGGGAATGAGAATGAAAACAGCTACGGCGGCACTGGCAAGGAAAATACCGGGAACGGGGATGTTTACGGATTCGCCGTAGTCGTTGATGTACTGACCCTGAGCAAATCTTTCGGTCACGGCATTGCCGATGGCGGGGCCGATGACCATGGGGATAAGTACGAAGAATATCATTCTGATACCCTGGAACTGACCGACCTTGTTTTCGGGTGTGAAGTCACGCACGGCGGCGTTGAGGATTATCATAAGCAGTCCGTAGCCCGCAAGGGTGGGAACCGCACTTAAAGCAAATGTAAGAAGTGTCTTTGAGAAGAAGGCGCAGGTAAGGCCGACTATGAAGCAGATTACTGTGGGGAAAACGAAAACGGATTTACCGAATTTGTCTATGAGCTTACCGATGAAGATAAGGCCGACAACAACAGCGAGAACGGCAACAACGGCAACGATTATCATCGGGAGCGTTATTGAAGCGAAAACGGTGTTGAGGTCAAATCCGAGATAGTGCTGCAGATAGATGAAAATATAGGGGAAGAAACACTGGGTCGCAATGGAATAAAAGCCTACGGAAGCAAGGGCAAGATAAAGAGGTTTGTTTTCTTTTATGACAGACGGTCTGAAGCCGTAAACAAGGTCACCGAAGAAATTGCTCTGCTGTCTGATGCCGGAGCGGGAATCCTTAACCGTGAAAAGGCCGATTATACCGCAGACGATAACAAGCAGGCCGAGCACGAGAAAGCTTTTGTCATAGCCGAAGGCATCGGCACATATCGGGAAGCCTACGGTAACGACTACCATGGCGGCAACGCCGACTATGGAAAGAATACTTTCGGTGGTGGCACGGTTTGAATCGCAGGTGATGTCCGTGACCCAGGCGTTGAAAGCGGCATCATTGCCCGTTGAACCCATAAAGGTCATAAGGCAGTCCATGACAATGACCACATTGACGGTCATAAGTTTTATTCTTGCGGCATCTGTAAGACCGAGAAGCTTTGCAATGTTTTCTCTTGAAATGAAAGCAAAGGCAAGAACGGTAATACCCCAGAAAATGTAACCGCCGCAGATGAAAATTTTTCTTCTGTTAACTTTATCGGAAAGTGTACCCATAATGAGGGTGGTGAGAACGGCGGCCACGGCGCTCCAGGCAACCATGTGGGAAATATCCTTTGGTGTTCCGCCGACTTCATTGTAAAGGAAGGTGTTGAAAAACTGGTTTTCAACGCACCATGCTATCTGACCCATAAGGCCGAAGGTGAGCAGATTGAATATCAGTCTGCCGCCGAGTTTATTGGTCTTTTCCATTACTCTCGCTCCTTATTCCGGAAATATTTTATAACCGCACCTGCGGCAGTGACAGCGGCAGCGCCGCAGAAAATATTGAAGGATGTATGCAGAATGAGGCTCTGTCTGTCGGAAATCCTCTTGAAAACCGGGCCGAGGCATTCACATTCAAGGCCGAATTCCTTGAAATGCCTGAGCTCCTCTTTGAATTTATCGGGAGCGTTTTCGTCAAGCTCCACATATCTTACGCAGCTGCGGCAGCCGTCGGTGTAGGCACGGAAGCCCGCTGTTTTGTGCTGAGCAAGAAAGATACCGTCAACATACCCCGAAAAATCATTCAGATGGTCGTGGCCGAAGAATGCCGCTTTTACGCCGCCGGCTTTTTTCCAGCTTTCAAACTGACCGTTGTTGAAATCCGGTGAGCAGGGGCCTTCCCCCACATAGCCCTTCGTGCCTTTGGCCGCAACATAGTGCATATTTTCACGGGTGTTGTGACCCTTTACGCTTACGGGCAGCTCCCAGAGCTTTGCCTTGCGCAGAAGCTTGTATTCCTCGGGAACGGGCATGTGCTGGAAAATGTAGGAGGGTATTACCTTGCCGCCGCATTCACCGCGAAGCTTTGCACATTCATCCTCAAACCATTTTATTTGGTCTGTGTGAACATAGTCGTAATTTGATATTTTTCTGTTTTCGCAGAGATTGTTTGAGTCAAGGAACCACAGACAGGCAAGAGGTGTTTTACCGTCTGAGGAATATACGGTTTCTCTGAAATCCGCTTTGCCGTCAACACCGTCGCCTCTCATGAGCATTCCGGGAATGCGGCCGTAAGCTTCAATGAGCTGTTTATCAATCTCCGGGTCATGCTCGTGGTTGCCCAACACTGCGGCAACGGGAATGCCCCGGCTGAAAATCGGCTCACAAATGTCTTTTAAGCCCTGCTCGAATTCCGACGGATTTTCGGCACAGATTCCCGCTGAAAAATTATCGCCGAGAAATACGCACAAATCGGGCTTATATCTGTCAAGTGCCGCATTCATCAATTTTTGCATATCTTTGAATTTGGGACTTGTTTTATAATCTGCTTTTTCGTGAAGGTCTCCGAAAAGGAGCATACCGAATTTGCCGTTGTTGAATTTAAGCATTGTCACACTCCTCTGTCAACATTTTGAAAGGATTATAGCACATATTCCGGATTTATTGCAATGTTTTATAATAAAAAACTTGTTTACTGTTCAAAATTATGTTAAAATCTTATAAAAATTAAAATAGGGGTGTTGTTTGTGAAAAAACTCATAGCTGCTTTTATGTGCGTTGTAATCCTTTCGGTGAGCTTCATTCCCACGGCTTTTGCCGCAGAGAAGCCCTGCGATTGCGGAACTCTTCCCGTGATTTATGTAGGTCCTCTCGGCAACACGGATATTTATGAAAATCCCGGCACGGAAAACGAAAGAGTGCTTTTCAGACCCGACACAAAAGCCATACTTAAAATAGTTTTCAAAATTCTTCCTTCACTGGCACTTCTTCCCCTGACCCGCAATTACGATAAATTCGGTGATGCTCTCATTGCCGCCGTAGGCGATGCCATGGGCGCTCTCGCTCTTGACGGCAACGGAAACACAGCACCGAATGTTGATGTAAAGCTTGAACTGCCCACTGACCCGGAGCACGGAAAAGACAGACAGTATTATTTCCATTATGACTGGCGTCTTGACCCCGTTGAGGTTGCGGCACAGCTTAAGGAAACCGTTGAAACCGTTAAAGAGCTTACAGGTCACGACAAAGTAAATTTCAGAGCCTCCTCAATGGGCGGTGTTGTTGCTCTTTCATATTTCAACGAATACGGTTATGATGATGTAAACGCCTGCATTTTCCAGTGCTGTCCTCTTCAGGGCACTGCTGTTGCGGGTGACCTGCTTTGCAGAAAGCTCAAGCTTGACGGCAGAGCATTGCTCGAATACGGCACGGGAGCTTATCCTCCCATTGATGCAGAGGGCTTTTTCCTCTATTTCCTTTTCAATTCACTGTTTTACAGCGGACTCGTGGATATAGTGATGAATCTCGGCGAAAAAATCCTTGCAAATCTTCAGGAAAAGGTTTTTGACGAGCTTATGACCCCCGTTTTCGGAACTTTGCTCGGCCTTTGGTCCTTTGTTCCCGATGATACCTATGAGCAGGCAAAGAAAATAAATCTTGACCCCGAAAAGCAGGCGGGGCTTATTGCAAAGGCCGATTATTATCATTACAACATTCAGCAGAGAGCCGATGAGCTTCTTAACGGCGCACTTGAAGCCGGAACGGGAATAATGATCGTTGCGGGCTATAACATTCAGAGAACTCCTCTTGTTGAGTCCATGACAAATGACAGCGACGGCACCGTTGACACCATGTATGCCTCCTGCCTTGCCACGGTTGCACCGAGAAATGAGGAGCTTCCCTCCGGCTATACTCAGAAAAATGCGGATTGCGGTCACAATCATATTTCACCCGATAATCACATTGACGCTTCAACCTGCATGCTGCCCGAAAACACCTGGTTTATCAAGGGAATGCTTCATGCCAACTGCCATGACGGTATTTCAAAAATGTATAACAGATTTTATGAGCTTGACGGTGATATGACCGTATGGACAGACCCGGAATTCCCGCAGTTTTTACAGAATGACAAGCCTAATGCAAGAGTGATTGCCATGGGTAATTTTGCCGATGGTGTACAGGCCCCCGTTTATGAAAAGGGCAATTCATTTTATGACAAATATCAGACTTATGCCGCACCTGCCGTTGATAAGGTTTTCAGCGCACTTGACGGTGTAAGAAAGTTTTTATCACTTGATAGTTAAGGGGGGATTTTTGTGAAAACTTTTAAAATTGTTGTGTCAATTATTATGACTTTGATTACAATGATTTGTTCTACTGTTGCATATGCTACTGAAAACGAAAAAACACTTACACATTATTTTGATGATTGTGAATTTTATAATGCTGGTAAGAATACAGGTTACTTTGAAAAGAATACCATAAAAGAAAGTGATCCTCATTTTGGATGGAAACTCGGAAGCTTTTATGTAAGTGGTTATACAGCAGAATCAAAGGATGATGAAGAAAACCCCGTTTTTTTGAAAAATGTTGGAGATAAAGTTGCTTTTAGTTTTTTGCTTAAGCAAGATACAAATAAACTCAATAATGAAGATAATCTTTCCATTGCCGCAGATATTAGAGGATACAATCGATTTTTCGGCGTTGAAAAACAAAATTTCGGTTATGGAACTCTCATTGTAAGGTGTACTGACTATCAGAATAAAAAAGGAGAACCTATCATCTATACAAATTATCTTAAAGGCGTTGAGAATGGTGCTAACACTGAAATAACAATGTTTGAGGAAGGCGATTATGAAATAGCCCTCAACTATAAAGTAAAGAAAAACCCTAGAAAAATTAAAGGAATTTCTATTGTTCCTACATATACTGATTATAGTATGAGTTTTAAGTTTTCTGTCAGAAACGGTAATTGTATGGTTTATCCTTTTGAGTTGGAAACGGGCGCAGAATTGCAAAATTGCTCATTAACTGAGAATGGATTTTATATTGATTTGGCAAATTCAAGGTATTTAGATATCAATGTCAAAAAAGAGGTACTGGCTGAAGGAGCAACCGGGTTAATAGAAGATGTGAGATTTAATAAGCCTGCAAAAGATGGTGATAAATATACGGACGAAGGAATTTATACAATAACTGCATCAAATAGATATACAAAGCAAGAAACCGAAAAAAGGATATATGTTGGTTCAAATAGTATTCTTAAGGCGTATTTTGTTACTGGTACCAGTATTTCAAAAATCAATGATTGGGTTAGCAAAGGAGCGAGTATTGAAGACGATGGAACAATAACATTACACGGTCAAACAGTTGCATTTGCAAAAAGCGATTTCGATTCAGAAGATTATTCGTCAAATGACGATACAAAATTAGGACTAAAAACGGTATTAATCGTATCATTCATTATTGTA
>JAZUJJ010000008.1:0-27891 GCA_045642725.1 Acutalibacteraceae bacterium
AATTTGAAATACAGACTGGATAAATCCGCAGAATTAAGCAAAATAAATCCGGATGCCAAAATCATTGTTTCCGGCGGACAGGGGAAAAACGAAAATGTTTCGGAAGCGGAAGCAATGAGCGATTATCTGATTTCAAAAGGAATAAATGAAGAAATGATAATTAAGGAATCTACTTCAACCTCTACATACGAAAATCTGACATTTTCAAAAGAAATAATAGATAATTCCGGGGATGATTATTCCGTTTGCATTGTTACAAACAATTATCATATTTTTCGTGTAAAAAAACTATCGGAAGAGCTTGATATACACCCAACTTATGCAGGAGCAAAATCATATCTGCCTACAATTCCCGTTTGCTATACAAGAGAACTTATTGCTATTGCATATAGTTATTTATAATAAGACTAGGAATCGTCTCCTGTCTTGTGGTATTAAGAGGTGAAATGCCATGAAAGCAGTTAAATCAATTATCGTCTTATCATCTTTGCTTATGCTTGCTTTAATCGTATCATCCTGCGGATATACATCTTCAAAAAGCATTACATACGATAATGGAAGTTTATTAACCGGTATAAGTGAAGTTGAAACTGTAACCGAAGAATCAAAAAATGAAGAAAGTACAACCGAAACAGATATTTCTTCACAAACGAAAGAAAGCAAAGAAAGTACCGGCTTACAGGAAAACACAACTGAGAGTGAAAAAGCTTCGGCAAAAGAAACAGAAAAGATTGTAAATGAGCATAGTACTGAATCCGGAACAAAGATTTTTTACGATAATGAAACATCAGTCAGACTTTACAATGAATTTTCGAAAATGTATAGTGTAGGCGAACTGGAATATGTTGAAAAAGCGAGCGGAGAAAAACATTATTTCAGTTCAGATGAAGCTAAAATTATTGTCAGGTATCTTTGTATAAATGCATTATATTGTGAAGCCCATTTTAATGTGGATTATGACTATGTTATTCATCTTGAGGGAAATGTTGTATATTACAATGCTACATACGGCACACTCGGAAACAGTGAATTTACAACTCTTTGCGGTGAAGATAAGGACAATTTCAATAATATTCTTGAAAGCTATGACTATCAATAAAAAATATACTTCATTAAGACAGGGGACGGTTCCTTGTCCTGTGGTATTGGTAATGTGTAAAGTTGATATATGTACAGTGTGCATTTGATATATTTGCTTGACGGCAAATTCGATATATGCTCCCTGAGGTCGCATAAGATATATCTGCAATGCAGATGTTGAAAGCCGGAGGTTTGCACATTTGCAGCCTTCCGTCATTTCCTGCGGAAATGCCACCTCCCTTGAAAGGGAGGCCAAAAGCCGCCGCCATACGGATATCCGGAGGATAATATAATTATAACTATAACCTTCAACTTAAAACTTCACGCTTAACACTTAAAACTTTCAAAACCCGGAGCTTTTGCTCCCCGAAATTCCGCATACCGCATTCCGAATTTTCCTCTCTCTCTTCAAATCCAATCCTTCCGAAAATAAAAAACCGACCCGGCAGCTCATTACCGTGTGAGCTGCCGGGTGAATTATTGCCGGAATTATATCAAAGCTTAATGTTTTTTTCTTTTCCGTTTACAACGACCGTGCAGGTGCCTTTACCGCTGAGGGAATAATTTGTGACCTTGTTGTTTTTCCACTCAATGTCAACGGTGATGTTGCCTTTGGCTTTGAGGCCTTTTACGCTGCCGTTTTTCCAGCAGGAGGGCAGAGCAGGCAGAAGATAAATCTTTCCGTTTTTGCTTTGAAGAAGCATTTCCGTTACGCCGCTGACAAAGCCGAAGTTGCCGTCAATCTGGAAGGGCGGATGAGCATCAAAGAGATTCTCATAGGTTCCGCCGCCGTTGGTGTAATTGAAGCCGACGCTTTTGACGGGCCTGAGCTGCATTTCAATAAGCTTCAGAGCGTGGTCACCGTCAAGCAGGCGTGCCCAGAAATTGATTTTCCAGCCCAGGGACCAGCCTGTTCCGTTGTCGCCTCTGCGGGCAAGGGTTTTGCGGCAGGCATCGGCAAGCTCCGGGGTTTCCTCCGGCGTGATAATCGTTGAGGGATGAAGGGCGTAAAGATGTGAGCAGTGTCTGTGATGAAGCTCATCTTCGTCATAGTCACCGTCATATTCAAGCAGCTGACCTTCGCTGCCCGTTTTGAAGCCGGCCATCTGAGAAAGTGTTTCTTTCAGCTTTCCGGCGAAATCGGCGTCGGTGCCGAGAATTTCGCAGGCCTTGATGCAGTTTGAGAAAAGCTCTTTTGCAATGGTCATTGACATTGTGGAGTATTTGCCGACCGGAGTCCATTTGCCCTCGTATAAAAATCCGTTTTCGGGTGATGTACCGGGGCAGAGTATGAGCTCTCCGTTTTTGTCGCGGGTCATAATGTCAAGATAAAATTCTGCCGCACCTTTCATAAGGGGATAAGCTGTTTCTTTCAGAAAATCAACATCGGCAGTGTATTCATAGTGGTCAAAAAGATGTCTGCAAAGCCAGCCTGACGAGCCGTGCCAGAATGCCCAGGAAGCGTTTCCGCCAACGGGAGTTGCAAGCCGCCAGAGGTCAACATTGTGGTGTGAAACCCAGCCTTTTGCGCCGTATTGCTTTTCTGCGGAGACTTTTCCGGTTTCACTGAGTTCTTTAATCATACGGATGAGAGGCTCGTTTGTTTCCGCCATGTTTGTCATGAGAACGGGCCAGTAATTCATCTCGGTGTTGATGTTTACCGTGTAGTTTGCGTTCCAGGGGGCATCATATTTGTCGCTCCATATACCCTGAAGATTTGTGGGCTGTGAGCCGGGGCGGGAAGAGGAGATATGAAGGTATCTGCCGTAATTATAGACAAGCTCAATAAGGCCGGTGTCGTTTTTCTTTCTCTTGAAAGCAACAAGCCTTTTGTCGGTTGGCAGGTCTGAGCTTTCACCGTCGATGCTGAGCTGAACTCTGTCATAGATTTCACGGAAATCGGAAATCGCTTTTTCTTTTATCGCCTCGTAATTTTCAATGCCTTCAAGTCTTTCGATTACGGGCTTTCTGTATTCCTTGCCGTCAAGATAAGGGTGCTTATTGAAACCGTTGAAGCTTGTTTCGGCGGTGAAATAAATCTCGGCATAGGCGGCGTTTTCGACTTTGAAGTAATTTACGCCTTCCGTTACCGTTCCGTCGGTGATGATTTTAATGCCGGAGCTGAACTGAATACCCTTGTTTTCGGGCTCGTCAAAATAAGTTTTGTTGGGTGATTTGTTGTCAATTACATTTTCGCCGGGGCATTCGCCGTCAAGGAAAAGAATGCCTTTTTTGACAAAGCTTGACGAGCGCAGAAGTGAGCTTAAGCTGACCTTGAAGCCCGCGGGTGCTCCGAAGCTGAATTTCATGGTGATAACCTTGTCGGGGTAAGAGGCAAAATACTCTCTTTTGTATTCAGCCCCGTTTGCGGTGAATTCAACGGCGGAAACAGCCTTTGAAATGTCAAGACTGCGCTTGTAGTTTTTAATGCCGCCTTTTATGTCAAAGCTGATGTTCAAATCACCGAGGGGCATATATGCCTGGCTCCAGGTGCTCTGAAAATCCTCTTCTATTACCTTGCGTGCTTCGTGAAATTTACCGTCAAGGGCAAGGTCACGGGCTATGGCAAAAGCTTTGTCCGCACCTTCTCTGTAAGTTTTTTTCGGCTTTCCGGTCCAGAGCTCGTCGTGGTTAAGAGCAAGCTTTTCTTCCTTTGCGCCGCCGTAAATCATGGCGCCGAGAGTGCCGTTGCCGATGGGTAAAGCCTGGGTCCATACCTTTGCGGGTGATTGATAAAAAAGAACTGAATTATTTTTCAAATCTGTCGCCTCCTGACGGTTACATTATATACTAATGAAAACGATACAGTCAATATAAAGAAATGAAAGAAATCCTGCAAATTATAAAAATAATCTTGCATTTCCTGCAAAATTATAGTAAAATACCGCTTACTATTAAATGAGAGGCAAAAACAATGTCTGAAAATATACAGGAAAAAATAGACCTTTATTACTCAACAATGTCAAAGGGTCACAAAAAAATAGCGGATTACATCAAAAACAACCCCGAAAAGGCTTCGTTTATGACTGCCGCTTCTCTCGGCAAGGCCGTCGGCACCAGTGAATCCACCGTTGTGCGTTTTGCTTATCACATCGGCTTTGACGGCTACCCCGAGCTTCAGAAAAATCTTCAGGATACCGTAAAAAGCCGTCTGACCAGCGTTCAGCGAATGGAAGCGGCAAACAAGCTTGAGGGCGACGATATTATTGACCGCACTTTTTCGGCGGATATAGGGATGATAAAAAAGACCCGTGATTCCGTTTCGAGAGAAGCTTTTGCCCTTTCCGTTGAGGCCATAAACAGGGCGAAGAGAATTTATATCATCGGTGTGCGTTCCTCTGCCGCCGTGGCAAGCTTTGCCGCATTCTATATGAGTTATCTTTACGATGTGGTGCTTGTTGATACCTCCGCCACCAGTGAAATGTTTGAGCAGCTTTTCCGCATAAGTGAAAATGATGTCTGCATCGCCATAAGCTTTCCGAGATATTCGAGCAGAACCGTAAAGGCTCTGAAATTCGCAAAATCAAGGGGCGCAACGGTCATAAGCATAACCGACGGAGAGATGTCACCCATAGCACCTCTTGCGACCCATCTTCTTCTGGCTCACAGCAGTGCCGTTTCCTTTGCGGATTCTCTTGTGGCACCGCTGAGCCTCGTGAATGCACTTATTGCCGCCTGTGCAAGGGAAAGACAGGATGAAATTCATACAAACCTCGAAACCCTTGAACAGATCTGGGATGAATATAATGTTTACCGTACCAGCGGGGAGGATAAATGATGAGAGCCGGACTTATCGTTATCGGAGCCGGAGCCGCGGGAATGATGGCGGCGGGTACGGCAGGCGAAAACGGAATTGATACGGTGCTTCTTGAACGCAACGACAGACCGGGCAGAAAAGTAATGATAACCGGCAAGGGTCGCTGTAATGTGAGCAACAACTGTGATTCCGTTCAACAGCTGATTTCAAATGTTCCCGGCAACGGGCGTTTCCTTTTCGGAGCTTTTTCAAAATTCATGCCGAGAGATACGGCAGAGTTTTTTGAAAGCAGGGGAGTAATGCTCAAGGTTGAACGAGGTAACAGAATTTTTCCCGTTTCCGACAAAGCCGTTGATATTGTGGATTGCCTTGCGGATTATGCAAAAGCAGGCGCAAAAATAATCAAGGGCAGAGCGGAAAAGCTTATTATTGAAAACGGTGCCGTAAAGGGCGTTGTTACTTCTGACGGCGAAGCTCTTTACGCCGACAGGGTCATCATAGCGACCGGAGGCGTTTCTTACCCCGCCACCGGCTCGACCGGAGACGGCTATGAGCTTGCAAAGCAGGCAGGGCACACGGTCATTTCTCCCGTTCCCTCGCTTGTACCTCTTGAAATACATGAGGGCTTTTGCTCGGAGCTTATGGGGCTGTCACTGCGCAATATTTCCGTTTCCGTTACGGACACGGAAAAGAATAAATGTATCTATGAGGATTTCGGAGAAATGCTTTTCACCCATTTCGGCGTGTCTGGCCCCGTTATTCTCAGCGCGTCGGCACACATGAGAGATATGAAAAAGGGAAAATACAAAATAAGTATTGACCTTAAACCCGCTCTCACTCCCGAACAGCTTGACGCAAGAATACTCAGAGATTTTTCCGAAAGCACAAACAAGAATTTCATAAATGCTCTCGATTCGCTTCTGCCGAAAAAGCTTGTGCCCGTTATCGTAAAGCTCAGCAGAATACCCATGGCAACAAAGGTGAATCAGATAACGAGAGAGCAGAGGCAGGAGCTTGCTTATCTGCTTAAGCATCTGACGGTTACGGTTACGGGCTTCCGCCCCGTTGATGAGGCGATAATCACCAGCGGCGGTGTTTCCGTTAAGGAGATAAATCCGTCAACCATGGAATCAAAGCTTGTTTCCGGGCTTTATTTTGCCGGTGAGGTCATGGATGTTGATGCTTACACCGGAGGCTTTAATTTACAGATTGCTTTCTCTACGGGAAGGCTTGCGGGCCTCAGTGCCGCAAATTCATGATAAGGGGAATGAAAAATGGAAAAAATAATAAAGGTAGCCATTGACGGCCCTGCCGGCGCAGGGAAAAGCACAGTTGCGAGAGCCGCCGCAAAGGAGCTCGGCTTTATTTATGTTGATACGGGTGCTCTTTACAGAGCGGTCGGAGTGAATGCCCTTCGCCTCGGTATAGATACCGCCGACAGAGAAGCGATTGAAAAAACGCTTGCCGATGTTTCCGTTGAGCTTCGCTTTGTTGACGGAGAACAGCAGGTCATGCTGAATAATGAAGTCGTTTCCGCCGAAATCAGAACTCCCGAGGCATCAATGGCAGCGTCAAATGTATCTGCCATTCCCGCCGTAAGAGCTTTCCTTTTTGATTTACAGAGAGAAATAGCCGCCGCAAACAGCTGTATTATGGACGGCAGAGATATAGGAACGGTCGTTCTTCCCGATGCACAGGTCAAAATTTTCCTTACGGCTTCTCCGGAAACCCGTGCAAAGAGAAGATATGACGAGCTTATCGCCAAAGGAACGGAAGTTTCTTATAAAGATGTACTTGAAGATTTGATTCAAAGGGATTATAATGATTCTCACCGCGAGGTTGCTCCCCTTAAGCCTGCCGAGGACGGTGTTATCGTCGATACAAGCGAGCTGAGCCTTGAGCAGTCCGTTGCCGAAGTTATCAGAGTTATCAGGGAGAAGATATAAATGAGTAAAGAATTCAACTATTCAAAGGAACCCAAAAGAAGCTTATCCTATGATTTTCTTCGCCCTCTGGGCAGATTTGTTTGCCGTCTTGTTTATAAAGTGGAATATGTCGGCATCGAAAATATACCGCAGGATAAGGGCTTTATTCTTGCTTCAAACCATATTCACGCCCTTGACCCGCTTATTATAGCCATGGGTCTGAGAAACACTCAGATGCACTTTATGGCAAAGAAGGAGCTTTTTGCAAATCCTCTTGCGGCCTTCTTCCTTACAAGATTCAACAGCTTCCCCGTGCCCAGAGGCTCCGCCTCCGCCTCCGCTTTCAAATATGCGGTCAAGGTGCTGCGCAAGGGCTTCGTGCTCGGCATTTTCCCCGAGGGCACACGCTCGAAGGACGGTAATCCCGCCAAGGCAAAAAGAGGCGTTGCAGACCTTGCTTTCAACACAAAGAGCGGTGTTCTGCCCGTTTCCGTTTACAACAATGAGGGTCTTAAAAAGCACACAAAATACACCGTAAGATTCGGTGAATACATCCCTTATGAAAATCTCGGCTTTTCCGAGGAGGGTACAAGAGAAGAAAAAACCGAATGTGCCGACAGTATTATGAATGAAATAGTCGCTTTGTGGGAGGAAGGACATTGCAAATAATCCTTGCCCGAACTGCCGGCTTCTGCTTCGGCGTTGACAGAGCCGTAAGCATGGCCTTTGAGGTCGCTTCAAAGGGCGGCAAATGCTGTTCCCTCGGCCCTCTTATTCATAATACGGATGTTACGAATGAGCTTGAAAAAGCCGGAGTGAGGGTCATAGAATCACCCGAGCTTGCCGAAAACGGAGAAACGGTTATAATCAGAGCTCACGGCGTTACTCCCTCGGCTTACGAGGCTGTTACAAAATCGGGCGGCATAGTCTGCGACGCTACCTGCCCGTTTGTGAAGAAGATACACAACACGGTTTCGGAAAACTCCGATAAGGATACCCCGGTTCTCATTGCCGGAGACCCGGCACATCCCGAGGTCATAGGCATAAAAGGCTACTGTAAGGGTGCCGTTCATGTTTTCTCAAATCTTGAGGAGCTTGAAAAAATTCTTGAGGAGCACCCGGAATATTGCGAAAAACGCATAATTGCCGTTTCGCAAACCACCTTTTCCGAAAATGTCTGGAAAAAATGTCGCGAAAAAATAAAATTTCTCTGTACAAATTCAAAAATATTTGATACAATATGCAGTGCTACCCGAAAAAGACAGGAGGAAGCCGCCGAGCTTTCGGCTCAGTGCGATGCTATGATAGTCATCGGGGGCAGACACAGTTCAAACACCGTTAAGCTTTACGGTGTATGCAGTGAAAACTGCACCACATACTTGGTGGAAAGAGCCGATGAGCTCAAAAATATAGATTTTTCCACGTGCGTCAAGGTTGGCGTGACAGCAGGGGCATCAACCCCGGCTGCAATAATTAAGGAGGTACATTCAGCAATGTCCGAAATCATCGAAACCACAAATAACCAGGTAGAGGAGGTGCCTTCTGTAGCAACGTCAGCTGATGATAATTTTGAAGCTATGATTGAAGAACTTAATGATGATTCAGTTGTTAAGTGCACAGTTGAAGGCATAACCGCAACGGAAATTCTTGTTTCCATGCCCGGTAACCACAGACTCGGCGGCCTTACAGGCTCCGTATCCTATGACGAGTACAGCAACGATCCTTCAGTTGAGCCCGCAAAGGAGCTCAAGGTCGGTGACGAAATCACTCTTGTTATTCTCAAGGGTAATGATTCCGACGGTATCGTTAAGCTCTCAAAGAAAAGATTTGACGCTCAGAAATCCTGGGTTGACATCGTAAATGCCAAAGAGGACGGCACCGTTCTCGAAGGTACTGTTGTTGAAGTTATCAAGGGCGGCGTTCTTGTTGCCAGCAACGGCTCAACAGTATTTGTTCCCGCTTCACTTGCAACAGAGCACAGAGATGATGCTCTCGAGAGCCTTCTCAAGCAGAATGTTCAGTTCCGCATCATTGATGTTGATCCTCACAGACACAGAGCTGTCGGTTCAGTCCGTGCCGTTCTCGGTGAGAAGAAGAAGGCAGCCGCAGAAGCTTTCTGGGCAGCCGCAGAGGAAGGCAAAGTTTATACAGGCGTTGTTAAGTCAATGACCAACTACGGCGCATTTGTTGACATCGGCGGTGTTGACGGTATGGTTCACATCTCCGAGATGTCCTGGAAGAGAATCAAGCATCCCTCCGATGTATTCGCTATCGGTCAGGAAGTTGAAGTTTTCATCAAGTCCCTTGATGCAGAAAACAAGAAGATTTCTCTCGGTTACAGAAAAGACGAGGACAATCCCTGGGCAATCCTCAAGAAGAATTATCCCGAAGGCTCAGTTGTTGAGGCTGAAATCGTCGGACTCACCACCTTCGGTGCATTTGCAAGAGTTATTCCCGGTATTGACGGCCTTATCCACATTTCACAGATAGCTGACCGCCGTATCGAAAAAGCTGAGGAAGTTCTTTCCGTAGGCGATAAAGTGACCTGCAAGATCACTGCCGTTGATTATGATAAGAAGCGTGTAAGCCTTTCCATCCGTGCGCTCATTGAGCCCGCAGAGGAAGCTGAAGAAGCAGTTGAAGAGGCTGCCGAAGAAGCAGAAGAAGCTCCCGCAGACGCAGAATAATATCTGAAACAACTGCCCGCAGAAATTCTCTGTGGGCAGTTTTCAAAACACCGGAGTTGATTCACATAAAGAAAAATAAATTTATCGGTCCGCTTTACTGCGTTCTTGCGGCCATGATATGGGGTTTGGGCTTTGTGTCCCAAAAGAGCGGAGCGCATATAGGCACCCTGACCTTCAACGGCATCCGTACTCTTCTCGGCGGCCTTGTGCTCATACCCGTTGTTATTTTTACTCAATGCAAGTCAAATAAAGGTCTTGCACCGGAAAACAGAAAAAAATTCGATTTCAAAGGTACTGCCGTGGGCTCACTTTGCTGCGGACTGGCTTTATGCGTTGCAGGCAATCTTCAGCAGCACGCTTTCACTTTTGAAATTGAAGCCGGTAAGGTGGGCTTCATCACTGCGCTGTATATGATACTTGTTCCGCTTTTCGGCTTGTTTCTCGGTCAGCGTCCGAAAGCCAATGTGTGGTTCGGTGTGGTTTTCGGTATAGGCGGTCTTTATCTGCTGTGCATCAAAAAAGACAGCTTTTCCATAGGCAAGGGTGAATTTTTTGCCCTGCTGTGTGCGGTATGCTTTGCAATACATATTCTTGTTGTTGATTATTTCTGCACAAAGGTTGAGAACGGAGTTGCTCTTTCCTGCGGACAGTTTCTTGTGGCGGGAATAATTTCCGTAATCGGAATGTTTATTTTTGAAGAGCCCCGTCTTTCGGATATTACGGAGTCCGCAATACCCATCCTTTATGCCGGTATCGGCAGCTGTTCCTTCGCATTCACATTTCAGATATTCGGTCAGAGGTACACCGAGCCCGCGGTTTCATCGCTGCTTTTCTGCCTTGAATCCGTTTTCGGCGTTATCTTCGGCTGGCTCATTCTCAAGGATGTTTTCGACAACCGTGCCATTCTCGGCTGTGTCGTTATGTTTATAGGCATCGTTCTGACGCAAATTTCATTCGGAAACAAAAAAGGAAAGGAAGAGATCAATGGCTGAAATCAGAAAAAACTGGTACAAAGAAATGTCCGTCTATCAAATCTGGACAAGAAGCTTCTGCGATTCCAACGGAGACGGTATCGGCGACCTGCCCGGTGTTTACAGCAAACTTGATTACATCAAGAGCCTGGGCGTTGACGGTATCTGGTTTTCTCCCATTTACCCCAGCCCCAATGCCGATTACGGCTACGACATTTCCGATTATAAAAACATAAATCCCGAATTCGGTACTCTTGAGGATTTCAAGAAAATTCTTGACGGTGCTCACGAAAGAGGAATGAGGGTCTTTATGGACCTTGTTGTCAACCACACCTCCACCGAGCACGAGTGGTTCAAGGAGAGCTGCAAGAGCGTTGACAATCCTTATCATGATTATTATATCTGGCGCAAGGGCAAGGGCAAGAGACCTCCCAACAACTGGCTTTCCGTTTTTGAAGGCGGTGCCTGGGAATACAATAAAAATCTTGACGAATATTATCTTCATGTTTTTGCCAAGGGTCAGCCCGACCTCAATATGGACAACCCCAAGGTTCGTGAAGAAGTCAAGAGCATAATGAGATTCTGGCTCGATATGGGTGTTGACGGCTTCCGTGAGGATGTTATCACATTCATTTCCAAAAAAGAAGGCCTGCCCAACGGCTTCCCGCTTCCTCTTGCCACGGGCTTTGAGCATTATAAGCACGGCCCTCATCTTGAAGAATATCTTGATGAATTCAGAACGGTTCTCAATGAATATGATTGCTTTGCCGTCGGCGAAGGCCCCATGACAAGCCTCAAGGATGCTGTTAACTTCTGTACGGAGGGTCCCGAACAGAAGCTTGATATGCTTATTTCCTTTGACCACATGAATGCGGACTGCTTCATGGCGGACTGGGTAAAGCTTCCCTTCAGCCTGCGCAGACTTAAGGGCACCTTTGATAAATGGCAGCATGGTATGTACGGCAAGGGCTGGAACAGCCTTTACATTGAAAACCATGACCATGCCCGTATAATCGAAAGATACGGCGACATCAGATTCAGAGTACAGAGCGGCAAAATGCTTGCCACCATGTATATGCTTCAGTGCGGTACGCCCTTTATCTACCAGGGTCAGGAAATCGGTATGACAAACCTTGATGTTGCTCACATCAGTGAATATAAGGATGTCATGACCTTCAATAACTACCGTCTTTTCAAAAAGCTGGGTGTCAGTGAAAAAGCTTTCCTCAAGCTTTCAAAGATGGTCAACCGCGAAAACGCCAGAACTCCCGTTCAGTGGACTGACGGAAAGAATGCGGGCTTCACAACCGCAGACGAACCCTGGTTCAACATCAATCCCAACTATAAAGAAATCAATGTTGAGGCGGCCGAAAAGGACGAAAATTCGCTGCTCAACTATTACCGCAAGCTTATAAAATTCCGTAAAGAAAACGAAATCGTTGTTTACGGTGATTTCAAACAGTATTATAAGTTCAGCGGCAAGCTCTTTGTCTATGAAAGAAATTATGAGGGCAAGAAGCTTCTTGTCATCAATTCCTTCAGCGACGACCCCGTTAAGTTTAAGGCTCCCGAAGGCATCGACCTTGCAAAGGGCGAGCTCGTTCTCGGCAACTATGATGTTCTTGACCCGTCAATTAACACCTTTGACACCAAGCCCTATGAAACAAGGGTATATCTTTTCAACTGAAAATAATTAAAAAGGAGATAAATAATTATGGCTTCACTCAAAAAGTACATTGCAGAATTTATCGGTACATTCGTTCTCGTTTTCTTTGCTTGCGGTACCGCAGCAGCTATCGGCTGTGACGAGCCCGCAAATTACCTTGCAGTAGCTATCGTTTTCGGTCTTGTTATCGTTGCTATGGCTTACTCAATCGGTAATGTTTCCGGCTGCCACATCAACCCTGCTGTTTCAATCGCAATGCTTGTAAGCGGCAAAATGTCCGTCAAGGATTTTATCGGCTATGTTATCGCTCAGTTTGCAGGTGCAACTGTCGGCGCAGCCGCAATGATTCCCTTCCTCGGCAAAGACTGCGGCTTCGGCGCAAACGCTCTCTTTGAGGAAAGCATCGGCAAATCCTTCGGTATCGAAGTAATCCTTACCTTCGTTTTCGTTCTTGCCATCCTCGGCGTTACCTCCAAGGTTGAGAACGGCAGTGTTGCAGGTCTTGTTATCGGCCTTTCACTTACCCTCGTTCACATCCTCGGTATCCACTTTACCGGAACATCCGTTAACCCCGCCCGTTCCTTCGGCCCCGCTCTTTTCAACGGCAGCCTTTCAACAGTATGGGTATTCATCCTTGCTCCCCTTGCAGGCGGTGTTATTGCAGCTCTCGTTTACAAGTTCCTTGATTGCAAAAAAGACTGATAGCCGGTTTTTGAATCAGAACAGCTGAATGCAGACCAACGGTCATTTTACGGCTCATGCCGATAATCTGCCGTTGGTCTTTTTTTGCAAAAAATCATTCTTCACAAAAAGAAAAAAGACTTGAAGCGGAATACTTTTTGTGATATAATCGGTTAGACAGCTAACCCGAAAGGAGAGTATAAAATGATAATCGGAGAATCTGCTGAAAATTATCTTGAAACCATACTGATCCTTTCCCGTGACAAAAAGGCAGTACGCTCTGTTGATGTGGCAGGGGAGCTGGGCTTTTCAAAGCCGAGTGTCTGCGTTGCCATGAGAAACCTGAGAGAGCACGGCTATATAACCACCGATTCCGACGGCCTTATCGGCCTTACGGATACGGGTATGGAAATAGCCGAAAGAATATATGAAAGACACCGTATTCTGACCGACTGGCTTACGGGGCTCGGCGTCAACAGCGATACGGCGGCTGTGGATGCCTGCCGCATTGAGCATGTAATAAGCCGTGAGAGCTTTGACTGCCTGAAAGCATATCTGGAAAATAAGGACTGACAGTATGAAATCGTTTACAGTGGGAAAGAATGATGCAGGTCAGAGGGTCGATAAATTCATCACCAAAGCCGTACCTGCTCTGCCGAAATCCCTGATGTATAAATATATCCGCACAAAAAGAATAAAGGTCAATTCAAAGCGCACGGATATATCCGAAAAGCTCAGCGAGGGTGACATCATTGATATGTATATCAACGATGAATTTTTTGCACCGGCAGAGGAAAAATTCGATTTTCTTTCCGCCTCAAAAAAGCTGAGTATAGTGTATGAGGATGAAAACATTCTTCTGCTTGACAAAAGCGTGGGCCTGCTTTCTCATCCCGATGAAAACGAATATAACGACACCCTCATAACAAGGGTTAAGCGTTATCTTTACGAAAAGGGAGAATATGACCCGAGGGATGAAAATTCCTTTGCTCCGGCTCTTGTGAACCGCATAGACAGAAATACCGGCGGCATAGTCATTGCCGCAAAAAATGCCGCTTCTCTGCGCATACTTAACCAAAAGCTGAAGGACAGAGAAATGGAAAAATATTATCTCTGTGTGCTTCACGGTTATCTTGACAAAAAAAGCGGAGTGCTTGAAGGCTGGATGACCAAGGATGAAAAGAAAAACAAGGTCAGCGTCTTCTCTCACGAGGTTCCCGGCGGAAAACAGATGAAGACAAAATACTCGGTGCTTGCCGAAAAAGACGGTCTTTCTCTTGCGGAGGTGGAGCTGCTCACGGGCAGAACTCATCAGATAAGGGCACATTTTGCCTCAATAGGGCATCCGCTTCTGGGTGACGGTAAATACGGCACTAATGCCATGAATAAGGCTTTGGGCTACAAAAAGCAGTTTCTTTATTCCTACCGTCTTGTTTTTACTTTTACGACGGACGCGGAAATACTGAATTACCTCAACGGCAGGAGCTTTTCGGTGCAGGATGTGTGGTTTAAGCGGGAATTTCTTGACGGAAGTCTGACAAAAAACATAAATAAAAGATAATTATTTGTTAATTTTATAAAAATACTTGTAATATTCTGAAAAATAGTATAAAATACATACATTATGCCGCATTGTTCAAACGGCATCTAATACAAATGAAAAGGATGAACACAACTATGGCGAAAAATGACAGCGCAAAATCAAAGGCTGAACTTTATCGCGAGGAACGCAAAGAAAGAATAGCCAAAGCAAACAAAAAGAATGCAAAAAATATCGAAAAGGGTAAGGCTGTTGCAGGCGTAGGCAAAAAGATCGTTGCCGTTGTGGTAATACTTGCCATACTTGCAGGTGTAGGTTACTATCTTTTCACCAACACAGGTATCGTTACCAAGAACGCCACCGCAGTTAAAATCGGTGACGCAAAGGTTTCTGCCGTTGACTACAATTTCTATTACAGCAGTGCTTATCAGCAGACCTCTTATTATGCCGAAATGTATTCACAGTACGGTATGGATATGGGCTTCAATGCAGCTCTTGCTCCCGATGACCCTGCCAACACCACTACCGATGAAGACGGCAAAACAATCACCTGGGCAGAGTCCTTCAAAGAGGCTGCAAAGACCAACGCTCAGTTCGTTGAGGCTTATTATGCCGAGGCTGTAAAGAACGGCTTCAAGCTTGATGAAGACGCTCAGAAGGAAATCGACGAAACCATCGAGAATTACAGATCAACTGCTTCCGAAAGCGGTTATTCCCTCAATGCTTACCTTAAGGCAAGCTTTGGCGGCGGCTTTACCGAGAAGACCTTCAAGACTCTTCTTGAAAAGCAGGAAATAGCTTCTCATTATTATCAGTCACAGCAGGAAGCTTATACAGACGGCATCAAGGCCGAGGCTATCGAAAAGGAATATGCCGAGAACGGCAAGCTTTACGATTATGTTGACCTTTGCTACTATGCTCTTACCGGCGAAACTCTCACCGCAAACGAAGGCGAAAGCGACAAGGAATTCAAGGCAAGACAGGAAAAGGAAACCAAGGAAATCGGCAAGAAGGCCGACAAAATCTATGACAGCATTACCGATGTAAAATCTCTCAAGGAAGCCGCAAAGAAAGATAAGGATTCCAAGGAAGATGTTACCACCGAGCTTACCGCCACTTCTTATGCAAACATCAAGTCCTCCATCGGCGAGGTTGCCGCAAACTGGGCATACGAAGCAGGCCGCAAGGCAGGCGACAAGACCTGCATCAAGGACGGCTCAAATGCTTATGTGATTATCCTTACCAAGTCCGCTTACACAAGCAACAGTGTTGACTTCCGTTTCTGCCTTGTAAATGTTGAGGCAGCCGAAGAAGAAGCAACCGACAAGGAAAAGGATGCAGCCAAGAAAGAGGCAGAGGATATCCTCAAGGAGTGGAAAGACGGCGAAAAGACCGCAGCTTCCTTTGAAGCTATCTGCTCCGAAAAATCAGACGATACCGCTGTTGCCGATACCAAGGGTCTCTATGAAGGCGTAAGAATTACCGACGGTTATGACAAGGCAATTGTTAAGTGGGCATTTGACGGCGCAAGAAAAGCCGGCGATACCAAGATTATCGAAACCGACGGTGCATACTATGTAATGTACTTCTCAAAGAACAACAAGGATGACCTTGACTGGAAAGCCGCTATCCGTACCAGCCTCGGTGAAGCTGCATTCACAGAGTATGACGAAGGCATTACCGCAGAAGACGGTGATTATAAGGTAAGCGCCAATGATTTCTGGTGCAATTACATCAGCGATACCTTCTGCAAGAAGATCAAGAGAAATCTTGCTTACTCTGCTGCACAGCAGTAAAACCAAATAAGTAAAATTCAGGTGTATTCATAATCTCCCCGCAGACGGAATACACCTGTTTTTTTACATAGGCTTCAAGGTGATAAATTTGAAAAAACGCATACTCGCTTACCGGAAAAGAATAGATGCCTGCCTCAGCGGAGAAACCGAGGTCGGCGACTGGAACGCACTGCTTGAAGAGCATCTTGTTCAGATTGGCTTTTTTCAGCACGAAAGGCTGATTCACCTTATTGTTACCGTGCTTTTTGCCGTTCTTGCCTTTGGAGCAGTGCTCACGGAGATAATCACGGATTATCTTCCTTTGCTCGGGCTTTTTGCATTGCTGCTTGTTCTTCTGATTCCCTATGTAAAGCATTATTATCTGCTTGAAAACGAAGTACAGAAAATGTATGTTCAGTATGATGAAATATTAAAAAGAACCGGAAAAAAGGGGTGCTCATAATGGAAGAAAAATATTTCGGTGAAAATGTTAAAAAGCTGGGCTTCGGCTTGATGAGACTGCCGAGAAAAGGCCCCGTTATCGATGTGAAAGAAACAAGTGAAATGGTTGACCTTTTCCTTTCGGAGGGCTTTACCTATTTTGACACTGCTTTTGTTTATGTGGGCTCCGAGGCGGCGACACGCAAGGCTCTTGTCGAAAGATATCCGAGGGAATCCTATACCCTTGCCAGCAAGCTTTTTGCGGCAAAGATACCTTCGGAAAAAATCGCAAAGGGAGAGCTTGAAACAAGCCTTAAGCGCACAGGCGCAAAATATCTTGACTATTATCTTCTCCATTCCATTATGGAGAGCAATTATCAGAAATATGACAAATTCGGCCTTTGGAATTTCGTAAAGGAAGAAAAAGCAAAGGGAAGGATAAAGCATTACGGCTTTTCTTTTCACGGCGGTCCGGAGCTGCTTGACAAGCTTCTGACTGAGCACCCGGATGTGGAATTTGTTCAGCTTCAGATAAACTATGCGGACTGGGAAAACCCGAAGGTGCGTTCCAGAGAGGTTTACGAGGTGGCACGCCGGCACGGCAAATCCATTGTTGTAATGGAGCCTGTCAAAGGCGGTAAGCTTGCAAATCCGCCCGAAGAAGTGAAAAAGATTTTTGATGCCGTAAATCCCGGTGCTTCATATGCCTCATGGGCCATTCGCTTTGTTGCTTCTCTTGACGGCATACTTACAATTCTTTCGGGTATGTCAAACCTTGAGCAGATGAAGGATAATATTTCGTATATGAAAAATCCCGTTCCTCTGAATGAAAAGGAGCGCGAAGCAATCAAAAAGGCACAGGAAATTTTCAATAAAGCTTCCGACATTCCCTGTACTGCCTGCAGATACTGCACTGAGGGCTGCCCGAAAAGCATATCCATACCCGATATTTTTGCATTGAGAAACAAACAGATTTCCGACGGCAGCTTTGACGAAGCGCGTGAGGAATATGCCCGTCTTGTTTCCGACGGAGCAGGAGCTTCCGATTGCATCGGCTGCGGTCAATGCGAAAAGGTTTGCCCGCAGAAGCTTGAAATAAGAAAGCTTCTGTCGGATTGTGCGGACTCTCTTGAAAAGAAAAAAATCCGGACCGTTGACTGATTCAAACGGATTTGATATAATTTTATAAATATGGAATAAAGGTGGCGATATTTTGAAGTGTCCCAAGTGCGGCGCAGAGATACCCTTTTATAATCTCAAGCCGAACTGCGAAAAATGCGGTGTAAATATTATGTATTACACCCAGGAGCAGGATCTTATTCATGACGCCAAGCGTGCCGAGCTGGAGTTTGCCTCCGCCCGTATAGTTGTTGCCAAAATCAAGGCGGCATTTATCGGAGGAAAGCTTCAGATTGCAAGAATAGTTACCACTTTGCTTTGTATCGGAGCTTTGGTCATTCCTTTTGCTACGCTTAATATCTCAGCACCATTTCTCGACAAAAAAATTGATGTAGGCGGTCTGGGAATATATAATCTTATTTCCGACGGGTTTTACACATCAATCCTTTCTCTTTGCAAAAGCACACTTTTCGCCAAGCCTGTCATTGCAACGCTTGCCGTAACGGCACTTTTCGTTTTTGCCGTTATTGCCGCTGTTGTAATACTGGTAATGTGGATTCTCAATTTCCTTGAAATCAAAAAATATGCCCGCAAGCAGGCTGTAACTTCTTTTGTTGCCGCGGGTCTTTGCCTTGCTTCGGGAATAGCCGCCATTGCCTCAAAATTCATTGTCGGTTCATCTTCGTTCTATACCGTTAAGCCCGGCTTCGGCTTTGCTGTTGCCGTCATCGCTTTTATAGTAAACGGTATTATCAACCTGAAAATTCATAAAGCGGATATTCCTCTTAATGTAAAAGAAAACGATTATCTCCGCAAGGATACGCTTAAAAAGGTCAAGAGCGGAGAAATCAGCCTTGATGACCTTCCGCTTCCCGTTTATGAAACGGAAGAAGAAAAGGAAGCAAGAATAAAAGCTCTTGAGGAAGCCCTCAAAAACGAAGAGGAGGGTAAAGAATGAGCAAAAAGAAAAAAACGGCTCTTATCATAGCCGGCCTCATATTGCTTGTTGCGATTTGCTGTGTCTGTGTAGGTGCTTATGCAAAAACGATCATAAACAAGCCGAAATTCAAGGTGCCCGAAAGTACCCCTGCGGCTTCCGCAGAAAAAATCCCCGAAGACGGCAAGGGAAAGGCAGATTATTTTGCCCGTCTTTATAATGCTGCTTTTACGGATGAAACGGAAGTAAGCCGCAGATATGAAATAAGCATTGATGACGGCAGTATTGAATCCTCCGCATCCGAAGCCGATACCGCCGTTATGAAGCTGGCAAAGGATTCTCTTCTCGGCTTTGTCAGAGATTCCCGTCAGGTGCCCGAAGATTACCGCAGCAGCTTTGCCTTTGATGTTGAAAACATGGGCGAGATTTTAATTGAACAGGGCAGAACAGATGATGCGGGAAATGTTTCCGACGAGGATTATTATTTCTTCGATATGAAGGATATTTCCGTCAGCGACACCGACGAGGATTTTGAGCCGGTTATAAAAAATGCGGTTGAAGCTCTTAAGACCGAGCTTACCGATATGGCTGAAATTACCGACTGGAGCGTGACTCCGGAATCGTCATCCGTCAGCGGAAAAGCAGACAGAATAAGAAATCATCTTGTTTATGCCGAGTTCCGCAGATATTATTCCGCAGAATTTGCTCTTTCATTCAAGGGCGAATATGCTCCTTTGGGAGAGGTTAAGCTTTCCTTTGATTTCAGTGCCGCGGATATTTATGATTTCAAATGGTACGGTGCATATTTCACCGAAAAAGCTCTTTATCTCAACCCCGATGATTCAAAAACTCTGCCGCTCTCAACCTATGTTGCCGAGGGAACGGATTCAAAAGGCTTTAAGTTAAGCTTTGACCTTTCCGAGGAAGGTGTTGTTTCCGTTGACGAAAGCGGAAATCTTGAAGCTCTTGCCGCTTCGGAAAAGCCGGTTGAAATCACCATGACTTTTGAATATAAAGGCAGAACATATAAAGATACCTGCCTTGTAACGGTTACGGATCTGGAGGTGGAAACAAATGGATGAAATGAATAACGCCCCCGTTACCCGTGAAATCAGCGATAATATTTACAAAAGCTACAATTATGTCGGCTTCAAAGAGACCGTTGCATATCTTCTAAACGACTTTTCCAACACCTTCAATATAGACGGCTTCAGGGAAAGATATATCTGGGATGTCGTTAAGGTTGATTTCGGCATTGCCGCCATAGTAAATATTTTTACAAGTGCATGGGATATTATCAACGATACGGTTATTGCAACTATTGTTGACAACACAAGAACAAGACTCGGTAAATTCAGACCTTACCTTGTGGGGCTTCAGATACCCATGACACTTCTCGGTATGTTTTACTGGGTAATACCTCTGCTTTTCCCGGACACTGCAGGCACATATATGCCGAAGCTCATAACCTATTTTGCATTCTGTGTCATTCAGGAAACGGCAGGTACCTTTACGAGTATTGCCAAAAGCGGATATATGTCCACGATAACCCCGAACCCGAACGAAAGAATAAGACTTATCACCCTTGCGGAGCTTCTGACGGGATATATGGGTGAGGATATGCCGAGATATATTTTCGGCGTTGTTTACGATATGATAAACGCCGGAAAGCTGAAATGGAAGCTCAGCTCGGCTTTCACCACCTTCGGCCTTGTCACCGCAATTATTTCTTCCGTTTTCACTCTTTACTTCTTTATTGTTTCAAAGGAGAGAGTGCCTCAGTCCATTGAAAGACCCAATGTCAGAGAAGGACTTAAGGCGATATTCACAAACTATCCCGTTCTGCTTATGTGCCTTTCCGATTTCCTCGGAGGCTTTGCCATAAGCTCCGGCGACAACAACTATTTCATAGATGTTCACGGCTCGTATTCACTTATTACCCTTGCGAATATTCCTTCATCCCTCAACGGAAGCATAAGCTATGCTTTTGTTTCCCCGCTGAGAAAGAAATTTTCGTCAAAGGCACTTTGGGTCGGTGCGGATGTTTACGGAGATATACTCAATGTGGGTTATTTCCTTTTCGGCTGGACAGCAAAGAACTATCTCAAAAAAGTTCCCATGGTCGTGGCTCTCGGTGTCAGAGAATGGTTCAACAAATGGGCTTTCGGCGTAAACAAGGTTATAAACGCCGACCTGTGGAACGAAGCCATGGACTATTGCGAATGGAAAAACGGCTACCGTATGGAGGCAACCACAGGCGTTGCCAAGAGCCTTGTGCTTAAGATACAAAGCTCTGCCATGAGCACCGTTCGTTCCCTGCTTTTCAAAAAGATAGGTTATGTTCAGGGTCTTGCCATAGGCACCCAGGACAATAAAACGAAGTTCTGGGAGTTCGCTCTCAGCTCCGTTATACCTGTTGTTACGGGCGCTCTCGGTATTCTTCCCAAGATGCTCTGGCCCATAACGCAGAAAAAGAGAGCTCAGATGTATGATGAGCTTGCCACAAGAAGAAACAAAATGGTTACCGATTACATTGAAGATTTCAAAAAGGAAGGTTAATAAATCATGGCAGTTGCTTTAAGCGCCGTAAAAAGCTTTTTTATCACTTGTATAACTTGTCTGTTATCTCTTATTCAGATTTTTTCTCCTTATTTTGCTTCACTCAAAGGTGTGAAGGAAGAGGACTACTTTGAAAAGTGGTCTGTGGAGCAGGAATTTACAAAGGATTACTGCACTGAAATCGAAAAGAAAGCCGGTAAGGATTTCAAAGTGCTTAATCTTACCGATATCCAGCTCAATGCCTTTGAGCCCGATATGATTGACGGTCAGATAGCTTACAATACCATTGACAAGGTAATAAAGGCTGAACAGCCCGACCTTATCACCGTTACCGGTGACAACGCCTGGTCAACCATGTCCTATCTGAGTATGATAAGAAAGATTGATTCTTACGGTATTCCCTGGGCTCCCGTTATGGGCAATCATGACGGTCAGGGCTGCCTGAGCGAATTCTGGTGCGCTTACCAGTTCACACAGGCCAAAAACTGCCTCTTTAAGTTCGGCCCCGCCGATATGGGGTATGGCAACTACATTATCAACATTACCGAAAACGGCAAAATCATCCATTCTCTGTTTATGATGGATACCCATTCCGGTATTGAGGATGACAATAACATAAACGGCGCAAAGGACAGCGGCTATGATAACCTCTGGCCCAATCAGATAGAGTGGTATAAATGGGCTGTCAACGGAATCAAGGCCGTTGCAGGCGAAACCGTTCAGAGCTCTGCTTTCTTCCACATCCCTCTTGTTGAGTATAAAGATGCCTGGGAAGCTGCATACGATGAAGAAAAAGGCGAATTCAGACCCGAATATGCCGATACCTCTTTCGGCGTAAAAGGTGAGAATATATGCTGCGCTCCTCAGAATAACGGTTTCTTTACCGTTTGCAAGGAAATGGGCAGCACCAAGGATATCATCTGCGGCCACGACCATGTAAATGATTTCTCAATCCTTTATGACGGAATCCGTCTCAGCTACGGTGAAAAATGCGGCCCCGGCTGTTACTGGACCGAATCCGATAACGGCGGCAGCATTCTGACTGTTGTTTCCGACGGCACAACTTCTTTCCGTCATGTTTATGTTGACCCGAATACTCTTTGATAAAAATGAACTGTTTAATTGATGTCGGCGGCGGAAACAGAGGTATTTACGGAGCCGGAGTTACGGAAAGACTGCTTGACGACGGTGTGACCTTTGATTACTGCATTGGTGTTTCCGCCGGAAGTGCAAATATAGTGACATATCTCGCAAATCAAAGCGGACGGCTTTACAGATTTTACTGTGAATATGCGTTCCGCCCCGAATATATGAGCCTGTTCAATCTGATAAAAAAAGGCGAATATATAGGACTTGATTATATTTACGATACCATTACCGATGAGGGAGGGGAAGACCCTCTTGACCTCAAAGAAATATTGAAATATAAGGGCTTGCTTGAGCTGACGGCCACCGATGCCGCAACGGGGAAGCCCGTATATTTCGGTGCGCGGGACCTGAACCCTCACGATTACTGGGCTTTGCGTGCCTCATGCTGTATTCCTTTTGTCTGCAAGCCGGTCATACATGACGGAGTGACCTATTTTGACGGAGGAATAGCCGACCCGGTGCCCATAGAAAGGGCTCTTAAAAAGGGCTGTGACAAAATAGTTCTGATTCTTACCCGCCCCGTTGAGAGCATAAAGAACCTCGGTGCCGACGGCAAGGCGGCAAAGCTCATACGCCGCAGTTACCCGGAAATTGCCGATTTGCTTATGACAAGAGCCGAGCGGTACAACAGAAGCGTTGCAAAGGCAGTTGAGCTGAGTAAGGAAGGAAAATGTCTTATTCTTGCTCCGGATGACTGCTGCGGAGTCGGTACTCTCAGAAAAAGCCCGGCAAGTATTGATGCGCTTTACAGAAAGGCTTATTCCGACGCTTCGGCGGTTAAATCTTTCCTAACTTGACAATTTTTTTATCTGATGATATAATTATTCCTCACCCGGTATTTATTTTGACCCAATTTTTGCCTGCCCTTCGGAGGAATTATTTTGATTGACGTTTTACTCGACACATTGCTCGACACCGTCAAGCTCCTGCCTTTCCTTTTTCTTACCTATCTTCTAATGGAGTTTATCGAGCATAAAACATCAGAAAAAACCGAAGAAACGATTCGCCGTGCCGGAAGGTTCGGCCCTGTTCTCGGCGGAATTCTCGGTGTTGTTCCTCAGTGCGGTTTTTCCGCTTCTGCTTCCGGACTTTATGCCGGACGGATAATTTCAATGGGTACTCTCATTGCGATTTTTCTTTCTACATCCGATGAAATGCTTCCCGTATGTATCTCAGAGCAGGTCGCACCTGCGGTGATAGCGGAAATCATTGTCATAAAAGCAGTGGTGGGCATCATCCTCGGCCTTGCCGTGGATATTGTCATCCGCTTTTGCAAAAAGGAAGAAAAAAATGTTGAAATTCATTCGCTTTGCGAGCACGATCACTGTCACTGTGAGGAAGGCGGCATATTAAAATCCGCTCTTATACATACCCTTCAGATTATTTGTTTTATTTTTGTGATTTCCTTCATCCTCAATACGCTTATTTATTTTGTGGGTGAAGACAATATAAGCAAAATCTTCCTTGATGTTCCCGTTCTCGGCTGTGCGGCCTCTGCCCTTGTGGGGCTTATTCCGAACTGTGCGGCTTCCGTAGTAATAACCGAACTTTATCTTGCGGGGGTCATCAGCTCCGGTGCCATGCTTTCCGGCCTTCTTACGGGCTGCGGAATAGGCTTGCTGGTGCTTTTCAGAACAAACAAAAACCTCAGGGAAAATATAAAAATCACAGCCATCATGTATGCTTTCGGTGTGGCTGTGGGCTCTGTTGCGGAGCTTATAGGATTATCAATCTGACACCGTTTCAGGTGTTGAAATAAAAAATAAACAACCCGTATCCGCGGGAAAAAACGGAGGAAAAACTATGAAGAAAATGGCAATGACATCCAAAAAAGCCCTTGCATTGCTCCTCGCACTTATGATGCTCTGCATGGGTTCGGTCATCACTGCTTTTGCGGTTGACCCGACGGTTAAACTCACAATTAGCGGCGACGAATACAACAGAGTTATCATCGCTTCTGCCGTTGTTACCGGAGGAGAAGAAGGCGCAAAAGCCACGATTTCGATTTCTCCCTCTGCATCAAAATCAGTTATGGAAGGGAATACTGTATTCTCAAATCTTGATTACGGAACAGAGTACACCATTACTGCCACATACGGAGATGCAACTGATACCGAAACCTTCAAGACCGCCGATGAACCTGTTATTTCATTTACAAAGAACATAAATTATGAAACAGGTGTTATAACGGTTGTTGCTTCACTCAAAGGCTTTGAGGATGGCACAAAACCCGTATTTACCGTTACCGCAAATCCCGAAAAGACCGTTGATTCAAAGGCAGAGGATTTCACTCTTACTATCAATAATTTTGATTTCAACACTTCTTATACCGTTGCCGCAAAGGCAACCTTAAAAGAAACCGAAATTACAAACTCAGTTGTTGTTACACCCAAGCACAAGAATGATCAGATTCCCGATATTAAAGTAACAACCACCGCAACAACCGCTCTTATCAACCCCGTTACCGGAGCTGAGTATAAATGTGATGACGGTGAATGGCAGAGCAACAACAATTTTGTTGACCTCACACCCGAAACCTTCCACACCTTCTGTATCAGATATGCCGAGAACGAGCAGTACAGAGCAGGCGATGAGAAGAAGATCACCATTAAGACTCTTAAGCAGAATTCCGATAAGGCAACCGCTCCCGTAATAGACGAGGTTTCTCAGGTAAGCATTACCGTCAGAGTAAATCTCGCCGGCTGTGAATATTCAAAGGATAACGGCAAGAACTGGCAGACATCAAATGTTTTCACGGGCCTTACCTCCGGCGAAACATATTACATCTGCCGCAGATTTGCCGGCGAACCCGGTGTCAAGGAATGCGGTCCTGCAAGTGAATCTGTTGCCGTAAAGACCAACACAGGCGATGTTTTCACAGCAAGTATCTCAAACTGCAAGGTTGAAATCACCTCTGCCGAGCCTCACTATGCAAAGCAGGAGGTTGAGCTCAAGGCTACCGGCGACGGCCGTACAACGGGTACACCTCAGTGGGGTGACACAAGACTTGTTGCCATGGCAGTAAAGGCAAAGACCGGCAGCGAAACCGTTACCGCAGCTTTTGACAAGAATGTTGCCAAGTTCGTACCTACCGTCAACGGTGAATGCTCCGTTACAGTAGTTTTCGAAAAGGACATTTATAAAGGCGAAGAGGAAGGCTGGGTTTATGCCGACCAGGTAAATAAGACCGAGGTTATCACCATTGCCAAGGAATACAATGCCCTTACAGGCTTCCTTCAGAAGATAATCAGCCTTGTTACCAATACAATTCCTCAGCTTTTCTACAATCTTTTCCACCTTATCCGCAACTTTGACCTTGACGGAATAGTAGGCAAGATTACCGGCTGATATATTTTTACAAAAATATAAAATAAACTCTTGCAATAAGGCCCTGCCTGTGATATAATTGCTCAGCAATTCACACGCAGGGCTATTTTTATTGCCGGGTGCGGCGCAAGCCGTGGCAGTATCAGGCCGTGCGGCGGTTGTGTCTGACATAAGATACAAAAATAACTAAGGAGGAAAAATCATGTCAGTAGTATCAATGAAGCAGTTGCTTGAAGCAGGTGTCCATTTCGGTCACCAGACCAGAAGATGGAACCCCAAAATGGCGGAGTACATCTTCACAGAGCGTAACGGTATTTACATCATCGACCTTCAGAAGACCGTTAAGAAGCTCGAAGAAGCTTATCTCTTTGTCCGTGACATCGCAGCAGACGGCGGCGATATCCTTTTCGTAGGTACAAAGAAGCAGGCTCAGGATTCCGTTAAAGAAGAAGCTATCCGCTGCGGTATGCCTTTCGTAAATGCACGTTGGCTCGGCGGTATGCTCACAAACTTCAACACAATCAAGAAGAGAATCGCAAGACTCGGTCAGCTTAAGGCTATGGAAGCCGACGGTACATTTGACCGTCTTCCCAAGAAGGAAGTTACAAAGCTCGGCCTTGAGATCGAAAAGCTCGAAAAGTTCCTCGGCGGTATCACCGGTATGAAGAAGCAGCCCGCTGCTATGTTCATTGTTGACCCCCGCAAGGAAAAGATTGCCGTTCTCGAAGCAAAGAAGCTCGGTATCCCCATCGTTGCTATTGTCGATACCAACTGTGACCCCGACGAAGTAGATTATGTTATCCCCGGCAATGATGACGCTATCCGTGCCGTAAAACTTATTGCAGGCGCTATGGCTGATGCCGTTATCGAAGGCAGACAGGGTGAGCAGAATGCTCCCGCAGAGGAAAATGCAGAAGCCGCTGAGGAGGAATAATAAATGAATTTCACAGCTAAAGACGTTCAGGCACTCAGAGAAAAGACCAATGTCGGCATGATGGACTGCAAGAAGGCTCTTGTAGAGGCCGACGGTGACATGGATAAGGCAGTTGAAATCCTTCGTGAGAAGGGTCTCGCTTCCGCAGCAAAGAAGGCAAGCCGTATCGCCGCAGAAGGCGTTATCGGTGTTTATACAGACGGCAATGCATCCGCTCTTGTTGAGCTTAACTGCGAAACCGACTTTGTCGGCAACAACCCGGATTTCAAAGCTCTTGCAAATCAGATTGCAAAGACAGCCGTTGAAGTTAAGCCCGCTGATATTGATGCTCTTGCAGCAGCAACAATTTCCGGCGGCAGCATCTCAGTTGCAGATGCAGTTCAGGAGCTCTTCCTTAAGGTTCGTGAGAATCTTAAGCTTCGCCGTTTTGCTCTTGTTGAGGGCACAGCCGTTTCTTACATTCACGGCGGCGGCTCAGTAGGCGTTCTTGTAAACTTTGATACAGACGCTGATGCAAATGACGAATTCATCGCCATGGGTAAGAATGTTGCAATGCAGGTTGCAGCTATGAGCCCCGAATATCTCGGTAAAGACGATATTTCCGCTGATGAGCTTGCAAAGATGAAGACAATCATCGTTGAGAGTTCACTCAACAAGCCCGAAACTCTTCCCAAGCCCATTCTCGTTGAGCTTTGCACAAAGTGCTGCGAAGAAAAGCTTTGGAGTGACGAGGATATCGCTGCTTACGAAGAGCAGAAGAACAATAAGTTCCTCTTCAACTTCCTTTCAAAGGAAGCTGTTGCAAAGCTTGCCGAGCTTGCAGTTGCAGGTAAGGAAAAGTATGTTGAAAACAAGATCTTTGCCGGTGCAGTTGACGGCCGTCTTAAGAAGCAGATTAAAGAAATCTGCCTCCTTGAGCAGGTATTTGTCCGCTCTGACCTCTTTGAGGGCAATGTTGACGGTTATGTTGCAAACGTAGCCAAGACAATGGGCAAGAACATCAAGGTTAAGGGCTTCGTTCGCTTTGCAAAGGGCGAAGGTATTGAAAAGAAAGCCGATGATTTTGCAGCAGAAGTTGCCAGCATGATGAAATAATCATAAAAACAGAAAAGCGGGTACAGATGCGGTTATCATCTGTACCCGTTTTATATGTTTGTTGAAATTTCTGCGTTTTTTGTAGCCATGTTTCAAAATCCTCCGTATAACCGAGTGAAGATAAATCCGAACTCACCTTGAATACGGATCTTTTTCCGTTCAACTTTGTCATCGTCATTGCAAGGCGACAGCCTTGCTGCTTCCTCTTCCTTGTTGTACGAAAAAATATCTCGTATCAAGGCAGGTTT
>JAZUJJ010000009.1:0-4435 GCA_045642725.1 Acutalibacteraceae bacterium
ATATATCGGTAAATCTGATTTTTGCTTTCACCGAGATTATCAGCCATTTCTAATACAGAGTTTAACTTTTTCCCCACTGGGGAAAAAGTTAAATCCGTCCTCTGACCTTGACGGTTCATCGCATCTAACCTCATTTTGTACGCAAAGGCTCTTTCGCTGGGCAGTATTGTTTCTCGCATAAGATTGCTGTCAACCATAATGATTATCGCCTCATCTCTTGTCATTTCAAAAACTCTGCAAGGTATAGTATCTATCCCTGCAAGCTCATACGCTCTCTTCCGTCTGTGCCCGGAAACCATTTCATATTTTCCGTTTTCAATCGGTCTGACAATAACAGGCTGTAATAGACCCCGTTCCTTTATGCTTTCAATAAGCTCTGACATATTTTCATCGTCATTTACACGGTACGGATGATTCGGAAAATCCGTTATCTGACTTATCGGGATTTCAATAATCCTGTTATCTGATTTTTCATTTTTTCCTTTTTCGGGCAGGAATAACTCATAAATTTCTGACATAGTTTTCTCCTTTCGTATGTTTATCGGCTTGTCCTGTCATATGTTTTAGTATGTTCATTTTCTGTGTTCTCCTTTGTCCTGTCAGAATGTTCTCTGACTTCTTTTAATTTTTCCTCAATTACAGGTTCGTCATACAATAGCCTTTCACTTACCTGTATATCTCTGCGAAGTACGGATATTCGCTGTGAAAGTGTCTTTATGCTGTCTTTCAATTCGTACTGTTCGTCATAATCATCAGCACGAACCGCCGCTTTCAGTTTGTTCCTTAATATTCTTCTCGCTTCAATAAGCTCACTCATTTCGGCTGTGCATTTTTCTTTGTATTCCGTAATATCGGTATCTGTATAAAGGTCGTTTTCAAGCATTAAACGCTGTTCTTCATCAAAGCGTCTGAGCTTTAAAATCTCATCTGCAAACACCTTGTGAAGCTCTCTGTTGTTTGCAGGTCTGCTTTTTACCGTACGCAGTCCGAAGATGAAATGACTGTAAACATTCTGAAAATCGTGAAATACAATTCCGTTAAAAAACAGTTCATCGGGATTGTCCTGTTCCTCATATTCAAATCTGTAACGAACCCAGTTCTTTGAAATCCGCTTCCGTATTGCTTCTTCCGAATAATCCTCGCCGAGAGTTTTTAATCGCCTCGGTTTTGCAAAATCAGGGTGCTTTACAGTTACATATTTCCTTGAAAAATCAAAGCTGTAACCACGGCTTTCCATTTCCTCTGCAAACTCATTCATAGTTGTTGACACGGATATACATTCGTCAATATCACGCCTGAATATATCGTTTTTGGTTGTTTCGCCTTTCTTTTCGGCTTCATATTCAGCGTATGATTTTGCTGAATGTGACTGCGGATTCTGAATAACAGATAATCCGTTTTCAATACAAAGCTCGTCTGAAATCTGCCTCATCATTTCGTAATCTTTTTTTGTTCTGTGATACTTTTTACCGTCAATAAAAGAAACGGTATTCACAATCAGATGATTATGAATATGTGACTCTTTATCAATATGGGTTGTCACAACAACCTGATGTCTGTCACCCCATAATCTGTTGGCAAGCTCAACTCCGATGTAGTGTGCAAGCTCAGGTGTAACCTCGTCTTTGGCAAATGACTGATACCCGTGATAAGCAATAACTCCGTCTGTTTTATCAAAATGCTGTTTGACTTTCATCATCTCAACAGAAGCGTTTTCGGGATTGCAGTTTACTCCGCTTATGAGCTTTATTGCCGAAGCTCTTGCCGTGTAATCAATAACATCTTTCAAAACATTTTCGGAGTTTTTGCCGTTGTAATTTGTTTCAATGACCTCGCTCTGAACTGTTTTATCGGGATTCATTGCATAGAGAATAACCTTGCCGATATATCCCTTTATCCGCCATATTGATGTAACCGCCATCAGTAAATCACCTCCATAATTTTGCCTATTACCGACTGTATTTCTTCGTAGTTTTTGCGGTATTCGGGTGCGTCAATAAAGTGCAGTGAGTTTGCTTTTACTGCTATCTGATGAATGTTGTTTCCTATCATTCTCAGCTGATACAAAAGGTCTTTGAAGTTTGAATCAGGCAGCTCTTTCGGAACGGAATCACACAGTACTTTTCGTATATACGCTTCACGGGAAAGTCCTGTTCTGACTATTTTTCCGGTCAGAGAATCAAGCTCACTGTCATTAAGATAAAACAATATCTGATGTGCTCTTTTCCTCATTTATCAAGTCTCCTTTCTTCGGGGTTTCAGGGGCGGTATAGCCCTGACAAGCTGCCGTGCATATGCAAAGGCGATGCTTGCTAAGACAATACCGCAATAAATATGTGTTATTCGTTTTCATTGTAAATTGCCTCCGCTTTGTTTTTCGGTATAACAAGATAACGCTTTTGATGACCGTCAAAGTTGTGTTGAACAGTATGTTTACCGTCCGGAGAAGGAGTCAGAATATTCTCTGCTTCAAGTGCTTTAAGCAGTCCTTTTTCGGTTATGGTAAATGCTTCTCCCTGTTCTTCACAGAACCGTTTTACCTCTTTATGGGCAACGGATTTCAGCAGATAAAGATTGTTTTCATCTTCATATCCGACCATATTGAACGGCAGATTTTCACCGTTTAAAAATGAATCTTTTTTGATTAAAGTGAGTCTTCCGCTTTCAGTCATTGCATACAGCTTGCAGATGAATTTATGTGCGGGCTGGTCATTTATGAGCTGTTCCGTTTTGCTTGTTGCAGTGGTAATCAACACCTTGATAAAATCTTTATCAAATCTGTATTTTGTATCTTTATCTATAACTTTTTCGTCAAAAAAGAACTCTGTCATAAAGGTAAATCCGATATACAGTGCAACAAGGTCATCTGTTAAACGGTCACGGATTTTTATTCCTTCCTCGGCCAGTATAATGAATATATTTTTTCTGTATTCAATAAACTTATCGGCAAGAAAACTGACAAATATCTGTTCGTTATCACCAAGATATTTTGTTCTTATCCACTCTGTATATTTCCTCATACATGATGACAGTACACCGTCGGAAGCTAACCTCTGATAGTATGTAAGACTGTCATTGTCAACATCATTTTCATGAAGTTCAAGAGGGATATATCTTGCGGTTCCGCTTTCACCTGCGTCGGGTAAAAACTCTGCAGTTATGATTGCATTGCCTTTCGGATAACGCACTTTTGTCGGCTCCGCTTTTGAATTCAGGCGTGAGCGTCCGCTTCGGTTTCCGTATGCACGGAGAAGCATCTGCATAGTATCATTCATTGAACTTTCGTCCTTTTTTGAACTCGGATGAAAGTCGTCAATGACGGTTAATACATCTTTCAGAACTGATGTATTATGAAGCAGACTGTTTGCCGTATCACGGAACGATAAGGGTAAATCCGTGGTTGAAAACTGCCCGAAAAAAGAAGATATTAAAGCCGCAACAGTGCTTTTCTTTGAGCCTGTTTTACCGTATAACAGCAATACTGTTTTCGGTTCATGCTGTGCCATACGCAGAAAAGAATTAAGCGGAGACAGGAACGAAAAAGCATTAAGCACCTGCATTGTTGTGCAGGGCGCAAGAGCTTCATTAAGGCGGAATATATCTTTCATTTCGTCAGATGAAACTTCTCTGTTACTGAATCTGTAATTCTTCATTTTGCCTTCAAGACAAACATCGGTTTCGGTATTTCCGGGCATAAGGAAATACCATTTGTCTTTAATCTTTTTCCAGCCTGTTGTTCTGAACTGAAACTGCTTTTGCGCATAAGCGGTAGTTGACTGAACGGCAAATCGGATATGGTCTTTTATGTTCTGTCCGGGTGATATGTTACATTCATATCCCCAGTTCTTTCGCACCCACATCATCTTGTCAAATTCATCATTTGATACAGTAACAGGCGGGAGCGGTCTACCGTGCATATCGAAGCCGGCAATTACAACATTCGTATTCTTTTCGTATCCGTCATCCCACAATACCTGAGAGCTGATATACAGAACAAAATTGCACATCTGCTTAAAAGATGTGTTTCCTTTCCGGTCAGATATTTCATAACCGAGACAGCCGTTTTTCACGGTATACGGTGACGGAAAACTGATTTCATTAACTTCTTTAAACTGAATAATAATTACCTCCGTTCTAAATTGAAATCACAGTAAGGGGGTCTATTTATTTTGTGAATAAGTGAAGTGAAAAAATATAATTCACATAATTACAGACACCCATTATCTGAGTTTTTCGTGTTTAACATCGTATTATTTAACGCCCCGATGTTGCGAAGCCGTAGCTTCAGGGAGAACGTCAAGTACCTCGCAGTAAACACCTGTGATGTAATCACCGGCCGAGGATCATATATCCTGCGTCAGACATAATTTTCAGCCTGCCCAAAATATCTCAATTAAGAGCTGCGTACTCGCAGAAGTATCATTATTCGCCTTCT
>JAZUJJ010000010.1:0-30470 GCA_045642725.1 Acutalibacteraceae bacterium
TTTCTTGGAAACGCAATAATGCATTTTGACAAGGAATGTAATGTAATAATAGGTGTCGGCTCAGGTGTAATCAATGATATTTGTAAAATAATAGCAAATATCACCGAAAAGAAATATATTATCGTTGCTACTGCTCCTTCAATGGACGGATATGCTTCAGCAACATCCTCCGTTGAACGGGACGGACTTAAATTTTCACTTAACTCAAAAATGCCTGATGCAATAATCGGAGATATTGATATTCTGAAAAATGCACCCAAAAGAATGATGCTCGCCGGGCTCGGTGATATGATTGCAAAATATGTAAGTATCTGCGAATGGCGAATTTCAAGCCTGGTTACAGACGAATATTACTGTGAAAATATAGCTCAGCTTGTCAGAAACTCATTAAAATTGTGCATTGATAATGCCGAAAATCTGCTCAGCGGAAACGATGAAGCTGTGCAAAGTGTATTCGACGGCCTTATAAACACAGGCGTTGCAATGTCATTTGCAGGTCTTTCGCGTCCTGCATCGGGAACAGAACATTATTTTTCTCATATATGGGACATGCGTTCTCTTGAATTCGGGAATAAAAGTGATTTTCACGGCATTCAATGTGCAATAGGAACTCTTGAAACGATAAAAATATATGAGCAATTCAAAAATATTAAGCCCGATATTAATAAAGCGAAAAATAACATAGACGGTTTCAATATTGATAATTGGAATAACACGCTGAAAGAGCTTATAGGTAAAGGCGCGAATGCAATGATTATGCTTGAAGAAAAAGAGCATAAATACGATAAAAAGCGTGTATTGAAAAACGCAGAAAAAATATCGGAACATTTTAATGAAATCAAATCAATAATAGAAGAAGAATTGCCTGACTATACTGAATTGAAAAAATTATACGAAAAAATCGGTATGCCGACAACGGCAAATGAAATCGGAATAGATGATGATATCAAAACTGTTTTTTCCGCCACAAAAGACATCAGAGATAAATATATACTTTCAAGAATGTGTTTTGAACTCGGAATTACAGATGAAATGAATTTTTCATAATATTATATAAATAAATATTGACTTTTCGGTAACCTTGTGATAATATATCTATCGTTCCGAATGCGGGTGTAGTTCAATGGTTAGAATTCCAGCCCTCCAAGCTGGCTGTGTGGGTTCGATTCCCATCACCCGCTCCATATTTGCGCTTGTAGCTCAGCTGGATAGAGCAACTGCCTTCTAAGCAGTGGGTCAGGGGTTCGAGTCCCTTCAAGCGCGCCATTAAAGGAAGCAGCTTCAACGCGAAGTAGCTTCCTTTTTTATTATTCTTTTAATTTTGGACTCGAAGGGGAGGGAAGCTCAGCAGAGCCAAACGTTCCGGTGGAGCGTTTCCCGCCCCGCAACGAGCGAAGCGAGGCGATAAAGACCCTTCAAGCGCGCCATTAAAGGAAGCAGTTTCAACGCGAAGCAGCTTCCTGTTTTTTATTCTTTAATTTTGGACTCGAACGGGAGGGAAGCTCCTCAGAGCCAAACGCTCCGGTGGAGCGTTTGCCGACCCGCAACGAGCGAAGCGAGGCGATAAAGTCCCTTCAAGCGCGCCATTAAAGGAAGCAACTTCAATGCGAAGCAGCTTCCTTTTTTATTATTCTTTAATTTTGGACTCAAACAGCAGAACAAAGCAAAAATGCAGACAACCGAAATTATTCGATAATCTGCATTTTTCGATTTTATTTAGCACCTGCAGCTTTAAGCTCTCTTTCAAGCCATATTGACCCGATTTCAAGAGCACTGTAAAGACCTTTGCGTTCCGCTTTCTTGACGATTTTATCCTTAAGCTTTGTTACAGCCGGATCGGTTTTGAAAAGCTGAACTATGACCTTATCGGCAACCTCTTCACCCTGAAGCTCTCTTGTACTCATTATTTGAAGGATTGCTACATAAGGCTGGTCCATATAGCCGTAATAAACAGTATTACCGCTTCTGACAAGGGGCTTGCCTTTATACATAAGAATATCGTTAGCCATAATAATTTCTCCCGGTATTTATTTAATACCTAAATAGCACTTGACCATTGCCTGTAAAAGCTCATCTCTGTCAAGCTTTCTGACCAGACTGCGTGCATTGTTGTGAGTAGTAATATAAGTCGGATCTTCTGAAAGGATATAACCGACAATCTGACTGATTGAATTATATCCTTTTTCATTGAGTGCTTCGTAAACAAGCTGGAGATTTTTTTTCATTTCAGCTTCGTTTTCATCTTTGATTGAGAATTTAATTGTTTTATCTGTCATGATTGTCACCTCCGTGTCATGTTCTTCCTATTGATTATAAAACAAATCCGTTGATATTACAATAGTTTTTGTAAATTTATTTTCAGATAAGACAAGTATATACGGTAAAACAATATTTATGCCTTAAGAACAACGCCGATTTCGGCAAATGCAGCAAGTATGTTGTCTATATATTTCTGAACTTCATCCATTTCAAGGGTTCTGTTCATTGAAACAAAGTTAAACCTTACGGTAATGCTCTTAACGCCGTCACGCTCAAATGTATCAATAACCTTTACGCTTTCAAGCTCTGCAATATTTTCTTTTTCCCAGCAGGCTTTAAGGTCGGCATATTTTGTGCCTTCGGCAAGGATAACCGAAAGATCATAATATACGGGCTGCATATCACTTGTTTCTTTAAGGGAAAGAGCTTTAGCGGCAACATCATTAAACGCATTCATATCAAACTCAAAGCAGACAACTGCGGCTGTTTTGTCAAACTTTGTTTTGTTGGAGGGATAAAGAGTGCAGAGTGTACCGAAAACCTTACCGTCAACGGAAATTTCGGCAGTATTTTTCGGATGCTGCCAGTTATGAGCCGGAGCAATCTTTTTATAGGTTACTTCGCTTTGCTTTATTTCACCGACAATACAATTAATAATTTCAAGTGCTTTGAAATATAAAGCTTTTTCATCGCCGCTCTTGTCATAAAGAACTACGCCGAGATGCTTTCTTTCATTGCAGGTTCCGTCGGCTTTTGTACCGTCAACAACTCTGCCGATTTCAAACATTCCGTAATAATCGGAAAATGTCTTATTTTCACTTGCCATAACAAGAAGCGTGGGAAGTATTGAATTTCTGAGAACACCGTTATCTGAGCTTTCAATATTCAGAACTTTAACATTATCCTCTACATCAATACCGAGCTTCTTATATTTTCTGCCGTCACACCAGATATATGAGTGAACCTCATGCATAAAGAATTTCTTAACAAGAATATCTTTGATTTCTTCGTCCTCAAGTCTGCTGTAATCGTTGGGAACCGGCTTAAGAGGACTTCTGGTGGTTGTAATCTTAAAGTTATCGTAGCCGTAAATTCTTGTAATTTCTTCGATAATATCCGCTTTCATGGTAACATCTTTTGTTGCTCTCCATGAAGGAACGCTTACGGTATATTCACCGTCTTTATAATCAACGCCAAAGCCGAGTGAAGTAAGCGTATTGCAGATTCTCTCGTCGCTTATATCAATTCCGGTATATTTATCGACAAATTTTTTATTGAATGAAAGAGAAATATCGGGATATTTCTTTACATATTTATCATTGACCCTGGAAGCAACCTTTGCTCCCCCGTCAATGCTGCATACAAGCACAACAAATCTGCCGACAGCATCCATTGTAAGCTCAGGATCAAGCATCTTTTCGTATCTTGCACTTGCATCTGTTCTGTGACCGAGTCTTGATGAAGATTTACGGACACTGACGCCATCAAAGTTTGCGCTTTCAAGAACAACCGAACCGGTATCTTCAACGATTTCACTGTCAAGGCCGCCCATGATACCGGCAATCGCAACAGGAGTTTCGCCGTTATAAATCATGAGTGTGTCTTCATCAATAACTCTCTCTACGGAATCAAGAGTTGTGAAATTCATTTTGCTTTCGGGAGTTCCGACAACTATATTATCTATTTTATTTGCATTAAATGCGTGAGTGGGCTGGCCGATTTCAAGCATGATGTAATTTGTAACATCGGCAAGAAGATTTATTGCTCTCATTCCGCAGTAAAAAAGTCTGATCTGCATCCAAAGAGGACTTTCATTTACGGTTATATTATCCATTTTAAGGGCAGTATATCTGTAAACAAGATCTTCTCTTTTAACGGTTACGGGAACTTCATAATCGCCGTCGTAGCTGAGATCGCCCAGCTTGAGAGGCTTAAGCTCTCTGCCGGTAAGAGCTGCAAATTCTCTTGCAATACCGTAATGACCCCAGAGGTCAGGTCTGTTTGTAAGGGATTTATTGTCAACTTCAAAGATTACATCTTCAATGGGATAAATTGTTTTGATATCCGTGCCGAGAGGTGCATCAGTATCAAGATCCATTATGCCGTTATGGTCGTCACTGAGGCCAAGCTCTTTAGCGGAACAGCACATTCCTTCGGATTCATAGCCCGCAACCTTTGCAACCTTTATTTCTGCACCGGGAACTTTTCCGGGAGCAACAGCAAGAGCAACCTTCATGCCTACTCTTACATTAGGAGCGCCGCAAACAATATTGCAAACCTTTGAACCGATATCAACGGTAAGAAGATGAAGCTTTTTGGAATCGGGATGATTTTCAATCGTGAGAATCTGACCGACTACAACATTTTCTATTTCGGCGCCTTTAATGTAAACATCCTCAACCTCGGCAGTTGAAAGTGTAAACTGATTTATAAGCTTATTTATGTCGAGGCCTTCAAGATCAACATATTCTTTAATCCAGTTAATTGAAACAAACATTATTTAGCCTCCTTGCTTTCATTTTCCGGTTTTGTAAATGATTTCTCGGTAAACTGTGACAGAGCCTTAAGATCACCGCTGTTAAATACTCTGATGTCCTTAACGCCGTATCTCATCATTGCAAGACGTGTAAGACCGAGACCGAACGCAAAGCCCGTATATTCTTCAGGATCAATTCCGGCAGCGGTAAGAACATTGGGGTGAATCATACCGCAGGGACAAAGCTCAAGCCAACCACTGTCTTTGCAGGAAGGACAACCTTCACCGCCACAGATAAGGCACTGAATATCAAGCTCAAATCCCGGTTCAACGAAGGGGAAAAATCCGGGTCTGAGTCTTACGGTAACATCTCTCTGGAAGACTTCGGAAAGCATGGTTTTCATAAAATAAATAAGATTGGAAATAGAAATATCCTTATCAACCATGATACCTTCCATCTGGAAGAAAGTGTTTTCATGGCAGGCATCGATCTTTTCATTTCTGAAACATCTGCCCGGGAAAATGGCACGAATCGGATTTCCGTTTTCAAGAGAGCTCTTATATTTTCTGAGTATTGTATTCTGAGCGGCAGAAGTATGAGTCTTAAGAAGCTGATTTGAGCTTAAATAATATGTATCCTGCATATCTCTTGCCGGGTGATGCTTCGGGATATTAAGGGCTTCGAAGCAATTATAATCATCGGTAATTTCGCTGTAATCCTCAACCGCAAAGCCCATGGTCATAAAGATATTTTCAACCTCACGGCGAACGAGGGTTATGGGGTGATAAGAACCGAAGTCAATGCTTGTAGGCATTGTTTCATCATAGCTTTCGGTAGCATCAATAAGCTTCTGTTCTTCAATTATTTTTATTTCTTCAATTTTCGAAGTAATGGCGGCTTCAATATACTGCTTAACTTCGTTGATTTTCTGACCGGCTTCTTTTTTTGACTCATTGGGAACATTGCGAAGCTCCTGCATTAAAGCGGCAACAGAGCCTTTTTTTCCGAGAAATTCAATACGAAGCTGCTCAACATCAGCACTTGCTTCAACATTTTTTACTTTTTCATCAAAAAGCTTTCTTAACTCATCAGGTTTTTCAAACATATGTTGTCATCCTTTCATAAAAAAATAAAACCTCATCGTCATAAAGACAATGAGGGACGAAATTAATCCGCGGTACCACCCTGCGTTCCCGTAAAAAAAATTACAGGCACTTGAAGTTATAACGGAACAACCGTCAGCGACTACTTGATTTCACCGCTGCCGCTCACGGGTGAACTTCAGCATATGGTAAAGCAATCCGCTCACAGCCAATGACGGATTTTCTCTGAGCTTACCGAAATGCTTACTCTCCCGGTCACAGCGTTATCTGAATTAAAAAATTCTGTTTCCTATAATAAAAGGCAGGGATAATGACCCTGCCATTTTATTATCCAGGTTAAAAGATAACAAGGTAATGAATCTTTATGATTCAATTATGCTTCCTTAACTACTACCTGCTTGCCGTTATAATAACCGCATTCGGGGCAGAGTCTGTGAGCTCTCTTGTATTCGCCGCAGTTTGAGCATTTTTCAAGCTGGGGAGCACTCATCTTCCATACGTTTGAGCGTCTCTTATCTCTTCTTGCCTTGGAAACTCTTCTCTTAGGTACTGCCATTAAAAAGCACCTCCTTAATATTATGTGCTTGAATTAACAAATCAATTATCCAAAAGCTGACGGAGTGCCTCAAGTCTCGGGTCAATCTCCGCAACACAGCCACAGGAACCTTCGTTAAGATCTTTACCGCATGTAGGACAAAGTCCTTTGCAATCTTCTGAACAAAGATATTTAGCGGGAAGATCAAGAAAAATATCATCGGTCACAAGCTCATCGAGGTCAAACCTCATTTCACTGATAAGAAGCAATTCATCATTTTCTTCATCATTAAGGCTTGTAACCAGCGTGTGATATAAATCAACGGTGTAAGGATAATTAAGCGGCTTTGCACATCTGTCACAGCAAATGTCAAGTAATATGTCCGCCTTTCCCTTCAGCTCGACAATACCGGTTTTGTTTTCGATTTTGCCGCTGATTTTAACAGGCTTAACAAAAGGCTTCGTTCCGCCGAACTCTTCTGCAGATAAATCAAGTTCATAATTAAAATCTGCCGAAAGACCGTCAATATTAAAAATGGGTTCAAGATCAATAATCATAAGCAATTACCCAAAATCACGCGTGTAATATTATATAGTTAATATCCGTATTTGTCAATAATTATTTTATTACAAAATCAGATTTTTTCACAATATTCAAAAATCTCGGCAGGAAGTTCGGATTCATCAGCTGAAATTGTAAATGTGAAATCCTGTTCCGCAAGCTTGCTGAGTGCTGAAACCTTCTTAAGGAACTCAGCAAGAGCTGCATAATCCTTACCGCCGATCTTTATTGTGGCATCAACAAGAATATCGGTAATATCATGGTCCCCTGCAACGATGCCGCAAAGGAAACCGTAAAAAGCGTCATATCCGGAAACACCAAAATGATCGGTTTCGACAAGTCTTGCACGGTAGTTTATGTCATAAGTGAGAAGTCTTTCTTTCTCAACACAAACAACATTACCGTTTGAGCTTTCGACTGCAGAGTTGACAAGGTCGATAAGTCTCTTTGTTTTGCCTGATCCTTTGATTCCGAGAATAAGATTAACCATAAAAAAACCTCCGATTAAATATGCTGTGGAAAATAATTATTTAAGTCTTGCTTCAAGTGCTGCTTTTGCATCTTCATAACCGGGTTTACCGAGAAGAGCAAACATATTTTTCTTATAGCTTTCAACACCGGGCTGATCAAACGGGTTAATATCAAGAATATATCCGCTGATTCCGCAGGCGAGCTCAAAGAAATAAATCATTTCACCGAGATTGTATTCATCCTGTTTGTCGATCTCTACAAGAATATTCGGAACATTACCGTCGGTATGAGCGAGAATCGTTCCCTGAAGTGCCTTGCCGTTTACATAGTGCATGGTTTTATCGGCAAGGAAATTAAGACCGTCACCGTTGATTTCATCATAAAGAACAGTAACATCGCTGATAGGCTCTTTAACCCAGAGCACGGTTTCAAACATAAGTCTTTCACCCTGCTGGATATACTGACCGAGAGAATGAAGGTCGGTTGAAAATACGGCAGATGAAGGATAAAGTCCTTTACCGTCCTTGCCTTCGCTTTCACCGAAAAGCTGCTTGAACCATTCATTCCATAAAGTCATTGAAGGCTCATAGGAAATCATCATTTCAACCTTTTTGCCGCCTCTGTAAAGAAGATTGCGTACAGCAGCATACTTGTAGCAATCATTTTTGAGAACATCGCAGGCAGCATACTTTTCTCTTGCATCTGCTGCACCCTTCATAAGTGCATCAATGTCAATGCCTGCAACCGCAATGGGAAGAAGGCCGACAGCGGTAAGTACGGAATACCTGCCTCCGACATCATCGGGAACAACAAAGGTCTTATAGCCTTCACTGTCAGCAAGAGCTTTGAGTGCACCTTTTTTCTTATCGGTTGTAACATAAATTCTCTTTGCTGCTTCTTCTTTACCGTATTTTTCTTCAATTATTTTCTTGAAAATACGGAAAGCAACGGCAGTTTCTGTTGTTGTGCCGGATTTTGAAATAACATTGATTGAAAAATCCTTACCGTCAATAAGCTTTATAAGCTCGGCAACAGCAGACGAGCTGAGTGTATTACCGCCAAAATATATTTGCGGAGTATCTTTGGCAACAAGATTATAATTATTGGATTTAACAAATTCAATAACTGCTCTTGCTCCGAGGTATGAACCACCGATACCGAGTACAAGAAGTACATCGGAATCCTTCTTTATTTTTTCTGCGCAGGCTTTAATCTGTGCAAACTCTTCTTTATCATAATTTACGGGTAAATCAACCCAGCCGAGGAAATCACTCCCTGCCCCTGTGCCGCTGCGAAGCTTTTTATCGGCAGCAGCTACTTCATCCTGCATTGCAAGAAGAGCTTTTTCATCCGCAAATTTTCCGGCATAATTAAAATTGACTTTAAGTGACATTTTACAGCATCTCCGAGATTGAATATTTTTTCTATTTTAACCCATTAAAGACAGATTTTCAAGGTAAAATGGAAAACTTTTTTAAAGTTTTATAATTTTACTCTTCAAAGGCTTTTCCGAACGGGTTTTCCAGAATGAACCCGCATATATCTCAACATAATATTCACCTTTTTCAAGGTCATCAAAACTTACGGTAAGATATTCGGGCATATCATAAAAATAATATTCGCTCCAGATATTCTTATTTCTGATTATATTTCCGTCAGCGTCTTTGACATAAATGTTATAATCGTTTACATATTCGCATTTGACCTTTGCCTGATCAAATTTTACGGAAAAGCCGGTTTCGTTTATATCATAAATTTCAAGCTTTGCATTTTCGTCAAACCAAGGCGCATCCGTTGTCTTATATCTTGCATCGGTATACAGGAACGAATCGGGATTCCAGGGCTCATCGATTTTCCAGACAAACGGGAAATAATTATCGCTGATAAGGTCGTAAGGATAAACCCTGACTCTGCCGTTATCATCAGCTTCAACAATAAGCATCTGTGCGGCTGTATGACAGCCCGGGAAGCAGGTTCCGTAATATTTATCAAATTCATCATTTTCAAAATAGCTGAGCGTTCCCGTACCGAGGCAGGTAAAATGCTTTTGATGAATTGAACGAGGGTCATTTATCGGAGCGTGAGAATGCCCGGAAAAATCAATAATCTGAGGATAATTTACAAGAATATCATTAAGCTCATCTTCGCCCCAATCAAGGCTGCCGTAAACAGTTGTTTTGATATGGGGATGCTGGAAGAAGAAAATCGGTTTTCTTCTGTCATCTTTTACCGCTTCTTCAAGAGCTTTTCTTGCAAACTCTCGCTGAGGCTCGTCAAAATGACATCCTCTTGTGCAGCCGACGGAGATAAAATGAAAACCGTTTATTACACGGTGCGTATTAGGCTCAAGGCCGAAAATATCCTTTAACCGCTGTGTTGCGCCCTCTTCACCGTTAAAACCGAATTCATGTGAAGCAAGGGAAACATTCCATATTGTTTCCGGCTTAACAAATCCATCTATGGTATCTTTGAATGCCTGCATCTGAGTCGGAGAACCGTTATTTGCAAAATCGCCGACAACATAAAGCGCATCAAGCTTATTATAATTCTCTTTTTCACAAAGAGCATAAGCTGTTTTAACCGCTTTTTCCATTCTTTCTCTTTCAACAGTGCGTTCATCTTTATAATGAACATCACTGACAACCATAAATCTTAATACCGGTTTGAAATTACTGTCAAGCATAGTGTCCTCCAAAACAAAATAACTAAGGAATAATATTTTTATGTATTTCTTGTTCCGCAGATATTATATCATACAAAATAATTTTTAACAACAAAAAGAATATTGATTTTTTTATTCTCTGTTGGTATAATATCAATATTACAATTTGGAGATGAGAAAATGAAAAGAATTCTTTCCGTATTGGCATCTTGTCTTTTGATTTCATCAGTTTGTATTTGTGCCGATGCAGCCCACGTTTCCGGAGTTGAAACAAATTATCCCGAAATCAATGTAACTGTTGATTCCGCATCTGGACAGTATCAGAATATTGATGCTTCAAAGGTAACCGCAAGTCTCGGTGAAACCCCTCTCAAAGTATCCGAAGCAGGAGTTAAAAACAATTCGGTTGAATGGATTGTACTTGCTGACACATCAATTTCGGTTTCCAATGCTCATTTTGATGCAGAAAAGAAAGCAATTATTGATCTGTATAAATCTCTTGATGACAACGACAAGCTTTCATTTTATACTTTTGATACAAACTTTGTGAAAGTTCTTGACGGAACGGAAACACCGGAAGAAGCAGCAAAAAAGATAAATGCAGTAAAATGCACCGGACAAGACACGGCGTTCTATGATGTGCTCTCAAAGGTTGAAGACCTTGCAAAAGCAAGTACGGCCGACAGAGTAATACCCATGATTTATACCGACGGTGTTGACACACTGAGTAAAACAACAAAAGAGCAAATTGTAAATAAGCTTAAAACAGACAAAGTTCCCATTTACGGAATGTATGCCGACGTTCTTAAAGCAGATACAGTTAAAAGCTTCAATTCCATGCTTAAAAAATCAGGCGGCAAAGCATTCGCTTTCAAAATCGATAATGCTTCGTCAAGACTTATCAACTGCAACGGTAAAGCAGACAGCGTTTCGCTTAAGCTCGTTGCCGAACAGCCGATTACCGCTAACGAACAGGAAACACTGACAATAGACCTTGGTGACGGAAAACCGATTACCAAAAAATTAGCTGTTGAAGAATACATTCCCGAAACGACCACACAAGCACCTTCAGCTGAATCAACAGAAACAACAGCTCCCCAGGAAAGCACCTCGGCAGCGACAGATGACGGCAAAGGTGATTTACTTAAAATGATTATTCCCGCGGCAGCAATACTTGTTCTCGGGCTTGTTGCTCTTATCCTTGTAAAAGCCAAGAAAGGCAAAAAGGATAAAAAAGAAAAGGGAACCGTTAAAATCCCCGATGCAAAGGTAAAAACAACTATAACTGAAAAGACTGATACGGAAAACAGCGAATCCGACAATTCAGAAGCAGAAAATAGCGAAAAAGCTGCTGCAGAGGAAGAAAAGAAAGCAAAAAAGGAAAAGAAGAAAAAGGAAAAAGACGAACAGCAATTCCAGTTCTATTTTGAAGAAAAGAAGAAATAAGATATAACCAAAGCACGGAGTGAAATCAATCATTCCGTGCTTTTTGTTACATTAACCTTTTATTGTGTCATAAGCCATTGAAGGATTATCTGACATAATACAATCAGCACCGATCGAATTAAGTCTTTCAACCTCTGACTGTTCGTTTATTGTCCAATACTGAACTGCAATATTGTGACGGTGAGCATAATTTATAATTCTCTGAGTACCGAGTCTGAAAGCGATAAACTGATTTGCGGGAATCTGAAGAGCTTCATATTCAAAATGTGCAGGATCAACATCAATACCCAATGTAGCAAGGAAGTAAAATTCGACAACCTCTTTAATACCTGCCGAGCGAAGCATATCGGGATGATTTTCATCAACATATTTTGTAACATCACCGTTGAACGTACCGAAAACAACATCGGCAATCATGTTTCTTTCACTGAGAATTCTGTAAAGCTCATCTGCAGCCTTAAATCCGTTCTCACCTGCATCTTTAATTTCAATAATATATTTATAGCTTCCGTTACTTTGCAGATAATCAAGAACATCTTCAAGAAGTACTGCACGAAGATTATCGGGAATATCATCGCCGCGAAGTCCTCTGTACGGGTAAGAGCCGTCAACATCACAGAAGTTTTCGCCGAAATTAAGCTTACGAAGTTCTTCATAAGTTTTGGTCGCGGGCAAAACATTTTCTTCTCCGAAAAACTCGGGAGCATCGGTCGTACGGTCAAGCGTACCGTCATGAAGAAGAATAAGTTTTCCGTCGGAGGTTATATGCAAATCGAATTCAAAAACATCTACATTAAAGCTGTCACTTTCAATGCAGTTTTCAAAAGCTGCCATTGTATTTTCCGGAGCAATTTCACCACCGGAACGGTGAGCGGAAACAAGAGCATTATCATAAGTAATATAAGGATTTGAGCTTCTTTGTTCGGCAGCCTTTCCGGGTACAAATGTACAGAGCAAAGCAGATGAACCGAAAATAAAAATAAGGACAAGAATAATAACAAGAACGGTAATGAGAACACCTTTTACAACTTTCAAGATTTATTCCTCCGATCAAATTTTTTGAAATTATACCACAATGTCAAAATTGTTTCAACACCATGATTAATTTATTATTGCAAACATTATAATATGAATGTATAATACGCCTAAAGGAGGAATAGTAATGAAAAAAATTATATCTTTATTTTTATCTCTTGTTTTAATTCTCTCAATTTCGGTTATTGGATATGCAGATACGGAGGAAATTTCTTTGAATAATGAGTTCGTAATTATAACTGAAGATGAAAAACTGATGCCGGCCGCCGAAAAGCTCTCGGAATATTTAGGCAACATAATCGGTTCAGCACCTCAGATAAAAAATGAAATTGATGACTCGCCTTATATTCTTATTAAAACAGATAAAGCCGTTACGGATAACGGATATAACATAAAAGCCGACGGTAAAAACATAATTATAACCGGCTCTTCTTTTCCGCAGACAGTCAGAGGAATATACGGTTTTCTCACCGAATTCTGCTCTGTAAGATGTTTTACATCAAAGCTCATTGTTTACGGTGCAGATGAAATTAAAATACCTGCCGACACAGATTACAGCTACACTCCCCCGTTTGAATACACGGAAACAGACTGGCTCAGCCCCAAAGATGTTGAATACTCGCTGTTCAACGATATAAACGGTGCCGATTACAGAGAAATCCCCGCCGAAATGGGCGGCTCTGTTGACTATATTTCAAGCTTTGCTCATACTTTCACAAATCAGTTCTGTGCAGCCTCAAAATATTTTGATGAGCACCCCGAATATTTTTCGTACAGTTTCGGTAAAAGAACACCCAAGCAGCTTTGTCTTACAAATCCTGATGTGGTAAAAACAGTAACTCAGGAAGTTTTGGATATGCTTAAAGAAAAGCACGACCCTGACGCCGATCTTCAGATCATTTCACTCACTCAAAATGACAACATAGCATACTGCAAATGTCCCGAATGCAAAAAAGCAGATAAAAAATACGGTTCACACTCAGGAACCATGATTGAATTCGTTAATAAAGTTGCACGCACCGTAAAAGAAGCCGGATATGATAATGTAGGCATTGATACATTTGCCTATCAATATACAAGGAAGCCGCCTAAAGGCATTAAGCCGGAAGACAATGTAATTGTACGCCTTTGCTCATTTGAGTGCTGCTTCTCACATCCGATGGATGATACAAGCTGCCGCGCCAACAGAGAATTTGTTAATGATCTTAACGGCTGGTCAGAAATATGCAACAGAGTTTATATTTGGGATTACTGCACAAATTTCTGCAATTTTGTCGGAATTTTCCCGAATTTCGGTTCTCTTCAAAGGAACATTCAGTTCTATCTTGAAAATAATGTAAAAGGTATATATGAAGAAGGAAACTACACTCTCAATAGCTGTGACACAGAATTTGCAGAGCTCCGTGCATATCTTATAACAAAGCTTTATCACGACCCGTATTGTGACCTTGAAAAAGAGAAAAATGATTTTCTCAATGCATATTACGGTGAAGGCGGAAAATATATAGGCGAATTTCTCGATATAATAACAAAGAGTGAAGAGGCAAAGCATCTCGGAATATATCAGTCAATGCTTCAGACACTTAAACTTTCTCAAAGCCAAACAAAAGAATGTGATTCTCTTTGGGAAAAAGCCAAAGAAGCGGCAACCGGTGAAGCAAAAACAAATGTTCTTAATTCTGAGCTTTGCTGGCGATTCTGGAAGATGAGAAATCACCGTTCAGAATTTGCAAACATCATTACTTACAGCAAAGAAAAATCCGACCTTATGAACGAAATCAACGCAACCGGAGTACGGCTCATGGAAGTCGGTGAGGTCAGATCATTCTTTGTACAAATATATCAGGATTTATACTTTACAATCTATCCTGTGATAAATGCTGTTCTGAAAATGCTTTACGCTGTATAATCATTAACCGAAGACGAAGTTGGCTTTGCCCTTCGTCTTCTTTATTACAGTTCGGGCAACGCCCTGAACAATAAGGTTATCAACGGCAATATATTCACCGGGATAAACAGATTCATTCATATATTCAAGTATTGCTTTACCCTCATGCTGCCCGGCATAGCACTTGAGGGTGTTTTCGTTTTCGCCGTTCATAGCAACAACAATGTCACCGACCTCGCATTTATCGGTCTTTTCAATAACGATATAGTCGCCGTCAGATATGCCTGCATCTACCATTGAATCACCGGAAGCAACCAGAATATAAAACTCACCGTGTCCGAATATCGACTCGGGAAGTCTTACATATTCCTTTACTTCCTGCTCCTCTTCTTCGGGATTGCCGCAGTTGATGTTGCCGATTACGGGAGCGGAAAAATAATTCATACAGGAATGCTTATACTGATAAGTAATAATATCCTTACCGTTATATTCAACCATACCGTCATTGTTCATTTCAATAAGATAGTTATGAACGGTAGATTTTCCGATACCAATTGCAGCGGCGATTTCACGAACAGACGGAGAATATCCCCTGATTCTGAAATAATGATTTGAATATTTTATTATCTTCTTTTTAAGCTCATAAGAATCAATACTCATTTTACTTACCTCTCATCTTTTGGACTTGTTGTCCTGATTATATCAGAATATTATTTGAATGTCAATACAGAGCAAAAAATTCGGAAGATACATTCGATATGCATCTCCCGAGATATTTTTATTTGCTTGAAACTTTTGCTTTAGGCATGAAAACCTTTATGGCTAATGTAACAAATCTGTATGCCAAATAAAGAACAGGCTTAAATTTTCTTGCAAAAGTATTTGTTGCACTGTAATACTCGTCAATTCCGGTTTTCAAATCGGGGTTAAGCGGCAAAACAGTCCCCGTATCCTTATCGTAAAACATATACTGAGGGAAATTTTTATCAGTATAAATATCAAATCCGTCATTATATGCAATGGCATAAATAAGAGGATCAAGACAAGGAACAAAGTCAAAATGATTTAACGCTTTCACAAACCAGGTTGTATTCGGTATCGGGCAGGTCGATGCATCAATATTTCTTTCAACGGAAATATATTTAAGCGTATTATTTTCAAGAGCTTTTGTAAGATAAGTCTTATCAAATTTTTCGCCGAATTTTGTACAGGTAGCACCGAAGCTTGCAAGCTCTACCGAGCATAGCATATCGGAATTGAAATCAGAATTTTTGACACAAGGTATTGGCTGAATCCCCGTTTTTACAATGTTTGAAACCTCAATTCCGTCATTCAAAGCATCATCGATAATTTCGTCAAGCCTTACCATTATATTATCATGATAAGTGTCTATTTTATCAAGGAAAACGGAATATTCCTCTTCTTTGCCGTCAAACATAAACTTTCGGGCTTCATCATAATATTTCTCTTCCATCATACACCAGAAGCCGGGAAATGATGAAAAATTATCTCTGATAAGCTTCGGAACAAGCTCGGGGTAAATCTGCTCATACACATTATTTATAGACCATGCAGCAAGGTCTATACCATAGACATTATTGAGCTCTGTTAAAATCTTTTTAAGCAGTTCATCCGTTAAGGTAAATGTTTCGGTAATGGGAAGCTCAAGGTCAAAATCAAAATCATAAAGAAATCTTTCAAGACCGTCGGGGTCAACCTTCAGATTTTTGCCCGAAAAAGCTTCTCCGATAATTGAAACGCCCTTTGCTGCGGACGAATAAAGAATAATATCGGTTAATCTGTCATCCTGATAATAATCATAATATGTAAGTGCTACTTCTGCACCTTCACATCTTGCACAAAAAGCATACTCAGTTGCACCGGTTACAGCCAAAACACGGTCAACATAAGTTTTCAAATCGCCGATAATATCATAAGGTGACATACGCCAGTCATAAAAGAAATTGAGTGCATCAAGGCCATGAATATTATATGTATAATTGTTAAGAATATCCCAATCGCTTCTTCCGAAAGGCGAATAAGAACCGTTTACCGGCTGAGCATTTTCATCAAGTGCAAGTTCACCGAAAATATCGCTCATTATCTCTGCAAGAGTATCGGAAAATTCAGTCCAATCCTGAGTCAGAAAACAGTGAAGAAACATATCAAGATTTTCATTTATATAATTTGAAATCTGATTTTCTTCAAGAACTAATGGCCATATTTCCGTAACCGAACCGTCATCGTTTTTCTTAACTAAAGATGTTGCCTGACCGTGAATGTAAATAATCGGAATTTTCTCTCCGTTTGCCGCTTTAACTTTAAGCGGAGCGGAAAATGCGACAGCAAAAACAGTAAAAAGCGATAGCAGAAAAGCTGTAATACGAATTGCGTTTTTCTTCATAGTAACCTCTGGATTTAATCAGCGTTGTTTAATATTGAATCAACAAGCTCTGATTTTGTTTCAACATGAGAGAAGAAGAACTGTTTTCTCTCATCGTTATTGATAACCGTTACCGGCTTAATCTGATTAAGAACAACACCTTTTCCGGCAAGATATTTGTTGAAATCAGTGTAAGCATTCGGCTTAAGGAAAAGTACTTCCGGCTCGCCGAGCATACCCCAGCGGCGATATTTATAATACTTTTCATTAATTTCATCAAGCTGATGATCAAGCTCGGAAACATACTTCTTTCTGGTTTCTTCGTCGGGAATTTCACCGTCAATTTCAGTAAGCATCACATAACGAGGCGGCTTTGTCGAAAAGTCGGGATAGAAGCTGAAGCCTTTGAACTCGGCATTCATAGCCTTTGCGGTATTAACAGCGGCAGCATCAATCATATCCGTTGTTGTCTTTTCGTTGGCAACATTCATGGAAAGATTCTGTCTGAACATAAGCTCAACATAAGGAGTGTTGTTAAACATCCTTGTTACCTTGACAACATCTTCCATTTTATATCTGTAAAGGCCGGAGAAATTGGAAACGATCATTTCATAGCATTTGCCGACCTCAAGCTCGTTAATAAGCAGAGGTTTAACGGTATCATCAGCCTTTTCTTCATCCTCACCAACGGGAAGGAACTCAAAGAAAACCGTATAGGGAGTGAGAACATAATCGCTTGCATCAAGCTCAAGCGGAGTTGCAAAGAAACCCTCGGCAGCAGCATAGCCCATATTATGAATGGGAACATTCGGGCCGATATTCTTGCGGAGCTTATCAACATAAACGGAAAGATTTGAGCCCATCATTCCGTACGCCCACTGAAGATTGGGCCATATTCTCGGAGCTATCGGGTCATCAAAGCCTTTTTCAAACTCTTTTCTGAGCTCTGCAGCTCTCTTGGGATTAGGCTTGAATTTCTTTTCGTATTTTTTACGGATTTCATCGGTACAATCAATATTGGGGTTGATTATACCCTTTTCAATATCATCACAAAGCATCTGCCAGTTATCTTCAAGATAATCAAACATCTGGGTAAGAAGAGTGACAACAATTGAGCCGAGATAGCTTACTTTTTTGTTTTCAAGGCAGAAACGAAGATGAAGATAAGATGTGTCAAGCTTATCATCAAGGTTCGGGAAAAGCAGAGGAAGCGGAGAAGTGCAGAAGAAAGGAAGAATGGGCTTAAGCGCTCTGAGAGGAATCTGAGCGGCACCGTTGCTCATTTTACCGTCGGGAGTTCTGTGACCGGAAAGATTAAGAGCAAGAGGGCCTACCTGATTGCGAAGTCTGATTCCCTGCTTTTTCAGATGATGATATGCTGTTGTAATTGAAACAGAAAAACCGATACACTGCATTTTCCAAAGGTCATTTACACCTTTGGGCAGCATTTTCGGCTTGCCGACCGAGCCGGAAGATGATGCATAACGAACATTGAGGCCGTTAAACATAAGTCTCTTTTCGCCGTTGTTAAGCATACGGTCAACATAAGGCTCATAATCGGCATAGGTTGACAGAGGAACTATCCTCTGATAATCCTCGATTGAATGAACATCTTTAAGATTAAGCTTTTTGCCAAGCTCACAGTTTTTATTTCTTCTGACTATTTTCTTAAGAACATCCTTTTGTTTTTTTAACGGATCTTTTGAATAAAGTTTAATCTGTGCGAGAGATACATCACCCAAAAGAACACCGAAATCGGAAAAATAAAAGCTCATAAAAGCCTCCTTATTTGAAAAATCAATTCCTTTCCAAATACATATTTTAACAAAAAACGGCAATGTTGTCAACATTACCGTTTTTGTCAATTTTTCAGATTTGACTGAATATATCAAGTTTTTCGTCAATTTCATCCCTGTATTTTTCGTCAGTGAATCTTTTTACAAGAAACGAATGCAAACCGAAATCGTCATTTATAAAAGAATTCTCGCCCGTTTCAGGGTCAACAGAAGCAAAGCCTTTCACTTCGTTATATCCGGCTTCAAAAGAACTTCCGGCAAGTGCGGCAAGTACAAGCATCGGGTCCCAGGCACTGCGTCCGTTCGGCGAACCGTGATCAAGAAGTACAGCCTTAAGATGGTCTCCGTCTTTCAGTTTTCCTCCGGCAATTACACTCTCGCCGACTTCAAAGCCGAGAAAAGTTACGGGAACAGGACAGTTTCTGCAAAAAGAATATGCCCCACGACTCGCTCTTTTGTTACGGGAAAAGTTATTTTCTTTGCCCGGATTTTCGTCCCATTTTCCCGCCATCATCCAGACTCTCGAAACTTTTTCGGAAAACAATTCCGGGTCATTTTCAATAACTTTTGCAATAACCTGCGGATAACCGATTTCTATGATTTCAAGCTTATTTTCAACCTTTTTCAGAACATCTGTATATAACTGAACAGCATCAGGAACATCGTCATTCCGGATTTTTATATCACATTTTTCGGCAAGCCTTGCCTGATAAGGCGGATTTCTTCCGAAATCGGTTGCTTCGCGGTCGATACCGACGGGAATACCGTAAACACCGTCAAGATGCAGAAAAGAAACAAGTGAGGAAACGGAAACATCCATACACGCATTGATTCCGATTGCTTTTAAGCATATTTCTCCCCTCTTGACCGCATTGCAGAGCAAACGAAGTGCAACAGCATCATCGCAGTCTGTCCACCAATCGGTGCCAAGAATAAATTCTCTCATATCAACCGTTTTCTTTCATCCAGTTGTAAAATTCCTTGTTGGTGCAATACCAGATATCATCTTTGCCGCCCATAAGAGAAGCAAATTTTTCAAGTCGATCCCAGTTATCTTCACGGTAAAACTCGAATGCATGACCCCAGACATAAAACAGCTTCGGTTCATCACCGTTATAGGCAAGAAATTCATCACAAAGCTCAAAAAGCTTTTCATCCTTGTGATGGCAGGTCGGATTCCATTCAAGGAACTTTTCGGGAAATTCAAAATTTCTTGTTGATTTTACGGTTCTTGCATAGATAATTCCGTTTCCTTCAAGAATTTTGATTACATTGTCATTAAAGCGGCCGTAGGGATAAGCGTGACCGTTTATTTTTTCGCCGAAAAGAGCGGAAAGAGAAGCAATATCCTTTGAAATATCATCAGCAGCAGCTTCATCGGAAAGCTCATCATAAAACGGATGAACAAAGCCGTGAGTGGCAACCTCGTGTTCGGTGCCTTTAAGCAGAGTAACAGCCTCCTGCACCGTCATATTTCTTTCAACAACACCGATTTCAGGTTCTTTCTTCAAAAAGCAATCGGCATTGAGATTGAATGTACATTTCAGACCGTATTTGTTGATGATTTCGGCAAATCGGTAATCGTGAAAAGTGTCGTCATCATAACTGAGGGTCAAAGCTTTTGCCTTGTTACCGGGAAATAATTTTTTCATAATGCACTCCCCTTTTAATTTGTTGATTTGATTATAGCATCATTACCGTAAAAGTCAATAAAACCTGCCGAATAATCGACAGGTTAAAATGGCTCACTCTTCAATTATTACACCTAAATTTATGAAATCGTTAATCAGCTTTTCCGCGTCTGCTTTTGCCGTTTCCGGAGTGATTTCATAAACCTCGCAGATTGCATCCGCAATTTCATCAATGCCTTTTCCGGCAACTATTGAATCAATTACGATTTTAGCGGTTTCATTCAGTGCAAGAAATCCGGAGCTGTTGTCACATGAACCTATAATCGGAACGAGCACACATTCGTCAAGAACCGTTCTGACGGCGTAATCTTCACTTATTTTCAGCATTTCCGAATTCCTCCTTAATCAGATTAAATCTTGCTTTGGTTTTCGCACAGATATAATAAGGAACTTTATCATAAGCCCCTGTTTCCGCCTTGCAGCCTGCGGCGCAGATGTCGCAGATATATCTGTAAGTGCAGTTTTTACATTCTGACGGAAGAAACATTTTTTCTGTTGCATCATGAGCTTTTTTCCACGCTGCCTCAAAACTCATATTAAGCAATGAAAATTTCGGCTCCTCCATCATTCCACACGGTGTAATATCGCCTTTCCAGGTGATCCAGAATGTGCTTTTTCCTGCTCTGCACCATATTCTTTCGCCAATATCATCTGTGATTTCTTCATTGATTTCCGGCTTTTTCCCGTCAAGAATAAGCTTCATTCTTTTTGCAAATTCTTCCTCGCCGTAATTGCTGCGTTCACAAATCAAACCGATTTCCGCAGCTTCCTCGGGCGAAGCTCTGTCGGTTACGCCATCGGACCTGACCGCCGGGAACATATAATTTGCCGCCTGAACATGAAATCCGTTTTCTTTTGCCCAGTCATATATTGCCGGAATATCATCACGGTTATACTGCGTCGCAGTAAGGCTTATTTTCACCTGTAATCCGGCATTCTTAAGAGTCAGCGCTCCGTTGATTGCTTTTTCATACATACCTTTTTTGCCTGTTAAACGCTGATATGTTTCCTCGCTTGCGCCGTAAATGGAAATACTTATTCGTGAGGGCGGATATTCTTTGAACAGTTCAATTATTTCGTCGGTAATCATAGTTCCGTTTGTGTTAAGCTGAACATTGAAACCGCGTTTTTTGAGATAAAGAAATATTTCCGTGAAATCTTCTCTGATAAGCGGTTCGCCGCCTGTGATAAGCATCATCAGCACACCGCTGTCAAACAATTCATCGGCAATTCTTTTCCATTCGCTTGCGGGCAATTCTTGCTTTCTGATTTCCTCACAATTGGAACGGTGAATATAACACATTTTGCATTGCAGATTGCAGCGGGAGGTTATCTCAAAGGTTCCCGACAGAGGTCGGCCTGCTTTTCCGGCACGATTAAACATATATTGAAGATAGATATCTTCCGTGTTTTTCATTTAATCATCCCTCCCGTAAAGTTTATCCGATAATATATCTGCCGCGCTTTCATCCGGCAGACACTGTAAATCAAAGACTTTTATTTTACCGATTATTTCTGAAATCAAGCCGATGCATTTGTCTGCTTCGCCGTCACGCCAGTTGTCAAAAATACAGTTTTCAAAAACCTTTGTCAAAGCAGGAATTCCTTTAAGACCCGTTATTGTATTTTCTTTGCTCTGACCCAATGAAACTATGGCTTTTAACGGAGCACACTTGTTTTTACATATTCCCGAAGTGCCTGCAATGGGAACGGATGAAACATAAGGTACACCGTTATTCATATAGATAACAGCTTTGTCACCGTTAATGATTTCGGCGCCCTTGTGTTTTTCCCATATACCCGCTTGGGTTGATTTGCCGATTCCGCTTTTGCCGCAGAAAAGTATTGCTTCTCCGTTATGAATAATATATGAGCAATGTAACAGAATACGGTTATTTTCAACAAGAATTCCGGGTAAATCTATATAGCTCCAGATAAAACGGCCTTCTGTGTAAATCTGTTCCGTGAAATAAAATCTGTCATTAACAAGAAATGCTTTTGATTCTTTTTCATGCGGTGAATAAGAAATGAGAATGTTTTTTCCGTTCAGCTGTGTCAATCCGAGTATATCTGAATTGATTTTTTTTGTTATAACCGGAGCTTTTCTGCATTTTATAAGTTTAAGTTTTTTATCGGGATCTGACGGCAAAGCTTTGAAAGAAGCGGAAAATCCGTTTTCATCAAGCTCAGAATTACCGTAAAACATAAGTTTTATCCCGGCAATTTCATAAAAGTAAGTCATATTTTTGAAAGTTTTAAGTGTTAAGCGTGAAGTGTTAAGTTGACGGTTATAATTATATTATCCTACGGCCTTGTATGCGGTTTTGGCCTCCCTTTCAAGGGAGGTGGCATTTCCGCAGGAAATGACGGAAGGTTGCAAATGAAGCAAACCCCCGCCCGTTGGGCACCCCCTTTGGTAAAGGGGGCTAAAAACAGTATTTTTCGCCCTGCTCGGGAGGTCATCCCCAATTTATTCGAAAGGCTGCCTTTTTGCGGGCAGCCTTTCTTTACATTTTATGAACCGAAAACGGTTGCGTTGGTATCCTGGGTTGCAAAGCAGAAGATACCATCAAAATCTCCGCTGCCTGCATCAAAATCGCATGGAATACCATACGAAAAAATTGAACCAAGGCCTTCAATTTCAACAGAACACTGCAGATAACCGTTATGTGCCACACCAAAATCACAAGCAGATGATGCTGATGCCATTAACATTTTTACCGGGGTAAATGCCGGTGTAATATATGATTTTTTCATGCATTTACCTCCATTATTAATTACCTTTAATGATAAGAACTATCTTGCTGAATGTGGTTCTGAAGAACTCAAATATGCTCATAATGAGGTTCTTAAGCCATTTCCAGAAGTTCCATTCTTCTTCGGGTTCTGTTGACTTCTGCTCGGTTGCGCCTGCGTTTGCCTTTTCGGCAACCCATTCGCCGTTGATGTTCTTTGCGATGAGTGTAAGACCTTCGTCGGTGATTTCGTACTTATCAGCAAGGCCTGCTTCTTCAAGAAGCTTTACAAGGTCTTCGGCTGTAAGTTCAACTGTTGCCGTCCATACGCCGTTAATCTGCTCGTACTTGAAATCATCCTTGTCAATCTTAATTGTTGTAGTACCGAGGTCGCCGAATGCAATTTCAAAGGTTATATTTTCGGCCTTGGGAACATCTGTGCCTTTCTTGACAACGGAGATATAAACCTCTTCTGTTACCCATTTACCGTTTACATAATTTGCTTTGAGATTTGCATCGGTATTGAATGCAAGTTCATATTCATCTGCTATGCCCGCATCCTTAAGAAGTGACTTCTGCTTTAATGTTCCGATTGAATCAACAGCAATGTAGCTGTCACCGTTTTCTTCAACCTTAAGGCTGCCCTTGGAAGCAACATATTTTGTCGCTGCAATTCCGCCGAAGTTAACGGTGAATTCAAGGTCGGCTGCTTCGGGAGCAGGTATTCTTTCAACCTCAACCTCAATAAGCTTTACGCTCCAGCTTTCGTTTACATACTCTGCAGTTGCTGTTACGCTTTCAGCCTTTGCAAGCATATATTTCTTGCTGAGGCCTGCAGAAGCAAGAAGTGAATTAAGCTTGTCGGCGGAAACCGCATATTTTGCAGTCCATACGCCGTTAATCTTTTCAACGGTGAAATCGGAAGAAGCAACATTAAGCGTTGTCTTGCCTTCCTTGCCGAATTCAACGGTAAATGTTGTTGTACCGATTGCGGGTGTCTCTTCTTTAACGGCAACAGAAGCCTTTTCGGTTACCCATTTGCCGTCAATATACTGTGCCTTAAGTACAACATCATCATTTTTAAGGGTGAATCTGTTGCCGAGGTTTGCTTCGGCAAAGATTTCAGCAGCCTTTGCTGCGGGGATAATAACCTCGGCTGTCCAGACACCGTTTACAAATGTCTTTGTGATTTCATCTGCCTCAGCAACATAATTTGTGCTGTAAAGTCCGCCGAAATCAACATTGAAAGTAAGTTCGGAAGCTTCGGGCATCGGATTCTCTTCTGCCAAAGCCGAAAGGGCGAGAGCATTGTTGAGGGTTCTTACATTCGCCATCAGCTTCGGTGCTTCTGCTCCGATTATCTTAACTTCTCCGACTGAAACAATGCCATCGGAACCACTGATTGCCAATGTTCCGCTATCGTTTTCGTTATCGCTTACATAATCTGTAACATCATAGAAAAGCTGAGTTGCGGATTTAACGGTAACGGAGCCGACCTTACTTCCGTTTCCGAAAAGAACTGTTGCCTCTTTTCCGTTGGGAGTACGGAAACCGATATGAACCTTTGTAGTTCCGGGAACAAAGCCGCTGATTGTAAATCCGACTGAGTTTCCGCTGCCGAGATAAACCTCGGTATTTGTACCGTTTTTCTTATAGGGATCTGATGTTATTTTATCCTCACCGGTGGTGCTGCGCTCAACATACGCCGTGTTATTTACAGCACTACCGTCTAAAACAGTGTTTGATGTAGTGATGTTTGTTCTTACGAGGGAATAAGCAGGGTTAAGTTCCTTATCATTGGTGTACTGAATGAAAATTTCATCGTCAGTCGTTTTTTCATCTTCATCACTCAATTCAGTTCCTGCCGGATTATAGATACGAATTGCATCAATATATGCATCGTAACTGTTCTCCGTACTGCCGCCCTCTCCGTCACGAACAAGCACAGGTTCGATTATCGTGATACCGCTTGTGTCGGTATTTGTTTCTGCCGTATCGCAAATTTCAGCAAATTCACAATCTGCATAATCCTCACCGAGAAGTGATGACAGGTCAACATATTTCTGACCGTCGTCCTCAAAGAATGTTACTTCATCCGAATATGCCGATGCCTGGGCAAGTTTTGTATATTTTTTATCATAGTTTTTATCAAATGCCGGGCTGTAAGCACTTGTTATTTCAACATCATAAGTGCCGTATGTAAGGTCAGAAATGCTTACAACAGGTGCCTGGTATATACCGTTGTCGAAGTTCGTGTCGTTGAAATATGTGCCGACTGCCTTTGATTTCACTTTGTTGGTTGTACCGTGTTCATAAACCGCAACGGTAATAAGACCTGTTTCACTGTCGCACTTTGAAATAACATCAAAGCCCGTACCCTTGAAAGTGAAATTATATTTGGGCCAGCTTGTCTGCCCCTCTTTTACGGTTACTTTCATTGCAGAGCCGCCGGAATAATTGCTGTCATTAGCGTAATTGTTTGAATAACCGTAAACATTTGAATTTTTGTTACCGGCAGTACCTTTTTCACCGTTATCGGTGGTGGTCCAAGTAGCTGTTCCGTTTGTGAATTTACCGTTGCCGTTATCTGTACCGCTTACGCCATCCGGTGTTTCATACAGCACATTTGTCTGGGGGTAAATCGTAACATTATCTGTTGTCTTTACGGTCTTATTGATTCCGTTAGCGTTATAGACGTTATCAATGCCAATTGTAAACGTATCAGCATTTGCGCCTTGATTCATATTGGTTGGCTGATAGCTGATTTGACCGTTGTTAAGAGTCAACTTACCGTATGTGCCGGAAACAGGTTGAGTTCCCGGAGTACTGTCTTTTGCAGCTATTCCGGTTATTGTTCTTGAAGTCCAGCCTGAGTTTTCCGAAATCACACCGTTCTTAATATCCGCAGCACCTGATGTTGCGGAATTTTCTATTTTCGTGCTTAACCAGTAGCTCCAGATATGTGTGTTACCGGTAATCGGAGTAGAAGAGGTGAATATATCTCCGGCACTGTTTGGTGATGTAGTCCAACCGATAAATGCGCTGTTTTCGGGGGACTGTGCAGGGTCAGTCAGACTACTGCCTAATGTTGCACCGCTTTCAATATTTTTAATTATACTTGCTTGAGTTTCGGAGTAATATTTTGTAGGTACAATACGGATATTGCTGAATGTTACATCGGCATTAGCAGATGTATAGCCAACACGGAATTGAAGCTTTACAGCTGTGTCGCCGGAGGTAAATGTACCGGTTACAGATTCACCTGCTGCAGAAGCGGTTTTATTAAAGCTCTTGTGCGGATTAGTTAAACCGGAAAGGTTTACAGCTTTATTGTCTTCATCGTAAGTGAAAATAAAGAACTGAGCACTACCGCTGCCTTTAACAGTGTAACTTACCGTATATTCAGTATCGGGTTCGATAGGCATATTGTAATAATTACTGCTGCCGGTATATGATGTATAAACATCGTTTGATGTTCCATTTGATGTTGCTTTTGCTACACCATCATCCGTAACTTTTATTGTTCCGCTTACAATGTCAATTGTTAAAGTGTCGCCGTCGGTTTTTCCGCCGCCGCCAAGCTTGGCACTGTTTGTATTTGCAGCCCAATCATCAAGGCAGAATAGGTTATCAATCACAACACTGTTAAGCTTGTTCCAAACGGCATAGAGGATTACTTCCTCATCCTGTGTTGTGCCAAGATTTGAAACACTCTGTTTATCTGTATATCTTGCGGTTACAGCATTGGCTGATGTTGCCCAACCTGCAAATGAATAACCGTTTCTTGTAAAAGCATTGGCGGTAAGTGTTATGTTTTGATCATACGTAGCATTTAAATTATTCATACTGCCGCTGCCGCCGTTACCGTTAAAGGCTATTGTGTAGCTTATAGGGTCATAAAGAATTTCAAATGTACAATCTGTTGTCTGAACATTCTTCTTTTGGAACTCATAGCCTGTATGAACAGTATAACCGGGTATATTAATCGGGGTTGCAGTTAAAGTTGAACCATTTTTAAACTGAGTTACAAATCGGCGAAGCACTTTGCCATTTGTGGTTTTATGAATAAATGTTGCCGTTGCGGATGATACATCCTCCTGTGAAAGCTGATCGCCATACAAAAGTTTATAAACACCGGTTTCAGTGTTATAAATTTCATCCTGTGTTGCATCAGGCTTACCAAGAACTTTATAGGCGTTTTTGAGCGCACCCATTACGCTGTCGTACTTACCGTCTACTGCATAAACATCACTCAGGAACGGAGACTGAACTATCTCGGCAACTAATCCACGGAGGTCGGATTTATCGACTAAATTCAAGTTTACTCTGACAATATTTGATTCGTTTGAGTTGTTGTTTGTGCTACTATAACATGTACCATAACGGCATGCGGCTTTTATGGCAATCGTTTTTTCGCCGACGGGAAGGGTTGAAATATCTCTGTTCCAGACAATATTTGTAGCAACAGCTTTTGCCTTTGAAACTGATGTATCAGTTTTAGTGCTATTTCCAACATCTTCGTTTGCTGTATCAGAGTAACCCGGGAATATGCTACCCTTATAGTCGAAGTAATAGCCAGCATTGCCATCTTGGTTGCCTGATGTATTTGAATTTGAGTAACTGTCGGTATAATCAGATAAATAGTGTCCATATCTTCTTCCCGAAACACTTGTTTCGCCTTCCTGAACATATGAAATTATGAAACCGATTTTTAAGTTAGGAATTTGAGAAAGATTAGTCACTCGTGATTTATCAGTTGTTAATATACCTAACGGTGAAACAGCCTGAACAGAGTGGTCTGCGTTTTTATTTGCCTCATAACTGTTAAGGTAACCGTTTCCGTCTGAAGCAGAAGTAGTTGTATGGATAGCATACGGATATTTTTCCAGATTTGCGGATGTAACATCAACGTTATACCTAATACCAGTTGTACTATTATTTGAGTTAGTTGCAGTAGGTACTGTATACTTGCCCAACATCGGGTCAAAATTTCCTGTGTAATTTTTGGTGTTTCCTGTTGCGGTAATAGTATTAACACCAATTATCCATGCGTACGATTGAAGATCGGTCCATCTGTCATTGAGCAATCCATCAGCTCTTGTATTTCTCATTCTCGTTGAAGCGTAAACCGGAGAAGTATACGGTGCATAAACCGTTGTATATGCTATCTGTGTTTTTGTATCACCGTTTCTAAGCGTATATGTAAATTCCCATTTAAGTGTACTGGAACCGTTTGGTGAAAGACCTGTACTTAATGAACCGGAATTAATTTCACCTGAAATAAATCCGTTGGAAACAGTCTTGGTTATACCGCTGCTGAGAGTACCGGAAGTACCATCCAATTTACCGGATGCAGTGCTGATTGTTGCATCTCCACTGGTCAGTTTAACGGTTAATGAAGTAGCCTCGGGGCAACGGAAATAGAATTTACCTGTTTCCTGAGAAGCATTTGCCTCAAGAGAAACAGTTCCGTCAGCCGACATATTATTATTGATGTAATACTTAAATGTTGTTGCAGAAGTTGCATTGGGAGCAAGATAAATTGTTTCGGGAACAGAAATTTTAATGTCTGCAGGTGCTGTATAAATATTTCCGCCCGAAGCTGCATTATACTTCTTAATGCAGAGCCAGATATCCATACCGCCGTTTGTTCTGTTCAAGTCTGCTTTGATTTTGCTTCCTTCAAAATCAAACTTTTCAGCTATATAATACGGATATTGCTGCTGCTGAGCAAAATAACCGCTAGTGAGAAGGAACAGTTCTGTAATAGGCGCACCGAGTTTGGCGTCTTTGGTATAATACATATTGTATGTATTACCTTCTCCGCCGAGATTAACGTTATTGGTTGTACCTGTTATTGTTGTCGGTACAAGATTATAAGTAACATTTGTGCCGTTAAACTTATTATAAACCTTTGTAGCGGCATTATCTCCGTTCAAAGCAAGTCTTATATCACGCAATGCATCTGCAGGATTTCTTGTTGTCTTATAGGCAAGACAAATCCAGTCACCTCTTGTATTATTGCCTGTATTATCACCGTTCAGATTTCCGTAATATGAACCAAAATCAAAATATTTTGTGACAGGTGTATATCCGTTCTTTCTTGCGTTGTTAACTGCTTCAACAAAACTTGACTCGGAATAGAACATTGCAACATCGCTGATATATGTGACTGCATCATTATTTGTAGGATAGTTTCCGTTTGTTCCGCCTAATGTGTCGGATAACGGAAGACCTGCCGTAAGAGAAGTAAATGAATAAACCTTCTGCTCACAAGTGCCGTCACCACTCATTTCATAAAGGCTGCACTTGGAATCCGATTCACCATAATGACAATCAAGTTCATAGTAAAGTCCGCCGCCGTAGCCCTGACGAAGAGTTTTGCCGTTAATGGTTGTAGTAACATTACCGGTACTCATGTGGTCATGACCGTAGAAGATACCGACAACATTATCTTTTGCAAGAGCGTTATAAACTTCAATTGTCGAAAGGCTTGCCGGGCCGGGTTCCTCAGCAAATATTCCGGAATTATAGGTAAAGGTACCGCCCGAAGCTCTTGACAGTGTACCTGTTCTGCCGTCAAATTCAGCTTTTGTGGGGAACTCATGAAGAGGAATATGCTGGAAAACAATTGTCTGGTAACCTGCGTCAGTCCATCCGTTAACAACGTTTACTGCAGAATTATACATTGCTACATTGTCTCCGTCTGCACCGTTAACAGAAGAGGTTGAATTATAACCAAGCCTGCCGTAACCGTTGCTGCTGTAAGTACCTGAATTAAGCAAAATAACCCTCTTGATTACATTTGTTCCCGTTGAATCATATACATCAACATAGCCTGTTCCGACAGGACCGCAAGTGGATGCATCATAGCCACTCAATGCAGTTGCACCGTTAGCAATCCAAATTTCATTCTGCCTGGCAAGGCCAATATAGTTGCCTCCGTTTTTGTTGGCTTCGTAGTCATGATTACCGTATGTAACAACAAACGGAATTTTATTGCCTGATTCATCAATGAATTCATCAGTGATTTGTTCAGCGGTTTCGCTGAACTTATTTTCACTTTCAGAACCATGAATATTGTCACCGGTGAGAACAATCAGATCAGGTTTTAACGATGAAACAGCCATCCTGATTGTACTTCTGATTTTCGGATCAATAGTTGCTGTGTCCTGAACATCCGCAACCTGTAAAATCCTGAAATTGCCGTTTGCATCGGCTTTGAGCTTACCGTCATCTACAGCAGATGCCTTGATTGAAAGCATTCCGCCGAAGCCGACAACAAGCGTGCCCATTACCATAACAAGGGTCATGATAAGAGCAAGTGCCTTTTTACTTGTTTTCTTCATTTCCTTCATATATTTACCTCCTGTGGAGAATGATTTATATTTTTATGTTTTGCATTGTATGATTTTTATTTTGTAGGGG
>JAZUJJ010000011.1:0-13014 GCA_045642725.1 Acutalibacteraceae bacterium
ATTTTTGCTTTTCCTTCTGATTCATTTTGTCAATATCCGTTTTTCCTACACCAAAGTTATCAGCGAAATGATGTACAAAATTTCAGTTCCGTTAATTTGTATTATTGTATTTATTTTTGCACTTGAGCTTCCGTTTTACATTCTCAATGGCGTTGAAAAAGCCATGCTCTTAAAAATTGCAATTGTTATGACAATCGGTCTTGCGCTGATGGGCTTCATCTTTTTCGGCAACTTAGAAGTTTTCAGGAATTTCAACATAATTACCATCGCACAGTGGTTTGACAGGCACAATATCACCGGGAAGCTTGTAAAAACCGTTACTCCCTGTGCTGCCTGCATTGCATATATCGTTTCGTATTTGTTTACGGCAGCAAGATATGACAAGAAAGAAGATATGAATTAGGCTGAATAATATTTGTTCATTGCAAACTCTATTTTGATTTAAATATAAAACTTTTTTCGGAATTAAAAAAGTTGCCGATTCGTTCACAAGGGACAAAAAATACCTGCTCGAACACGGGCAGGTATTTTTTATCCCACAGTTCTCCAGCCTGCTACACTGTGATTGCAAAGCAAGCCTGTTGCACATAACTATGTTTCCGAGCGATTTAATATGTATAACATTTTCGTATTTCAAAAAATGTCTTGTATTTCATTATAAAATGATATAATATAAAATAGAACAGTGTATTAAAGGAGTGTTTTTATGGAAAATCCCCTCGGCTTTCTTTTTTCAAAAGAACAAAATGATGAGGGCATTTCAAATCGTGAAATTTTACGCTATTCTATTGGTGCAGTCGGCGCCTCTATTTCATCGGGGTTTGTTTCCGGCAGGGTAACATATTTTTATGAAAATCATGTTGTTCCCGGCGAAAATGCACATTATGTCGGAAAAATCATGACCGGTTCCATTGTATGGGATGCAATCAATGATGTTCTTGTCGGCAGTTATATTGACAGAAGACAGCATAAGCCTTATCAGAAAATGCGTCCTTTTCTGCTTTATTTTCCGCCTTTTATCGGTACTCTTGCCCTGTTTATGTTTGTTAATGCGGCTTCGTCTACTCTTTTGAAGCTGCTTTACCTTGTTTTTTGTTATTTCTTTTGGGATTTGCTTTTTTCGTTTCAGGAGGTTGGTATCTGGGGTAAACTTTCGCTTTCATCAGGTCATTCGGATGAACGTGCAAAAATTACTCAGTGGGTTTCAATCGGCGCAAGTCTCGGCGGATATATTCCGAAGCTTTTCCCGACGCTTTGGGATCTGCTTGAAGGTAAAGGCATGGATGAAAAGATGATTTTCATTATGTTTGCCGTTATTTTCGGTCTGGGAGGTCAGATGCTTGCCCTCAACGCTTCGAAATATAAAGAGCGAGTCGATGCTCCTGTTCAAAAAGATGAAAATTTCTTAAAAGCAATTACGGTTCTTCGCTATAATCCGACACTGCTTCTTATCGGTGCTGCAAAGATAATTCATGAGCTTTATCCGCGTATTGACAGAACTTATTTTTATCAGTCCGAGTTCAGAAATAATACTCATTTCGGCGGAGGCACTGCCGAAACCCTTTATGATACTCTTTCAAGCATACCCGGTGCACTTTCCGTTTTCTTTGCAAATAAGCTTATTAAGAAGTTCGGCGGTATGAAAAGAGCTCTGCTTATTTCTCAGCTTGCAATAATTTCCGCAAGAATTCTTGCTTATTTTGTCGGTATTATTCCTGCCTGCAAATACAATACGGCACACGGATTTATCATTATGTGTGTTATAATCGGTATTTCAAGCGGATTTACGAGCTTTATGGATATTGCTCACCGTTCACTTCTGAATGACTCTATTGATGAAGTTGAACTTAAAACAGGCCAGCGAACAGAGGGCATTACATTTTCCGCTTTGAGCTTTTCACAAAAGCTTAACAACAGTTTACAGTCACTTATAAAGAATATAACCCTTTATAATTTCCTCGGATACAAGCCATTACCGGGTGATTCAAAATATATTTTCCATCAGAGCGAACGATTCTATAAGTGGCAATATCCGATTTTTATGCTCGGCCCAGTTATCGGTGAAGCTCTTTACATGATATTTATTTTCTTTATCAAAGATGACCCCGAGCACCGTGCCGATGTTGAAAGACAGCTTTATGAACGCCGAAAATTACTTGAAAACAAGGAGCAGGCCGTCTCGGTCACATAATTTATACAGCCTCGGATTTCCGGGGCTTTTTTCTTGAATTTGCTTTTTCGTGAATATAATAACGGAGGTTACGATTTGAACGAATTAAAATGGAACAGACTTTCTGACGGTCTTTCCATAATTGCCGAAAAAATCGAATATGCGGGGTGTGAAGGTTTTGCGGTATATTTTTCCGTTTCTTCAGAAAAAACGCTCCACGGTAATCCCTGCGCAACTTTTTCGCCGATTTGGAAAGACACAGGTAGCTTTTTTGCGATTGAAAACCACACATCATCGTGGTGCCGTCCGTTCTGGGGTGAATCTTTGTCATTTCTGCCCGAAAAAACTCAGCTTTTAGTGATAAAAGATAATGAAGAATATACGGCTTTTTTGCCTGTATGTGACAGTATATGCAAGACTCTTATTCGCGGGTGCGGAGAAAATGGCGGATTTGAATTTTCCGTTCTTTCTAACATTGACTACATGAACCGGATACCGAAGCAGCTTTCTTTTATTGTGCTGCAGGGAAATAATCCGAACAAACTCTTACGGGCTGTTTCAAAAAAAGCTGCCGAATTACTCGGCAGCAGTCTGAAAATGCGTGAAGAAAGAAAAATGCCTGAATTGTTTGAATATCTCGGCTGGTGCTCGTGGGATGCTCTTCAGATAAGAGTGAACGAAAAAGATCTTATCCGCAAAGCGAATGAATTCTCCGAAAAGAAAATTCCCGTTAATTATGCAATTATTGATGATATGTGGGCGGATGTGCCTTCATTGAATGAAATCCCCGACGATACATCTTTTTCCGAAATGGTTGATATAATGCATGACAGTAAGCTTCGTTCATTTAACGGTGATAAAAAGCGTTTTCCCGACGGCCTGAAATCGGCGGTAAATAAAATTAAACTTGCCGGATTCAAAAATGTCGGATTCTGGTTTCCTGTTGCGGGATATTGGTCGGGGCTTGAACCGGGCAGTGAAGCCGACAGATTTCTCTGCGGCAATACCGTAACATTATCCGACGGAAGAATCGTTATTTCACCCGAAAAAGAGAATGCTGAAAAAGCTTTTGATTTACTGTGTGAAAGAGTTAAATCCTGGGGTGCCGATTTTGTTAAGATTGACAACCAGGGGTTTCATAAGAATTATCATAATATAAGCTCGTTCGGAGAATCGGCAAAATCAATTCACTCCGCAATAGACAAGGCTGCCGACAAATATTTTGAAGGTGCCGTTATAAACTGTATGGGAATGCCGAATGAATGTATGTTTAATCGTTTGGGGTCGGCAATCAGCCGCTGTTCCGATGATTTTTTGCCGGATAACAGAGAATGGTTTTTCAAACATATTTTACAGTGCTCATTTAACGGGCTTCTTCAGGGCCAATATTTTATAAATGACTGGGATATGTGGTGGACCGATGATGCTCAGGCAATTAAAAATGCCGTTTGCCGTGCCGTGAGCGGCGGCCCGGTTTATGTTTCCGATAAAATCGGCAGGTCAAATCGCAAAATACTCGAACCGCTTTGCCTTTCTGACGGAAAGATACTCAGATGTGATAACAGTGCCGTTCCGACAGATGATTGCCTTTTTGAAAATCCGACTAAATCGGAAAAAATTTTCAAGATTTTCAACAGAGCAGGTAAAAACGGAATTGCGGCAGTTTTTAATATAAATGCCGGTAATAAACCGGTCAACGGCTATGTTTCACCGTCGGATGCAGGGCTTGACGAATGTGAATATGCTTTTTATGAGTTCTTTTCAAAGGATTCCGGAATTTTGAAAAAAGGTGAGCAGATAAAATTAACCCTTGAAAATAATGATGATTTCAGACTTTATACTTTTTCACCCATGAAAAATAATATTGCAGTTATGGGATTGATTGATAAATATATCGGTGTTAAAGCGGTATCTTCGGAAAATGATTTTTCTGTCAGAATGTCTGAAAAAGGGAATATAGGTTTTATATCCGAAAAAGAATACGCATTTGTTGACGAAAGAAGCGGTAACCACCTTGAAGTAAAAAGAAACGGACTTCTTTCGGTCGTAAACGGAAAAGATATTCATTTTACGGAAAAACAGATATTATAATTTTTTTGCCGGCCGTTTCGTTTGAATCGGCCGGCAAGGTTATTTATGCTTATTTATCCATATAAATCAGCTTTGTGTTTTCGTCTTTTTCGTCAAAAAGCTTGTTATCTGCTGCACCGTCACGGAACGAAGCACTGACATTTTTCAATGTGATTGTAAACGGTACCTTCTGGTCAGCCTTTACGGCTGAAGCTGACTTCAGACCTTTTATTATTACACCCTCAAGAGTTAAATCTTTAAGGTAAGTTCCCGACTGAAGTATATTGCTGTCTGCCTCATACCAGAGAAAACGGTCCGCATTTTCCACTGTGCAGTTTCTGAAAACAATGTCGCGGAAAGGTTCCGGATTCGGATACTCAATACTTGAAAAATGGACGAACACGCATTCAAGATTATGTCTTCCGAGTTCTTTTGACAAGGTGTTGCTTTTATCTCTGACCGCCTGCGTGCCTCTGTTCTGAACAACTGTCATTCTGTGCGGATATTCACCGGGTCCGTACATTCTGCAATTTTCAATAAGAAAATGACAGCCTCCTGCACGGAAAATATCGCAGGATGAGTTCAGCTCACAGTTTTTTACCGTGAGGTTTTCCATGTTTATTCCGGCAATGCAGTCGTCTCCGGTGCGGAAAAGGCAATCCTCAATGACAATATTTTTACAGCAGTGAAGATGAATTCCGTCGGAGCCGCCAAGGCAGGTGACATTTTTCATGCATATATTTTTGCAGTTATCAATCTGATGCATGAAGTTGCCGCAGTTAATGATTGTATATCCGGATAGTGTAATATTTTCAACATTGGTTATCATAAAACCGTGAGGGCCTCTGTAACCTTCTTCTCCGTTAGGGTCAGCGCAGTCATTGCCGTCAATAAGTGAATCTTTTTCTCCGATTACTGAAATGTTTTTTCCGCCGTAAACGGAAATCACAGCTCTGCGATATTCTTTCCACGGCCTGTTTTCATAATATTGAGCTATCATTTCCATGTCGGTGCGAAGCTCAATTCCGTCGGGAACATCAAAAACCTCGTAGTCTTCGCATATATCCGAGCCGATAAGGCGGGCTCCGCTTTCAAGATAAAGCGTTGTGTCAGACCACATCCGCAGACCGCCCGTAAAAAATTTTCCTTTGGGTATTACGACCGTTCCGCCGTTTTCTTTACATAAATCAAACACACGCTGTATTTTTTCCGTTTGCAGTTCATTGCTGTTTGACTGAACACCGTAATCGGTAATTATATATCTCAGGTTCATTATTTCACCGCCTTTTTTATTCAGATAAATAATGTATTGTGTTTACATTTTATCATAAGTATTCCGAATGTCAATGTTTTAACGGGGTAATGATATTTGTGTTTGTTTTATTATTACGTATTGATGAACTGAAATATTATTTTTTTGATTTTATTTGAAAATCTTATGGAAATCCTGAACTTTAAGTGATATAATAAGAGCATAACTAATATTACGGAGGGCGTAGGATGGACGAAAAGAAATATATAGCCATTGACCTTAAGTCGTTTTATGCCTCCGTTGAGTGTATTGACCGCGGCCTTGACCCTATGGATGTAAATCTTGTTGTTGCCGACCCTTCAAGGACGGAAAAGACGATTTGTCTTGCTGTTTCTCCTGCACTGAAATCATTTGGAGTACCGGGAAGGCCGAGACTCTTTGAGGTCAATGAAATTGTAAGGGAGCTTAACGGCACAAGGCGTTATAAAGCTCCCGGCAGAAAATTCACTCAAAAATCAGTTTATGCTTCCGAAATAAATTCGGACCCTGCTGTTGAAATTGATTTTTTGGTCGCTCCGCCGCGAATGTCAAAATATATGCAGATAAGCAATACTATTTACGGAATTTATCTTAAATATATTGCACCCGAGGATATTCATGTTTATTCCGTTGACGAGGTTTTTATTGATGCAACGGATTATCTTGAAACCTACAAAATGTCGGCAAAAGAGCTTGCAATGACAATGATAAAGGATGTGCTTTCCGAAACGGGAATCACGGCAACGGCAGGTATCGGTACCAATCTTTATCTTTGTAAAATAGCTATGGATATTGATGCCAAGCATGCACAGCCCGATGAAAACGGGGTAAGAATGTCTGAGCTTGATGAAACGGAATACCGCCGCAGATTGTGGGATCACCGACCGCTTACGGATTTCTGGCGTATAGGCAGAGGATATGCTTCAAAGCTTGAAGGCATGGGCTTATATACCATGGGCGAAATAGCGCGCTTTTCTTTATATCGAGCGGACAGACTTTATAAAGCTTTCGGCATAAATGCAGAGCTTCTTATTGACCACGCCTGGGGTGTTGAAACCGCAGAAATGAAGGATATCAAATCCTATCGTTCGGAAAATAACAGTATAAGTCAGGGTCAGGTTCTGCAGCAGCCTTATTCCTTTGATAAAGCGGAGCTTGTTATCCGTGAAATGACGGATATGCTGGTGCTTGATCTTGTTGAAAAAAGAATTGTCACCGATCAGATGGTGCTTACCGTCGGTTATGATATTGACAATCTGAAAAAAGGGTCGTCATTTGAAGGCAATATTGAAACGGACCGTTACGGCAGAAAAGTACCTAAACAGGCACACGGCTCAATAAATCTCAGCGGCTTTACTTCTTCTTCAAAGCTTATAATAAAGGCTGTTTCCGAGCTGTTTGAAAGAATTGTTGATAAAAATCTGCTTGTAAGGCGTATGTATATTGTTGCCAATCATGTTAAATATGAAGCGGAAGCAAAGTCTGAGCCTGATTTTGAGCAGATGAATCTTTTTACCGATTACGAGGCTCTTGAAAAACAGAGGGCAGAAGAAAAGAATATGCTTGCAAAAGAAAGAAAGCAGCAGGAAGCGATTATTTCAATAAAAAGACGGTACGGCAAAAACGCCATTCTCAAAGGTATGAATCTTGAAGAGGGCGCAACGGCTGTTGAGAGAAATAAACAGGTTGGGGGACATAAAGCGTGAAAAAATTTCTTATCAGTGAAAAAGGTAAATTCTATAAAGCAAATCTTCATTCTCATTCAACTGTTTCCGACGGTGAACTTACACCCGGGCAGATGAAAGAACTGTATATGAAAAACGGATATTCAATCATTGCCTTTACCGACCACAATCATTTTGTAACTCATAATGAGCTTTCTGATGAAAACTTTCTTGCACTGAACGGGGTTGAAAACGCCGCAGACGAATCGGGAAAATCATGGATGCATAACCGTTGCTGTGATATCTGTTTTATTGCTCTTGACCCGGACCGAAGGTTTCATCCTTTTCAGAATGAAAAATGCCTTAAGGGTGACGGTGAATATTCGCCTTTTTCTGTTGAATACTGTACCCGTGACATAAATAAAATGATTAAAACAGGCAGTGAAAACGGATTTTTTGTTACATATAATCATCCTGTATGGTCGCTTGAAAATTATGAAAGCTATATGTCATATAACGGCATGAATGCCATGGAGATTTTTAATTTCAGCAGTTTTGTTGACGGGTATGACGAATATAATCCCGATATTTATGACGATATGCTGAGAAGCGGAAAAAGACTTTTCTGTATTGCAACCGATGATAATCACAACAGAGCTCCCGGCACAAAGCATTGGGATTCTTTCGGCGGATTTACGGTTATAAAATCGGAATCACTTAATTACAAGGATGTTGCAAATGCTCTTGTGAAAGGCGATTTTTACTCTTCAAGAGGTCCTGTTATAAACGCTCTCTGGCTCGACACAGATGATTATTCGGTTCATATTCAATGCGAAAAAGCCGTTAAAATCGTTTGTACAAGAGGCGGCAGGCGATTGAGAGCTGTTTATGCCGAGGAACAGGGCGTTAAATATCTTGACGAAATAAAATTCAGTATAAATAAAGATGATGTTTATTTCAGAATTACGGTATTTGATGAAAACGGTATGACTGCAGATACCAACGCTTATTTTATTGATGCCCTTGATGTTGATTTTGACAAAGATATTTTTACGGAATGAGGTAATCTTATGAACTCAAAGGTTTATTTTTCGGATATGCATATTCATCCCGGAGACAGTCAGTTGAAAAAGCTTGAAAGACTGATTGTTAAAGCAGGTATTGATGAAATTGATTTTACCGATAAATATGTTGCGGTAAAAATACATTTCGGTGAATGGGGGAATATGGCATTTCTTCGTCAGCAGTATGCTAAAATTGTCTGCGACCATATTAAATCAAGAGGAGGAAAGCCATTTCTTACAGATTGCAACACTCTTTATGCAGGTTACAGACATAATGCGCTTGATCACCTTGATGCCGCTTATATGAACGGTTATAATCCTCTTGCAACCGGAGTGCATACAATTATTGCCGACGGCTTGAGAGGAACGGATGAAAGAATAATTCCCGTTGAAGGCGGAGAATATATTAAAGAAGCAAAAATCGGAGCCGCTGTTGCCGAAGCGGATATTATTGTTTCTCTTACTCATTTCAAGGGCCATTGTAATGCGGGCTTTGGCGGCGTAATAAAAAATATAGGTATGGGCTGCGGCTCAAAGCACGGCAAAATGGAGATGCATACAAGCGGCACACCTTATATTGCGGCTTCACGCTGTATCGGCTGCGGAATGTGCGTTAAGAACTGCATAAATGACGGTGTTCATGTTATTGACGGTAAAGCTGTTATTGATGAAGAAAAATGTCTCGGCTGCGGTCATTGTTTTGCTTTTTGTCCAAAAGGCGCAATTAACTGTAAGTGGGATGAAGCAAAGCCTGTCATGAACAGAAAAATCGCCGAATATACCAAAGCGGCTATTAACGGCAAGCCTGCATTTCATATAAGCTTTGCCGTGGATGTTTCTCCGAACTGCGACTGCGACGGAGGAAACGATATTCCTGTTGTTCCCGATATCGGCATCTTTGCGGGTTTTGACCCCGTTGCCGTTGATATGGCTTGCATTGATGCTGTTAATTCACAAAAAATCATTCCGGGAAGCTGCGCATATAAAGACGGTCATCCTCACGAAAATACCGATGTTTTCAAAATTGTTCATCCTGACACTGATTGGATGTCTGCGCTTGAACATGCCGAAAAAATAGGGGTCGGAAAGCGCGAATATGAGCTTGTGACGGTCAAATAATATGAATTATGACGATATAATCAATCTGCCGGCTTTTAAGGCACCCGACAGAGTACCGATGTCTGCCCACGACAGAGCGGCCCAGTTTGCCCCTTTTAAGGCTTTGACGGGGTATGAGGATGATATTGCGGAAACCGCAAGACTTACTGATAAAAAGCTTGAGCTTACCGATATTCAAAAAACCGAGCTTAACGAAAGAATTAATTTTCTTCTTGATAATATCGAAAATAGGCCGGAAATATCGGTTGAATATTTTATTCCCGATGAAAAGAAAAGCGGCGGAATGTATCTGATATATTCCGGTGCTGTCAGACGAATTGATGTGCTGACAAGACAAATGTTTTTCACTGATGGTTTTTTACTGTCCTTTGATGATATCAGCCGGATTGATTCGAATATTTTTGAATAAAAAACAGGCCCGACTTATTATTAAGCCGGGTCTGAATTTTACCGTAAGGTTATCAGATGCTCATAGCAACATCATAGGCACGCCAGATAACGGATCGAAGGTTTCCGATTGCAAGGCAGTCACCTACAAGATAAACATTCTTTGCTTTCTCTTTTGTGAGAGGATTGGGAATGTAACCTACACAGCTGATAACGGAGTCACAGGGGATTTCAATCGACTTGCCGTCTTTGTCAGCGCAGATGATTGAGCCGTCCTTGACTTCCTTAAGAGCGGTTTCAAGATAAACGGGAACCTTGTTGAGGTCAAACCATTCTCTGAGGTAAGAGGAGTTTGCAAGGCAAACACCCTTCTGACTTACAAGGTCATCCTTCATTTCAACAATAATGGGTTTCTTGCCCTGAAGTGCGATTTCATAAGCGATTTCACAGCCTGTAAGACCGCCGCCGATAATGGCAACAGTATCACCGACCTGCTTTTCACCGTTAAGGAATTCACAGCCCTCTATGGTCTTGTCAAAGCCGGGAAGCTTGCGAAGCTTAACGGGAACGGAACCGGTTGCAACGATTACGGGAGCATTGCCGAAAGCACTTATATCTTTTACTTCGTCGTTGAATTTAACTTTAATGTTAAGCTTCTTCATCTGAAGTCTGTACCATTCAAGTAATTCACGGAGCTTACCCTTGTAGCTCTCTGCACTGGCGGGGATGAATGTGCCGCCGAGAACCGAGCTCTTTTCGTGAATGATCGGATTATGTCCGCGGAGCTTAAGAACTCTTGCTGCTTCCATTCCGCCTACGCCGCCGCCGATGATGTGAACGGTTTTGGGTGAATTTGTTTTCTCAATCTTGTGCTTTTTCCACTGCATTGTTTCCGCATTAACGGCGCAGCGTGCAAGATGAAGGCTGTCTGAAAGTTCTTGGTCGTTGGGAACACCTTTATAATGACACATATTGAAGCAGCCGTTGTGGCAGAGAATGCAGGGACGGATGTCTTCTTCGTTGCCGTTCATGAGCTTTGTTACCCACTCCTGGTCGGCAAGGAAAGGACGGGCAAAGCCGGCGCCGTCAAGCTTGCCTGCTGCTATTGAATCAGCGGCAACTCTCGGGTCAAGACGGCCAGCGCAGACAACGGGCTTGTCTGTAAAGTTCTTAATATGCTCTACATCGGCAAGGTTGCAGTTTTCGGGCATATATACGGGCGGATGTGCCCAGTACCATGCGTCATAAGTTCCGTTATCGCAGTTGAACATATCATATCCGGCATCGGAAAGATATTTGATGGCTTTTTCGGATTCTTCCATATCACGGCCGGCTTCAACATAATCCTCTCCGGGAAGTGCGCCCTGACGGAAACCCTTTGTTTTGGAGATAACGCTGTAACGAAGAGAAACGGGGAAATCGTCACCGCATTCTTTCTTAATAGCCTTAACGATGTCGGTGGCAAAACGGTATCTGTTTTCAAATGAGCCGCCGTATTCGTCTGTACGCTTATTAACATATTTAAGTGTGAACTGGTCAAGAAGATAGCCTTCGTGAACGGCGTGAACTTCAACACCGTCAACGCCTGCATCCTTGAGAAGCTTTGCACTCTTTGCAAAGGATTCAACAAATCTGTCGATTTCCTTCTTTGTCATTTCTCTTGAAGGAACCTTGTCGCTCCAACGGTTGGGAGCAGGGGAGGCGGAAGCTGTTATCTTATCAAGATTCATGAAAGGCTTGCTTATCTTGTTGATAACAGGGGTGTTGTAGAGCATTTCCATCATACTGCTGACGGTAAATGAACGGCCGAAGCCTGCGGTAAGCTGAACAAAAAGCTTTGCGCCGGTCTTGTGAAATTCGGGCATCCATTTTGCGAGATCTTTGAACATCTTCTTGTTGTTTTCAAGCCACTGACCGAACATGGGGTTGTAAACGGGCTGACAACCGGGAAGAACAAGACCGCAGTTATTCTTTGCGACTTCCATAATGAACTTTGCGCCGTCTTTGTCAAAATGGTTTTTCTCCATCCAGCCGAAAAGATCGGTGCCGCCCATGCTTGTCAGAACTATACGGTTTTTAATCTCGCAGTTTCCGATTTTCCACGGGGTAAATAAAGGTTCGAGTTTTTTATCCATACTTTTCCTCCTAAAGATATTTTGCAAACATAGTTATTATACCATATTTTACGGAAAATAAAAGTGTTTTTATCTCTTTATTCATATTTTTTTGCAATATCAATAAAATTACTGTTTACATAAATTTTTTCTTGACATTTAAGTTTTCTGTGATATAATATCATTCGTCGGGTGAGAGCCCAGACATCGTTTCCGGGTGTGGCGCAGTTGGGAGCGCGCTTGACTGGGGGTCAAGAGGCCGTGAGTTCAAGTCTCGCCACTCGGACCATAAGCTCAAATCCTTATGTATCAAGGGTTTGAGCTTATTTCTTTTTTGTTTCGCAGTTTCAATAACGACCGGTATTCAGCCGTTTTTCTAACAAATTTCTAACAGATTTCTAACAAGCTTCTAACAACCGTCTAACAGCACCCTGCTTTTATCGCCTGTTTTTTTCTTATTTTTCAACGGTTTTTGACCTTTTCAGAAGCTTATCGAAGCCATGATTTTGTTCTTTCTTTCCTGATCCAAATGTGCATAAATATTCGCAGTCGTCTCAATATCAGCGTGACCGAGCCATTCCTGAATGTCTTTCAGGGTAAAGCCCTTTGAAATGAGCAGGCTGGCACAGCTGTGGCGAAGATCATGAAATCTGATGTGAGGCAGGTCGTTTGCCTTGAGGAGCTTTGAAAACTTTCTCGTGATGAAATCCGGGTTATACATCCTGCCGTAATCCCACTTGAAAATATAATCGTTTTCCTCATACAGCTCGCCGTAGGTTTTGCGGCCGAGCTTTTCTTTTTCTCTCTGTTGCAGGAATATCTGCTCGATTTCTTCGGGCAAAGGATAGGTTCGGTAGCTGCTTGCCGTTTTTGTTCTGTCCTTTTCGATAACATCGGAGAAGCGGACAACCGTGTGCTTGATGGTTACGGTTTTGTTCTCGAAATCAACACTGTCCCATTTCAGCCCCAGAGCCTCGCTGCGGCGCAATCCGTAAAGAACGGTCACATATATTATCGGATAGATATCTTCGTCTCTGATGCACTCAAAGAGCGTTTTAAGCTGCTTCTCGTTGTAGTATGTAACATCGCGCTTTACCGATTTGGGCAGAGTGATAAATTCGGTGGGATTCGATGT
>JAZUJJ010000012.1:0-5203 GCA_045642725.1 Acutalibacteraceae bacterium
CCTTCGACCACTCGGACAACTCTCCGTTTATTATTTTTTGACTTCGTAATGACAGCGTTCTATCACTGCAAGTCACGGGTGATATTTTAACAGATAGGTATTTATTTGTCAAGATTCAGGATAAAAGCTTTCGGTAAAAAGCTGCCGTTGCTGCCCGAAAAGGGGAGGCCGGCGGCTTTTTTATTATAAATTCGGTATATGAGATTGAAAAACACTTTATTTATGTGCTAAAATATCATAAAAAAGGGAGTGGCTTTATGATTACCAGAATTCTCAGCTTTTTGCTTGCGGTTATTTCATTTCTGACTTTTAATCCGCTGTCGAATTATGATTATTCCGACAAGCTCGGTGATGAAGATTACAAAGGTCTTAAGGAATACTATGCCGACTTTTTTGATATCGGTGCCGCCGTCGGCGGCTGGCATTGCACAAGCCCGGAAATTTCCGCTTATCTTAAAAAGAATTATTCTTCTCTGACTGCGGAAAATGCCTTCAAACAGCCTGCAATAAACCCCTCCGAGGGCGTGTGGAGATTTGCCGAAGCGGATGCCATTGCCGATTTTTGCCGCCAAAACGGTCTGAAGCTTCGCGGTCATTGCCTTGTCTGGGGCGGCCTCGGAAGCTGGATGTCAAGAGATGATGAGGGCAACCTTGTCAGCAAAGAGGTTTATTACGAAAGATTGAGAAACTATCTTTCCGTAATCATTCCGAGGTACAGTGACATTGTGAGAGTATGGGATGTTGTCAACGAGCCTTTCGGATATGACAGAAAAGACGGAGAATTCAAAGACAATGATTTATATCAGATCTGCGGTGAAGAATATATAACAAAAGCCTTTGAAATAGCTCATGAAATTGACCCGACAGCAACCCTTTGCCTTAACGAATGCAAGATTGTAAACAATTCGGTAAAGCAGGAATACCTGCTTAAATATCTTAAAAAATGGCTTGGGGCGGGTGTTCCGATAAACGCTGTGGGCATTCAGGGTCACTGGGATCTTTTTGAAATAAATGAATCCCCCGCAAGGCTTCAAAGTGTTATTGACAAGCTTTATAAACTCGGTCTGGAAATTCAGATAACCGAGGTGGATATGGGTATTTCCGCCGTAAAGAGTGAGGGCTTTGATGAAATTCCCGAAAATATTGTCAGACTTCAGGCAAAGAAATATCAGGCTTTGTTTAAGGTGCTCAGAAAAAATGCAGATAAAATTTCAAGCGTGACCTTCTGGGGCATAAATGATGACCGCTCCTGTACCACATCCGACGGAACGCCCTGCACCTATTACAAGCTTTTGTTTGACAAGAATTTCATGCCGAAATCATCGTTTTATGCAATCTGCGATTTCTGATAATTGATATGATTCCGTGAAAGGGGGCTGTACCGTGCTTTCTTTATTTGCCAAAAGGCAGCTTGCTTCGCTTAACGCAATACCCGGAGTAGTATTAAAAATATTCAAGGCTTTATTTCACTTTGATTTTAAGCGTGTCGGTGCTCTTATTGTTGCTTTTTTTCAGCTTATAGGCGCATCCTTCTTTGATATGCCCGTAAAGCCTTACGGTGAAGCCATAGATATGAGCAGATTTGAGCTTGTTTGGCAGGATGAATTTGACCACGGGTTTGATGAAACTGTCTGGCAGGGTCATTATGTTTACGGTGATAGTGATACTCAGCTGCGTGATACGGCATGGTGGAACCGGGGTCAGGTAAGCTTTACCGACGACGGGTGCCTTCTGCTGTCTGCAGAATATAAAGAGGACGGCCCGAAAGGTGCCGGATATTATTCCTACGGAATGGAAACAAATCCCAATAAGAATTATAACGGAAAGCATAAGGGTTACGAGCAGCTTTACGGTTATTTTGAAATAAGGTGTATTCTTCCGAAAGGTCCGGGCCTCAATCCTTCTTTTTGGCTGCTTACCGACGGAATGTGGAATGACGACACCGACGGCGGCGTGAGCGGCTGTGAAATTGATGTTTTTGAAACGCTGTATTCTTATGATGAAAGCAGCTCCTATCACGGCTCTGTTTATCAAACCGTTCATGTTGATTCTTATGAGGAAAATCACAGAAGTGAAAACCAGGGCTATTTTTACGCCGATGACCCTTATAATAAATTCAATACCTACGGCGTAGAGTGGAATAAAGACGGCTATATTTTCTATATCAACGGAATTGAAACCGCAAGAACTGATTTTGCGGGTGTGTGTGAAGTTCCGCTTTACTTTATTATTTCTCTCGGCGTCAACGAAAACATTGTTCAGAATGAATTTCTGCCCTCGGGCATAAAGGTCGATTATGTCAGGGCGTATCAGTATGTTAATTAAAAAAGCGAGACCTTGCTTTGGCAGGGTCTCACTTTTTTGCAATTTAATCTTTCTTATACCCGCATTTTGTGCAGACTCCGTTTTCGTTAAGGGCAATACCGCAAAGGGGGCAGCGCTCAATGCTTCCGCTGACCTCGTATTCCTGAGAGGCGGCGTTCGCACCGCTTGTGAAGGTGATTTTGGCAATGTTGAGCTTATCCTTAAGAAGCTCATAAACGATTTTAATCATGCCTTCAACCGTCATTGTTTCCTTTGTGACAACAAGTCTGCAGTCGGGATATGCGCAGGCAAGCTCTGTTTTGAAGGCTTCGCCTTTCATTGTGTTCTGAGGGTGCCCGTTTTTTATGCCCTGCTTGTCATAAACATCAAGTATGGCGGGAAGCAGAGGGTCATCCTCTCTCAAAATCAGAGCGTGGTCAAAGTTTTTCAGTAGCGCCCAGGCGGTTTTCTGAATTTCGTTGCAGGGGAATACCATGTTTACGCCTTTGTTGACCGTGTCTTCTACCTCGATTGTCAGCTTGCCCGTGTGGCCGTGAAGGTACTGAGCCTCGCCCTTAAAGCCGTAAAATCTGTGTGCGTACTGAATATCAAACGTTGTAATGCTTCTCATATTTTTTCTCCTTTTTAATTTGTTTTTGACAGCTTTTCTGCCGTGTTTTCGGACCTTTGCTGTCTGAATTATATAAGAAAAGACCCGGCAAGTCTGTAACCGGGTCTCATAAAAAATCTTTATTTAATTTATTTGATTGCGGAATATGAATGCCTGAACTTTTCCGTATTTTTCAATCTTTGAGGAAAAAAGGCAAAGGGGAGACGAAAAGCTTTTCAGCTTTATTTCTTTTACGGAGCAGTTGTTTATGTTTGCCAGAAATTCCGAGTAGGCTTTGAAAAAGCCCGTATCGAGACAATCGTCAAAATGTGAAAAACAGAGCTTTTTAATATCGGAAAAATCATCGTATGCCCGGGCAATCTTTTCTGTATATTCTCTGAAATTCAGCGACGGGTTTATGAAAAGCCATGTGCCGGGGTTACAGCAGTCACCGGTAAACAAAGTCTTTGTCATGCTGTCGGAAAACATGAACGAGCCCTTTGTGTGGCCGCTGAATTTGTGACAGGTGATTATTCTGTTTCCGAGGTAAAATTCGGCTCCGTCAGTTAAAGGTGAATATTTGCAGCTGCCGTAGTTGCTGTTTCGGAAATAAAGAGAAATGATTTTGCTGACAAATTTATTGTTTTTGTTTATGCGCTCTATCAGCAGGTCGGTATCATTCGGCTCACCGTTCGGTATATCCTCGGGGCCGACAAATATTTCCGGGAAAAATCCGTTCCCCGCGCTGTGGTCGGGGTGAAAATGAGAGTTGACAACGATAAGCGGCAGGTCGGTTATCTGTCTTATAGTCTTGACAAGCTCTTTTTTTCCGTAACCCGTGTCTATGAGAAGTGCTTTTTCGGCACCGACAATCAGATATTCGCTGACGCCTTTGGGCTCTTTGATTCTGTATATTCTGTCACCGAGATTGTTGATTTTTAAGCTGCCCATATTTATCCTCCTGCTTTTATTTTTTCTTTCCGGCGATAAATCTTGAAACAGCAAAAAGAACTGCTGCAAAATCAATTCCGGCGTCGTCAAGCCAGCCTACAACGGGAATAATATCGCTGACTATGTCTGTGGGCAGAAGTGTGTAAATCAATGCGGCGGCAACGGCACCAAGGCCGTAAATAATTCCTGTGCTGTTCTTTTTTGACAGCTTTTTTTCCGAAGCTTGGCTTTCCGGAAGAGCGTAAACGCCTTCAGCGGGGGATTGCGCATTTTCCTCTGCTTTCAGATTGAAACCGCAGCCTGAGCAGAAATTGTCATCATCTTTGACTTCTTTACCGCAATTTGTACAGTACATATTTCCACCTCCGTTTTTGATTATATCAAAAAACCATGAAAAGTAAATACCTTATTAAACGGAATCAATATCAATGCCGTATTTGTTGATGGTATCATGAAGCAATTTTTTTCGATAGTTTTTGCTGAAAGGACATCTGACAATATTGTTAAGTAAGGTTTTTTTGTCAACACCGGAGCTCATCTGCTCGTCAACGGCTTTTTTAACAACGGCGTCAACCGCTTTTCTGCCGACGATAAGGCTTATGAAATCCAGCAGGAGAATTCCGCCGAAAAATGCACTTACGGCAGGCGAAAAGGTTCCGTTTCTGAGAAAGTCCGTAATGGCCGATATATCTGCCTTTGAAAAAGCAAGAACGGTACTGAGAATGAGTGCATAAACCATGCAAGCGGAAGCAGCGAAAATGAAGGCTGCGATTACCTCAAAACTCCCCGAAAAGAAGCGGCTCAGTATTGTTTCGCCTTTGATGCATTGGCGGATTTTTTTGATGCATACAAATGAACTGCCGAAGGTAAGAAAGGGTATTGTCAGAGTGAAAAGCACCATAAAAGAAACGATTATCATTACTGTCATTAAATTATTCCTCCTCATTCAGCTATGCACAGTAATCAAAAAGCAATTCCAGCGTGTAGGCTTTGTAATAAAGGTATGCTTCAAAAAAGCTTTTGCCTTTAATCATCTGAAGACATCTTTCCACAAGCTCGGAATAAATGTTTTCCCAGATATTCTGAGCATCGGGAAGCTTGTCGATTTCAGAAACGATTGACGGTGCAATGCGGTAGTATTCTTCAATTTCGTCTTTGCCGTTATTCATTTGCGCAAGGTAATTGTCTCTGAAATTCCTCAGAGCTTCAAGCTCATCACAGTTGTCGGGCAGAGCTTTTGCTCTGAGGCAGGCTGTTGTCAGAAAACAGCCGGGGTCCGAGCCGAAAGTGTTATGGCTTCTTTTAAGGCCTGAATCTGCCGAGGGCTTTCTTAAACCG
>JAZUJJ010000013.1:0-11629 GCA_045642725.1 Acutalibacteraceae bacterium
CTTGCATCGGGGCAATCCTCTTTGAATGTGATGCCAAGGCAGCCTACTCTTGCGGATTTGATGGGCTTATCTGCGGAAATGAGCTGTTTAACGGTCTGCTCTGCCACATATTTACCCATATCGTCATTTATTCTTCTGCCGGAAAGGATTATCTGTGAATGATAACCGAACTGCTCGGCTCTGTAAGTAAGATAATAGGGGTCAATACCTATGCAGTGACCGCCAACAAGGCCGGGACGGAAAGGCAGGAAATTCCATTTTGTTCCTGCTGCTTCAAGAACTTCGAGAGTATCAATACCCATCTTGTTGAAGATGATTGAAAGCTCATTCATGAAAGCTATGTTTATATCACGCTGGCTGTTTTCGATTACCTTTGCCGCTTCCGCAACCTTGATGCAGGATGCTCTGTGAGTACCTGCGGCAACAACGATTTCATAAACCTTTGCTATGCAGTCAAGTGCTTCGGCATCCATACCGGAAACGATTTTTTTGATTGTGGTAAGTCTGTGAACCTTATCACCGGGGTTGATTCTTTCGGGTGAATAACCGATTTTGAAATCAACACCGCATTTAAGACCGGATTCCTTTTCGAGAATGGGAAGGCAGACCTCTTCGGTAACGCCGGGATATACGGTGGATTCATAAACAACGATTGAACCCTTGGTAAGATTTCTGCCCACGATTTCACTTGAACCGATAACGGGAGAAAGGTCGGGAGTAGTGTCATCATTAACGGGAGTTGGAACGGCAACGATGATGAATTTTGCTTCGCTGAGCTTCTTTTCATCACTTGTCCATTCAACACTTGAAGCCTTTATTGCTTCGTCACCCACCTCAAGCGTGGGGTCTGTTCCGTTTTTGTAAGCTTCGATTTTTGCCTTGTTTATATCAAAGCCGATAACATTGACATGCTTTGCAAATTCAACGGCTATGGGCATTCCAACATATCCGAGACCTACAAGAGCTATCTTTTCCTCTTTGGCAATTATTTTTTCATAAAGATCTGTAAACATATTCATTCTCCCTCTCTCACAGAATAATCTTGTCCGGGTCATAATCCGGGTTATAGGTTGAAACCGTTTCTTTAATAAGCTCACGGATATTTCCGTCATTGTCATGTGAGGCCTTCATCAGCTTCACAAGCTGACCCTGGAACCAGTCCGTATCAAAGCTCAGAGGATTGGCAACATGGATAAGATCATTTGCCGTTCTTCTCAGGCCCTCTTCGCTCATAAGCTTTTCTTCATAGAGCTTTTCACCCGGTCTTAAGCCCGTATATTGAATTTTAATATCCACATCGGGTTTTAAGCCCGCAAGCTTTATGAGGTTTCTCGCAAGGGTGTCAATCTTGACCGGCTCGCCCATATCGAAAATAAATATTTCGCCGCCCTTGGCATATGTTCCCGCAAGAAGCACAAGAGAAACAGCCTCGGGAATTGTCATAAAGTAGCGGATAATATCGGGGTGAGTTACCGTTACGGGGCCGCCGTACTGAATCTGTTTTTTGAAAAGAGGAATTACCGAGCCGTGGCTGCCGAGAACATTGCCGAATCTTACGGCAACAAATTCCGTTTCCACCTTTTCGGGCAGCTTTGAAATTTCCGTACCGTCTTCAGCGTGAGTAAAGAGCCTTACGATTTCATCGGTTCTGCCCTCTTTGATTTTCTGGTCAAAGGACTGAATTACCATTTCGCAAAGGCGTTTGCTGGCACCCATTACATTGGTGGGGTTGACCGCTTTATCGGTTGAAATAAGCACAAAGCGCTTACAGCCGTGCATCATGGCGGCATAAGCCGTTTTATAGGTACCGAGAACATTGTTTTTGATTGCCTCGCAGGGGCTGTCCTCAATCAGAGGAACGTGCTTGTGAGCAGCGGCGTGATAAACCACATCCGGCTCATAGGTTCTGAAAAGACTTTCCATTCTCTTGGTGTCTCTTACGGAACCGATAAGGGTTTCAAAATCAAGGTCCGGGAATTTCTTTCTTATTTCAAACTGAACATCGTACGCGTTGTTTTCATAAACATCAAAAAGTATGAGCTTTTTGGGAGAATGACTTGCTATCTGACGGCAAAGCTCACCGCCGATGGAGCCGCCGCCGCCCGTAACGAGAACGGTTTTACCTTTGATGAATTCAAATATCTCCGCCATATCCGCTTTGATGGGTTCTCTTCCGAGAAGGTCTTCAACGGAAACGTTTTTCAGTGAATCATAGCTTATTTCGCCGGACATGGAAAGATAAGTGCTCGGCAGATTTTTAAGCTTACAGTCAGTTTCACTGCAAATGCTGAGAATCTGTCTTTTATCTTCACTGGAAACAGAGGGAATGGCAAGATAAATCTTATCAATCTTGTATTTCTTTACAGCTTCAAAAATCGAATCTCTGCCGCCGTGAATAATAACACCTTCAAGATACTTTCCCCATTTTGTCGGGTTATCGTCTATAATACAGCAGATTTTTTCGTTGATGTCTTTTTCTCTTCTGAGAGCACGGAGAATAAGGGCACCGGCCTCGCCTGCACCGATAAGCATGACTCTCTCCGTATATTTACTTCTGCCGTAACGCTTTATCTGTCTGACACTGTGAACAAGTCTTCCGATAAGGCGTATTCCGACAACGAAGAAGCCCTGAAGACAAAAGCCGAGAATATGATATGATATGGGCATTCTCGAAACGCCTGTTTTTATGATGCCGAAATATATGGCCAGTGAAATAAGCAATGTATGAAGTGCACTTACAAATACACTGCCGGAAGTGGCACGTAGCATTTCATCAAAGCCCGCATACTTCCAAACGCTGTGATACATGTGCATAAAGTAGAATATCACGGCGCAGATAACCCCGTAAAACGGAGCAAAAATAAGGAAGGCTTTGAGATAACCCGGCTCAATGGCACTGAAACGGCACTCGAAGCGGAAAAGCAGAGCAAGGAAATATGCAAGATTGACCGTAACAAAATCATAAACGATCATGCCGACAATTTCAAATTTTCTCGCTTCGGCTCTCAATTTCTGACTTTTCATTTTCTTTAATCACCCGCATTTTCTCAATTCATTTACTGATTTATGCTTCGGACTTTTTCTTGTCTGAATGTTTCTTACCGGATTTTGATTTGCCTTCTCCGTAGCCGTAACCGTAGCCATAGCCGTAACCGTACTTTGAATAATTTTTATAATGGCCGTAATTACTGTAACCGTAGCCGTAGTTGTCACCGTAGCCCGCAAGGCCGGACTGAGCACCGTTAAGCACGGCTCCGAGAATCGGAATATCGGTATGAAGAAGGTTATTGATTCCTTCAAGAATTCGCTTTTCTCTTACGGTATCCTGCAATATTACATAAATAGCCGCATCGCAGGCGCTTGCGATAATAAGCGTATCGGCAACAAGGCCACAGGGAGGGGTATCAACAAGAATGAAATCAAACTCATCTCTGTAAGTGTCGAAAATGCTTTTCAGAGATTCGTATTTCATTATCTTCCAGTAGTTGTTATCGTTGGTGTTGGGCTTAAGATAGGTAAAGCCGTATTCATCAAGATATTTCATTGAATACATTTGCTCAACCTTATCATATTCAAGCTCATCCGAGTTGATTTTAAGAACAGGGGCAACAGACGGGTTTCTCAGGTCGCCGTCAATAAGAAGTATCTTCTTGCCCGCATCCGCAAGTGATGTGGCAAGGTTTACGATAACCGTGGTTTTTCCTTCACTGGGTGCAGTGCTTGTTGACATTATGACCTTCTGGTCTTCCTTGACAAAGTGAAGAAAGCTGTTTCTGTAAACACGGATGGCTTCAAGGAAGCCTTTTCCTATTTTGTCATTGTGAATATGAATGGAATAGTCAATTTCCTGTGTCTTATATTTTTTGAAGGTTACCTCGGGAAGAGTGCCGAGAACCGTAAGCTTCAGCTTTTCTTTAATATCGGTCTTAGTCTTTATGGTCTTACGCATAAGAGCATAAAGGAAAATCCATGCCGCACCGAGTGCAATACCGAGAGCAAGACCTTTAATAGCCGTGGTATAGGTGAATTTATTTGAAGGCTCCGTCGGCATTACGGGAACGGAAATCATTGTCAGCATAACGTTACCCACAAGGTATTTTGCAACAGACGGGTAATTTTTCATTGCCGAAAGCAGAACATTGTAGGTGGTCTGAGCATCACTGCCCACGGCGGTCATGGTGAACATATTTGTTGAAGTGACCGCTTTTGCGGAAAGAGAAGCGGGCAGATATGGAATATCCATATCGTTGCAGATAGCTTCCGTCAGCAGATTACTTGAAAGAATGTAAGGGAAGGTATCCGCAAGCTGTGAAGCGGTGGCATTGTCATAATAATATGAGTATGAAGGAATTCCCTCACCCGTCAATGAAAGATTCTGAGTATTTACGGTAAAGGTTGCGGAAACCGTGTACTGAGGTCTGAAGGAAGCGTAGCTCCTCAGGAAAAGCATTCCGCAGAATGTTACGCCCAGAACAACAGAAATCCACCAGAATTTGCGAAAGCCCTTCCAGAGATCAGACAGCTCAAAAGGAAGACCCGTAGGTCTGCCCTCTTCGGAGTAGCTTACTTTATTTTCATTTTCGCTCATACGCTGCCTCCGTTATCTTTGGTTTCCACTGCATCATCGACAACAACGCCGTCATTCTCATTGACGGTTATATCGTCTGCATACAGTTCTTCGTTTTCATCGTCAAATTCTTCAAATACACCCGGGTCGGCATATTTACCGTACTTTCCGCCATAGCCGTAACCGTACTTTGAATAATGTGAATATTTGGAATACTTTGCGTATTTGGAGTATTTTGAATACTTATCGTAGCTTGAATAATTGGAATATTTCGAATACTTGCCGTACTTTGAATACTTTGAGTATTTATCATACTTACCGTATTTTGAATATTTGCCGTGACCGTACTTGCTGTATTTGCTGTATGAATAGTAGCCCGATTCATCCGTACCGAACTGACCGAAAAGTGAAAACTCGGTGTACTCATCGTTAAGAATACAGCCCGCAACATTGGCACCGGTGTTTTTGAGTGTAAGAAGAGAATCGTTTATTACCGACGAATATACTCCGTCAGTACGCACCACGAGGAATGTGGCATCGCACATATTTGAAATACCCGTAACGGATGAATCAACCGAAATGGGAGCCGTGTCTATGATTATATAGTCAACTCTGTCTCTCAGCTCGTCAAGAACTCTTTTGGCGGAGCCGTTTTCAAACCAGCGGCCGGAGTTTTTATAAGCTTTTGTGTTAAGAGCAAGATAAAGTCTTGTTTTTCTGTATCTTCTGAATTTGTAATCATCAAGAGAAATATCGCCGGAGAGCAGATCCGCAAATTCGGAGCCCTCAACATATTTCTTTTCGAAAATCTTATAAAGAGCCGGCTTTTTACCGTCAAAATCAGCAAGCAGAACATTATTGCCCTTGATTGCAAGGGAAATTGCGATATTTGAAGAAACGGTGGATTTGCCCTCGTTTTCGGCAACGCTGGTTATGGCAAAAATCTTATCGCCGTGGTTCTTATGCATATATTCGATTTTTGAAGTGATTTTATTGAAATTTTCCGTAAACTTAAGGCTGGTATAAACATCCTCGTAAATAAGAATACTTTTCTTTCTCTTTTTAAGTCTGTCGATTAAAGAAAGCATCTTTCTTTCATGAGGAATAACGCCGATAAGAGTTGCGTCAACACTTTCTTTGAAATCGTCGGCATTTTTGATACTGTCTCTGAGAACGGAAACGGCAACAATCATGGCACAGGCAAAGAAAATACATACCGCAGTCAGCTTAATATAGCTCAGAGAGGTCATGGAATTGGAAGGTCTCTTTGAAACAGAGGGAAATTTAAGAACGCCGACGGCACCGTTTGTGAAAAGATTTTCCGTAAGCAAGGGATAAACCTTGATGATTGCACTTACCTCTTTGTAAGCGGTAATGGGATTTGAAGCCGTAACGGAAATCTCCATTATATTTGTGCCGTCATTGACATAGGACTTTATATTTCCGTCAAAATAGCCCTGTTCAAGATATTCACATACCTTTTCTTTCATTGTGGGCTGAATAAAGACCTCACTGTAAATTGATGCTATTTCGGCAGACTGTGAAAGAGAAGCAACGGCATTCGCTTTACCTGCCGCACTGTTTACGATAAGGCTGGCGGAGCTTGTGTACTCCGGCTTATAAAAGCTGTGGCTGGCAATATAAGAGCCCATAAGACCGACAAGAACAACGCAAAAGATGACCCATGCGTTTCTGAGCAGGTCACGGACAATACTGTGCCATTCAATTTTCAATCTTTTTTCGGTCATATATAAAACCTCAATCTTCTACAATAACAACCAGAGCGGTGTAGCCGGTAGCACCGGATTCATCCGTTCCGTAATAGTTGACGGTGTACATTCCCTTTTTATTTTTCTTGAAGTCGGTCTTGATTTCAATATCAAGGTCGCCTTCCACGCCGCTGGAATTGATTGTTTCAACAATATAATCCTCCCAGTCGGGTGCATCCTCGCCTTTTTTAAGATAGATGAGATATTCGTCAAGCTCAATATGAGGTGCGTTTTTCGGAAGCCTTACGACCGCCATGGGAAGCATAAGCTCCGAGGAATCGCCCTTGGAATTTGTAACGGTGGCCTGAATGCTGAAATTGCCCTCCTGCCCCTCTGTATAGTCGGGAGAATAGATAATTACATTCTGTGAAATATCACCGTCAAGACAGTCAACAGCACCGACAATGCCGCTTGTAACAACGGAATCATAAACCGAATAAACAAGTGAACGGTTCATGGTGAATTTAGGCGGTGTGTAATCCGTATAGTGAATCTGCCTTGTGGCATTGACAACATGATTGTCTTTATCGCAGACCGCATAGGTCACTTTACAGTAACCGACCTGGGAAAAGCGTGATATCGACTCAACAAGAAGCGAATCCGAAATATCGCCGTCCTTTTCATCAAAAGCGGTCACTCCTTTGAGCAGGGCTTCTTCACCCTCCTCGACCTTGACCTCAAGTATCCCGTCTTCAACGGTAATGACGGGTATTGTTTTATCGGCTTTAAGATGCGTGGATATATATACATAGCTGAAAACAATGCCCGTGAGCACCGTAAGCAGCAGTACGCATATTCTCATCAACTTCATTAACATGGCATTTACCTCTGTATCAATAACTGAATGTTTCTTTATTTCTGAGTATTCGTTTCGGATTTACCGAGAGAAGCAGATCCGCATAATCAAAGGAATATTCCTCACTTATAAATTCGTGGGTATGAATCATATTCGAGGTTCTCATATACGGGCTGTGGGCGTCGCTTGCAACAACATCCGCATAACCGGAGTCAAGAAGCTGCCTTGACATTTCCATTGCCTCCGGGCCGAATTTTCCCTCAAAGCTGCCCTTGTTGACCTGAAGAAGGCAGCCCATTCTTTTAAGCCGTCTTGCCGCATCCTCTTCATTACAGACAAATGCATATCTTTCGGGATGTGCTACAACAGGCACATAGCCCTCGGAAATAAGCTTATCAAGCTTTGAATAAACAGAATCCGAATATTCATAAAAATCAAACTCAACAAGAGGATAGCGGGAATTGTTGAGAGTTATAAGCTCACCGCTTTTCAGAAGCTCGGGAGTCATAGAGGTGCAGAATATTTCCTGACCGCAGAAAATCTGAACATCAATGTAATTTTTGTCAAGAGCCTCTCTGAGAGCCTTGATACGGTCAAGCACATCATTACTCCAATAATTCTTATAGGAACCGGGTATATTGCAGTGAGGCGTGGCAACAATACCTTTTGTGCCTCTCTGGGAGGCAAGCTCAACAATGGCGACAGCTTCATCAAGTGTCTGTGCGCCGTCATCAAGACCGAACGCAATGTGGCAGTGAATGTCGTACATCTACCCGATTTCCTTTCCCGAGTGCGAAAAGCCGCAAAAACTCATAATAATTTATTATATTATATCATATAAATTTATAAATTCAAGATAAACTTTGTGATAAAAACATAAATATTTATATTATTAGTAAAAATAGGCTGTCGCATTCAGATGCAGAAACCGTTTTCTTCGCCCGAAAATAGTATAAATAGCGAGGGCGAAAAACGGTTAGAAAAAGTAAAAACATATAATCCAAAAACTGTTTTACAGAAGAAAATCCCGGGATTTCAGATGCTTCTCTGCTATCCCGGAATTGTTTTATATCTTTTTTGCTTTTACTTTTTCGTTCTGCGCTGTAATGCGACAGCCGAATAATTTAATAAAGATTTATAATGACATTATATGTGTTTCCGAGCTTCAAAATAATAGGCATTTCATCCGCTATTATTTCAGCGTGTGATGTATTGTAGCCTTTGGATTGAGCAATGGCAACAGCATCATCCATGGTAAATTGAATACCGTCGGCATAAGTCACGGTAACTTTTTCCTTGGGCACACCGTTATCGCAGATTTCAAGAATAACCGTTGCATAGCTTGCAGCCTTTGAGCCGTTGCCGGAGCTTCTGTGGGTAACGGTCGTTTTGCCGGAAGCGGTATTCGCTTCATTATAATAAACCCTTGTACGGGCACGGAGAACCTTTGAGGTTGACTCTCTGATCGAATGAGGTATTCTTGACGAAACCTTGTCGGAGGGAACTGTCGTTGAGGTGGCAGGGTCAACATCGGTAACCTTCTGAGTTACGGTTTTTCCGTCCTTGTCGGTCACGGGTGCAGTTGTGCTTTTTTCTTTATCGCTTTTATCTTCTTCGTCTTTGCCGGCGGTGGTTTTTTTGTTTCTCGTAGTGGCGTCAACATCTATTTCTTCATAGTAATAGGTTGCGGAATAACCTTCGGTGTTTTCTTCGGTATAGCGCTTACCGAAATGATGCTCTTCCTCTTCGTCACCCGATGTGGTCTGTGAAACTGCCTGAGAATGACTGTTTCTGTTTATGTAAATTCTTCTGACTTTTTTGAAAACGAAGCCGCCGACAAGCAACGCAAAGCAAAGGATCACCGCAAGAAGTGCTATGCGGGGGTCCATACGCCGACGCTGTTCAATTTTCTTTTCGGCGGTCTCTTCCTCAACGAAAGCAAGCGGCTTGCGCCTTTTTTCGCCGGAATGAGAATGATGAGAAGAATGAGAATGTTCTCCGGAATTTACCTCGTCATCGGTAACGGTGGGGAGCGCCTTTTTCTTCTTTTCTTCGCCGATAAGGTCTTTGTTTTCGTCGTTCATCGTTTTGCCTCATCGTCATTTATAATGAAATTTATTCATTCTGAAATGCAAGCTTTAATGCCAAAACAGCATATTGCCCGCATTATGTTGTTATATTATATCATAAATTCCGATTATGTCAAACATTTAATGGATTTTTTAATTTTTTTCGAATATTATGTATAAATTGCATTTTCCGTTCTTTACAAAGTCATGAATAAATAATATAATTGAAAAAAATTTCGGAGGCGATTTAATGGGTAAATTTGAAATAGGGAAAAAAGATTTTCTTCTTAACGGTGAGCCGTTCCGCATAATCTCCGGTGCAATTCATTATTTCAGGGTTCCCCGTGAATACTGGCGTGACAGACTCGTGAAGCTTAAAGCCTGCGGCTTCAACACGGTTGAAACATACATTGCCTGGAATGCTCATGAAATGAAAGAGGGCACTTTTGACCACAGCGGTATGCTTGACCTTGAAGCTTTTCTTGAGCTTGCCGGTTCCCTCGGCCTTTACGCCATTGTCAGACCCGGCCCCTATATCTGCTCGGAATGGGATTTCGGCGGTCTGCCCTGGTGGCTGCTGAAAAAAGACGGTATTCATCTTCGCTGTATGGATAACCGTTACATTGAAGCCGTTGACAGATATTTTGATGAAATGATACCCAAAATCGCAAAGCATCAGATAACCGAAGGCGGCAATGTAATTCTTGTTCAGGTTGAAAACGAATACGGCAGCTACGGCGATGACAGTGAATACATTTCTTACCTTGCCGACGGTCTCAGAAAACGGGGCATAAACGTTCCCCTTTTCACCTCCGACGGAGCGGAAAAACAAATGCTGACGGGCGGAACCGTTCCCGGCATTCACAAAACCGCCAATTTCGGCTCAAGAGCGGCGGAGCAATTTGAAAAGCTGCGTGAATATCAGGCTGACGGACCGCTTATGTGCACCGAATACTGGAACGGCTGGTTTGACCACTGGGGTGAGGAGCATCACCACAGAACATCGGAAGAAGCGGCGGCAAATCTTGATGAAATTCTTTCTCTGGGCGCAAGTGTTTCCGCATATATGTTCCACGGCGGCACCAACTTCGGCTATATGAACGGAGCGAACTGCGACAGCGAATACGAGCCCACCATTTCAAGCTACGATGATGACGCTCCCGTAAACGAAAGCGGTGAGCTGACGGAAAAATATTTCCGTTTCAGAGATGTCATTTCAAAGTATGCACCCATTCCGGAAGTTGAACTTCCGGCACCGATAAAAAAGAAAAAATACGGAGAAATCGAATTTACCGAATCGGCAAGACTTTTTGACAATCTTGATGCCCTTTCTGACCCTGTTAAGGTCGTAAACCCCTGCCCCATGGAAAAGCTTGACCAGGGCTACGGATATATTCTTTACAAGACAAAGGTCAGAGGCCCGAGGGATGAACAGGAAGTAAGACTTCAGCAGGTTCATGACCGCGGCTACATTTACCGTGACCGTAAATTCCTCGGTATTCAATACAGAAACGACAAAGAAAACAAGGTTTCCATGGCGGTTGACAAGGACGGAAACGAGCTGACCGTTATCGTTGAAAACATGGGCAGAATCAACTACGGCCCCCGTCTTAAGGACAAAAAAGGAATCACCGAAGGCATAGGCTTCGGAAGGAATTTCATTTATCACTGGGATGCTTATCCCCTTCCCTTTGATGATGTGAGCAGGGTTGACTTCAAAGAAGGTGTTCCCGCCTTTGACGGAGAGCCGGTGCTGCTTAAAGCAGCTTTTGATGCCGACGAATGCTGCGACACCTTCGTAAAGCTTTATAATTTCAGAAAGGGAATAATCATTCTCAACGGAAAGGTTCTCTCAAGATACTGGGAGGCAGGCCCGCAAAGGTCGGCATATATCCCCGCACCGTTCCTCAGAAAAGGCAGAAACGAGCTTGTGGTTGTTGAATTTGAAGGTTACGGCAAGCCCGTTGCACTGCTTGATGATAATGACGATATAGGCTTATAAGACAGGAGGAAAAAATTATGAAAATCACATTTATGGGCGCAGGCAGCACGGTTTTCGCAAGAAATGTTATCGGTGACTGTATGTGCAGCGAAGCACTCAGAGATTCCGTTTTTGCTCTTTATGACATTGACGGGGAAAGACTTGAACAGAGCAGAGTAATTCTTGAAGCAATGCGCAAGGCAAAAGGCGGCTACGGCAAAATCGAATGCTATCTCGGCGTTGAAAACCGCAAAGAAGCTCTTCGCGGCGCAAACTTTGTTGTCAACGCAATACAGGTTGGTCTTTACGACCCCTGCACAATAATTGACTTTGAAGTGCCTAAGAAATACGGTCTTCGTCAGACTATCGGTGATACACTCGGCATCGGCGGAATTATGCGCGCACTGAGAACAATTCCTGTTCTTCAGGATTTTGCAAACGATATGG
>JAZUJJ010000014.1:0-67623 GCA_045642725.1 Acutalibacteraceae bacterium
ACAGTTAATGTAGTTTTGGGCAAAACAAAACGACCGTCCTATTGGACGGTCGCTTCTTTGTGTTGGCGTCTTCCTATCTTCCCGGGCCGCTGCCAGCCAAGTATTGTCGGCACTATTGAGCTTAACTACCGTGTTCGGGATGGGAACGGGTGGACCCTCAATGTCATTAACACCAACTGAAAAACGCTGCGGCGTTTTCTTGAATGCTCGGTTATTATAGTCCTGTTTTTGCTGTTTGTCAACCCCTTTTTGAATATTTTTGAAATTTTATTTGTATTATTTTCTGTTTATTTGTGATATACTCTTTTCAGAGGTGGCTTCAATGAAATCTAACGAAACCGTAATCGGTATTCTTGCCCATGTTGATGCGGGCAAAACCACTCTTTCGGAACAGATATTATACAGAACCGGACTTATCCGCAAAATCGGCAGAGTTGACAGCAGAGATACCTGCCTTGATTTTTATGAGCAGGAAAGGCAGAGGGGCATAACCATTTTTTCAAAGCAGACCCGTTTTGAGCTCGGCGGCCGCGGCTTCACTCTCGTTGACACTCCCGGTCATGTGGATTTTTCCGCCGAAACGGAAAGGGCGCTTTCCGTGCTTGATATTGCCGTTCTTGTGGTTGACGGCGTTGAGGGCGTTCAGGCTCAGACCACCGTCTGGTGGGATATGCTCTCCGAAAGAAAAATACCCACTTTTATTTTTGTGAGCAAAAATGACCGTGATACAGCCGACAAAAATGCGGTAAAAACTTCTCTTGAAAAAAACTTCGGCACATGCTGCTTTGATTTTACCGACACCGAAAAAGAAGCAGCGTCATTTGAAGATATTGTTGCTCTTGATGAAAACTGGCTTGAGCTTTATTTTGCCGGAAAAGCAGACAGCGGTATCACAAAGCAGGCCATTGCCGGGCGAAAAGCAATACCCGTTATTTTCGGCTCCGCACTCAACGGAGACGGCGTTGACAGACTGCTTGAGCTTATTTCCGTTTACGCACCTCAAAGAGATTATCCCGATGAATTTTCCGCCTGCGTTTACAAGGTTACTTATGATAAAAAAGGCGACCGCATAACCTTTATCAAAATAAACGGCGGCAGGCTAAACGCAAAGGCCGGCATCGGAGACGAAAAAATAAACCAGATACGCATTTATTCAGGTGAAAAATTCGAGCTTGTGCCGACGGCAGAAGCGGGCTGCGCCTGCGGAGTGACCGGACTTTCTTCCACATTTCCGGGTCAGATTATCGGCAGCGGCGGCGGCAGCAGCTCCTATCGTGTAAAACCTGCTCTGATAACCTCCGTCACCTGCGACGGTACCGACACCCACACTCTTGTTACAAATCTGCGCCGTCTTTCCGAGGAAATGCCCGAGCTTTCCGTTAAAAGCGGAATCATAAACGGAGCGGAACAAATAACCATAGGCGTTATGGGTAAAATTCAGCTTGAGGTTCTCAGCGAGCTTGCAAAAACAAGATTCGGCATGAATATATTCTTCGGTGAATCCGCAATAAATTATAAAGAAACCGTTACCGCTCCCGTTTACGGCTACGGTCACTATGAGCCGCTTCGTCACTATGCGGAAACTCATCTGCGCATCGAGCCTGCACCGAGAGGCAGCGGAATCATCATTGCAAACGAATGCAGCCTTGAAGTGCTTGACGGAAATTTTCAGAATCTCATACTTACCCATATCGGTGAGAAGGAACACATCGGCATTCTTACGGGCTCCCCTCTCACGGATGTAAAAATCACCCTCGTTGCAGGGCGCTCTCATCTGAAACACACCGAAGGAGGCGATTTCAGAGAAGCAACCTACCGTGCCGTGCGTCAGGGTCTTGAAAAAGCAGAAAACCTTTTGCTTGAGCCTTATTATAAATTCACACTCAAAATACCCGGTGAATGTATCGGCAGAGCTCTCAATGACCTTCAGAAAATGTGCTGTGATTTCAGCGCACCCGACGGAGATATGAATTTCTCCGTAATCAAAGGCAGCGGCCCCGTGGCAACGCTTCTGAATTACAGCGAAGAGCTTGCTTCCTACACCGGAGGAAAGGGAACCGTGATTTATACCGATGCAGGTTATTTCCCCTGCCACAATCCGGAGGAGGTCATTTCCGCAATCGGTTACGAAAAAGAAAGAGACCTTGAAAACACATCCTCCTCCGTTTTCTGCTCCCACGGAGCAGGCTTTGAAGTCAAATGGCAGGATGTTGATGCCATGCGGCACATAAAATAAAAATAAACACAGGCAGATTTTCCGAACATCTGCCTGTGTTTTATTATCTTATTGCTTACTGACCGAAATTATAGAAGTAATCAAAAGGATTTACATAGGGTGCTGTTGTGGTTTCCTGAGTGTCGCCCTTATCCTCAACAAGAGTGATGTCAACATCAAATTCATCTATTGAATAGTTGCTGTTTACTCTGCAAAGCGTAAGCGTGATCTTATCACCGACCTTGCCGTTATCAATGAGCTCAAGCAAAACATCTGCCGTTGTAAGGGGCTTGCCGTTAGCGGCAATAATCATATCGTACTTACGGGCGTTGGTGTTTGCAAGGCTTGAATCCGAGCTTATTTCGTTAATGATAAGAGTACCTGCGGGCAGGCCCTTGATCTGAGCTATCATATTATACTGAGTGCTTGCGCTGACGGGATAATAGGTGATGCCGAGCTTGGGTCTGTTGGGAATATAGCTGTACTGAATAAGGTCGTCAATTATTTCCTTTGCGGAGGAAATGGGAATTGCGAAGCCCATTCCTTCGTATTCGGTGTCGGCAATCTTCTGTGAGTTGATACCGACGACCTGACCGTAACCGTTGACAAGCATACCGCCCGAGTTGCCGGGGTTAATGGAGGCGTCATGCTGTATGCACTTCATTGTGTAGCCGATTTCACTGCTTACGGGGCGGTTGATTGCGGAAACAAATCCGCCGGTAAATGAACCGAAAAATTCAACGCCGCCGGGGTTACCTACGGCATAAACGGAATCACCGATTGAAAGAGCATCGGAATCACCGAACTCTGCGGGGGTAAGCTTTGTGGTTTTTACTTTTATGACACCGAGGTCTGTTCTTGTGTCAAAGCCGACTATTTCGGCGTCAAAGGTTTCACCGCTTTCGGTCTGAACCTTGACTTCGATTCCCGCATCATCAATAACATGAGCGCAGGTAATGATATAGGTTGCCGATTTGTCGCTGTTAAGACCCATGACAACACCGGAGCCTTCACCTGCAACAGACTGCTTGTTGCCGGAGGAATAAACAACTATGCCTACATTGCTGGCTCTTACCTTTTCGGCTATCTCTGCGGGGGTAAGAATTTCGTTGACCTTCTTTTTGTTGTTTTCCGTCGGAGGCTGCTTTATGTCAAGCTTGGTGTTATCCATTGTGCTGATTTCTTCGGAAACATCTTCCTTCTTGTTCTTTCTCGAATTTGCAATGGTGGCTGCTCCGAAACCGAGAGCAAAAACAAGTATTACGGCAATGGCGGCAAGGAAAACCTTTGCGCCCTTTTTGCTTTTTTCGTTTTTACTGTCAGCCTCGCCCTGAGGAACGAACTGACCGTACTGCGGTGCGCCGTTGTCAAAGCTCTGCTGATAATGGGAAGAATAGGGATTTACATTGCCGTAAGGCTCATGATACTCCGGCTGCGGTGCTGTATCTCCGGCCTCTGTATATCCGATTTCCTCAGCCTCGGAAGATGAGGCATCTTCGCCTTCGTCCATATCGGCACCGGAATAAATATCTCTGTTTTCATCAGCATTTTCTTCCGACGGGATTACGGGCTCTGTTTCATCAATCTCCGCGCCGCTGAAAATATCATTGCTTTCCTCGGCTGTTACTGTTTCTTCAACTTTCTGTTCTGCCGCTTCTCCGGCTTCTTCGGCTGCATCCGGAACGTTTTCTGTGCCGAATTCATTTTCATAATTTTCGTTCATTTGACCTATCCTCCGTTTATCAGAATGAATTACATTCAAATAATAAGCTTTAATTTTTAATTCTTTTTGAACATACCGTAAAAATTATGTCAATTCAGCGCGGTAATGTAAAGATAAACTCCGCATACTCGCCCTCTTCGCTGCGGGCAATGATGTGACCGCCGTGAAGCTCGATTATGGTTTTTACGATATAAAGACCCATTCCCGCGCCCTTAACATCATAGCTGCGGGACTTGTCAACCTTATAAAATCTTTCAAAAATCTTTTCGGTTTCGCCGGGTGCAATTCCGTTGCCGCTGTTGCGTATCTTGACTATAACCTTTTCGGCATCGGCTTTTGAGGAAACCTCGATATAACCGCCGTCGGGTGTGAATTTAACCGCATTGTCAACAAGGTTATAAATAACCTGATTTATCATGTCCTTGTCTGCAAGCACGGGATTTTCGCCAATCGTGTCAAGCCCTCTTATGTCAATGTTTCTCTTTTCGATTATCTGCTCAAAATTGAGAAGCGTGACAAAAATCATTTCGCTGATGTCAAATTTTACCGGCTTGATGTCAAGCTTGCCCGCCTCGATTTTATTCATATTGAGCATTCCCGTAACAAGGCGTGACAGCCGCTTAACCTCATCGGAAATGATTTTGAGGTATCTGTCCTGCTCCTCCTGCCTTATGGTTCCGTCAAGAATACCGTCAATGAAGCCGGAAATCGTGGTCATCGGCGTTTTAAGCTCATGAGAAACATTAGAAACGAAATCGCGCCTTGAAAGCTCCATATTTGAAAGCGCCGTTGCCATTGTATTGAATGAAGAGGCAAGCTCGTCTATTTCGGTATGACCGAGAAGATGATGCTTTTCGCTGACGGGTATTTTTGCGGAAAAATCACCGTCGGCATATTTTTTCACCGCATCCGACATCTGACGCAGCGGCTTTGCTATACGGTAGGAAACAAGGTAAACTATGCTGAATGTTATAATAAAAGCAAACAGCGAGGCAATGAAGAACATCCGCAAAATCGTAACAACATAAGGCAGAAGCCCTTCCGTAATGGGCTTTACCGCCATTACCGCGCCTCTGAAATCATCATTGACCATTATGGGGCTTGCGACAACAAAACTGTTTCTTGCAAGCTGACCGTCAAGGGTTCCGGGGTCGCTGTACTGCTTACCCTGTGAAAGCACTTTAAGAACGCCCTCCGGCACATTATAAAGGCCGTGCACAAGACAGCTTCCGTTATACATTCCGTCACTGCCTCTGAGCATATCTTTACAGTAAACGACATTTCCTCTTTCGTTGATAACGAAAATATCAGCTTCGGATGCCTCCGACATCTGATTGAGGGTGTTTATGATAATAACAACCGAATTTGTTCCGATGCCGACATAATCCGAATTGAGAACATCAAAAATATTCTTCCTTATGCTTTCCGTTGTGCTTGCAAGTGCCTTTGACCTTTCTGACATCCAGAGGCCCGACACAAGAAGCATAAGTGCGCTGCCTATGAAAATAAAGCACACAAGGATAATGGAAATCATGGTGAAAAAGTATTTTCGGAAAATACCCGATCTTTTTCTTTCTTTCAAGCACCTGTCACCACTTTACACATATATCTGTATTACGGCAAAAATCCGGCAATTTGTGATTTTTCAACACCATAATTGCCGGAACCTTTTTATTCGTTGGTTGCGAATTTATAGCCCACTGACCAAACGGTTTTCAGCTCCCATTTGTCTGAAACACCCTCAAGCTTTGCGCGAAGGCGTTTGACATGAACATCGACCGTTCTGGAATCACCGTAATAATCGAAGCCCCAGACCTCATCAAGAAGCTGATCTCTTGTGAAAACTCTGTTGGGGTTGCTGGCAAGGTGATAAATCAGCTCAAGCTCTTTGGGCGGAGTGTCAATGCGGTTTCCGTCAACCACAAGCTCATAGTTGGTAAGGTTGATAATAAGCTTATCAAATCTGACCTCTTTCATATCCGTCTTTGCGGGGCTTCCGCTTCTGCGAAGCACGGCCTTTACTCTGGCGACGATTTCTTTGGGCTCAAAGGGCTTTGTAACATAATCGTCTGCACCGAGCTCAAAGCCGAGCACCTTGTCAAAGGTTTCGCTCTTCGCTGTGAGCATGATAATAGGCTTTTCGGAGAATTTTCTGACCTCACGGCACACTTGCCAGCCGTCAAGAACGGGAAGCATAATATCAAGAAGCATAAGGTCTGGGTCAAACTCCTTGTAAAGCTTTACGGCATCTCCGCCATTGTTTGCTATGGAAACCTCATAATCCTCTTTTTCAAGGTAAAGTCTCAACAGCTCGCAAATATTTGTATCATCGTCAACGACAAGAATTTTTCCTGCTGACATTGAATATCCCTCCGTTATTTTTTCTTTCAATTACAATTATATCCGTGTTTATAGATTTTTTGTGAATTACCGAAAAATAATTTATGAATGGAGAAATAATTATTTTTTAACAGAAAATCTGAATACGGTGCAGCTTTCGAATTTCTCGCCTGCTTCATAGGTACACTGAGGGAATTCGGGCATATTTGGGGTGTTGGGGAAAAACTGGGTTTCAAGGCAAAGACCTGCGTGACGGACAAGGGGCTTGCCCTGCTTACCGGTTACCGTTCCGTCAAGGAAGTTGCCGCAGTAAAGCTGCATACCGGGCATATCGGTAAAGACCTCAACCATTCTGCCGCTTTCGGGGTCATAAACCTGGGCTGCGGGGCCGTCACCCTCATTGAGAACAAAATTATGGTCATAGCCCCTGCACTGTGTAAGCTGAATATCATCGGCATAAATATCCTTGCCTATCTGTCTGAACTCTCTGAAATCAAAGGGAGTTCCTTCAACGGGACGAAGCTCTCCGGTGGGAATGCTGTTTTCGTCTGTGGGAGTGTAAGCCTCGGCATTGATCTTTGCCATGTGACCGAGAATATCACCCTTGCCCGCAAGATTGAAATAGGCATGGTTTGTCATATTGATAACGGTCTTTTTGTCGCTGACCGCATAATAATCAATCTTAAGTGAATTATCCTCATAAAGAGTGAATGTAACCCTGAAATCCACATTCCCGGGGAAGCCCATAGCTCCGTCGGGGCTTGAATAAGTCATTTCAAGGCAGGAATCGTCAACAATTATGGCTTTCCAGAGAGCATTGCCGAGCTCTCCGCCGCCGTGAAGGCAGGTGATATCCTTTTCATTTTTAACAAGGTCATATTCCGTGCCGTCAATGCTGAATTTGCCCCCGGCAATGCGGTTTGCATATCTGCCGATGGTCATGCCCTGATTTGCACTGTATTTTTCGTGACCTTCAACTGTATCGAAGCCGGAAAGTATATCGGCAAAATCCCCGTTTTTGTCGGGTGTGTAAATGCTGTTTACGGTTGCACCGTAGGTAAGTATGTCAACAGCAACCTCATTGCTGTTCTTTATGGTGAAAACATCAACATTTTCGCCCTTTGCGGTTGTTCCGAATAAATTTTTAACTATCATTGTTTTCTCTCCTTATTTGCCGATATTCATAATATTATATCTGTCGCGGTTTTTGGTCAGCAAGCCGAACTGAATTGCCCCTGCGGGACAGCGGTTGATGCAGGCCGTGCAATGCTGACATTTTTTCTTTGTCCATTCGGGTACGCCTTTCTTTATTCTGATAGCTCCCTCCGGGCAAATCTTTTCACAGAAGCCGCAGGATGTGCATTTTTCATCCGCACTGAAAAGCAGGGTCGTACGGAAAACATTATAAAGAGGATACATTACCCCTGTCATGGCTTTTTTCTTGAAGCTGCTGCCGAAATGGCGGTAATGCCTGCCGACATCATCGGCAATTTCATTAAGCCTTGCATCGGCATTTTTCAGCTTTTCTCTTGCTTCATCTCCCGAAGCGGGATTATACAGCATAACATAATTATCCGGCATTACGACCGAGCTGCTGTAATCGACCCGTCTTTCAAGCGCCTCACTCAGCTTTATGTCGGCGGCACAGGCATCCGCACCGCAGGTGATGACACAGTAAACATAAGGGGCAAGGTGCTTTTTTATCTCCGGGTGAGAAGCAAACCTTTTTACCATTTCAGGCAGGCCGCCGTAATAAACGGGAAAAACGAAACCCGTTGTGTCCTTTCTGCCCTCGGCGGGCTTTACGGTGCCGTTGAAAATGGAAGCTATGCTTACGCATCTGTCCCCCGTCATTATAGCGAGCTTTTCGGCGGCATAGCGGGAATTTCCCGTTCCGGTGAAATAATAAATCATGGCATTAGTCCTCTTTTTCCGAATATACATTTGCCTCAAACAGAGACCAGGGATATTTTTCTCTGTCGGGCAGAGCGGAAAATTTCATTTTTTCTCCGCTTGCGGGATGTTCAAAGGAAAGTTCGCAGGCAAAGAGAGCAAGCTCTCCTCCCCCGCCTCCGTAACGGCCGTCGCCGTAAAGAGGCATTTTCCTGCCGGAAAACTGAACTCTTATCTGATGAGTTCTGCCCGTGTGAAGCAGAACGGAAATAAGCGAAAGCCCTTCCTTTTCATCCCTGACAGTGTATTCAAGCTTTGCGTCACGCACGCCCTTCCTCATTCTTTTTACGATGAAAGTCTTGTTTTTCTGCTTATCTCTGTAAAGCAGATCCTCAAGCACACCGCTTTTTTCGTCAGGGCAGCCTTTGATGACCGCAAAGTATCTTTTTTTCAGTTTATTTTCCGTTATCTGTTTTGAAAGCTCTGCCGCCGCACGGGAGGTTTTGGCAAAAACCATTATCCCTCCAGTTTCTCTGTCAAGACGGTGAACGGGGAAAATCTCCCGTTTGCCTCCCTCTGAAAGCAGATCGGGCATATTTTCGCCCTCACCCTGCTGGCTGAGCACTCCGGCAGGCTTCAGACAGACAACGATTTCCTTATCTTCAAACAGCAGCATCTTTATTTTTCTTTCCTGCTCTGTCAAGGGCGGGCATAATGCCCTCGAAAACAAGCAAAAATTCTTTCATAAGCTCTCTCGGTGTTTCCGGCATTCCCGTTCTGAACCATTCGGAAAGTATGCCGACTATGGCATAGTGATAGAATGAAATTATAAATTCAAGCTGTGAATCGGGAATCTTTCTGTCACCGGAAAGCTCGTGGATATAATCCGCAAGAATGGTGCGGCAGGTTTTGAAAAGATAAGTTTCAAGATAATCATAGCTTCGTGAAGCACAGATATTGTTTATAATCTTTTTATTGCTGTATGCGGTTTCAAGCAGACGGTTAAAGCCCACAAGCCAGCGGAAGCCGTTGCTGTGATTGGCAACTATTTCCGTAAACTCAACAGTAAAAATTTCTTCAAGAAGCTCGTAGATATCCGAGTAATAATAGTAGAATGTGTTTCTGTTTATGTTACAGCTCTCAACAATATCCCTGACGGTTATTTTGTCAAAGGGCTTTGTTTCAAGAACTTTCAGAAAAGTCTGAAAAATCAGATTTTTTGTCGTTGATGACATTTTGCTTTCTCCTTCCGGGGCTTATTCTGCCTCAAGCTCGGCTCTTTTTTTCGTAACCGTGTCAAGAACCTCGCGCTTGAAGGCACCGTGTATTTTATATTTTCCGGAGAAAATGAAGAACGAAATAAGTATCATGACCGGAGGTACTATGAACATCATTGCGGTTATGGCACTGTTGGCGGCTGTATTTACGGTCTGCTTTGCACCGGAGCTGAAATCATACTTTGTCGCAACAAAAGCCGCATACATAATGACAGACTGCAGGGTGTAAGCCATTTTCTGCAAAAAGCCCTTCATTGAGAATGTAAGGCTCTGGTTTCTTGTGCCCAGCTTGTATTCACCGTAGTCAACAATATCCGCAAGCATTACGGTCTGATTTACGAACATACTTCCGATTCCCACGGAAGCGATAAGATAGAATATTCCGAGAGCAAGCACATTGCCGCCGAAGCAGTAGCCTGTTACTGCCATACCGATATAGCCCGCAACGGCAGTAAGGAGAGAAAATCTGTATGTTGCCCTGTTGCTCATGAATTTATCGCAGACGGGAATAACGAGAATCGAAAGCACGGAGCCGATTGAGCCGAGAAGATTGAATTTCGACTGAAGTGTGAGGTCACCTCTGACCTGAAGGAAATAATAGCTGCTGATACCCGAGGTCATATAATAACCGCAGTTTGAAATCATGGCAAAAAGCATGAATGTAAGAAGCTGGTCATTGTGACGGATAACGCCGATAGCTTTTCCGAAGGAGAATTTTTCGGCGGAAACGACCACATTTCTTTCTTTTGTGGAAGCAACACTGACAACGGCAAAAATCACAAGGGCGGCAGCACATATAACCGACCATTTCCCGAAGCCCTTCTGAAGAGCTTCCGCACCCATTTCATCAAGGTTGCTGCCGGCAACTCCGCCGAGATAGGCAACTATGATTGAAGTGAGAATCGAAACTATACCCTGACCGAGGCCTGAAAAGGTTCTTGCAATGGTGGAAACAAGATTTCTGTCCTTTTCCTCCGTTGCAAATGACGGAACCATGCTCCAGAAAGGAATATCCGCGAGGGTATTCGTCATTCCCCAGAGTATATAGAATATTGCCACATAAATATAAAGTCCTTTTCCCCCGCCGACGGGATTATTGAAAAGCAGGGAAAGAACAATGGCGTTGAGCATGGCCCCCGTAAGTATCCAGGGGCGGTGCTTACCCATTTTTGTTTTCGTTCTGTCAACTATTGAGCCCATCATCGGGTCATTTACACCGTCCCATATTCTCGCAAGAGGTGCAAGAATAAGCAGGAAAAGAGGGCTTATTTTCAGAGCGTTTGTAAGATAAAGCGAAAGATATGAATAAAACAGACCGTAACTCAGGTCAAGGCCTACGGCACCGACACCGTAGCCGATTTTTTCTTTGAGAGGAACTTTTTCCAAAATTACAACTCCTTTTTCCGAGGAAGAAAACGGTTAATCATCAGATGCTCTTGAGAAGAGGGCCGATACCCTTCAGTGCCTTGGGTATCTGGCTGAGTATCTTGCGGATACCGCCTTTCTTGTCGCTGAGGATAAGAACAAGTCCTTCTGCCATTTTTTCGTTGAAAACGCCGCCGCTCATGCTGATGAAATCACGGAACGGGGTCTGAAGAGCAATTCCTCTGGCAAAACCGTCGGGAATAAGCTTGCTCAGAAGATTGTAAAGCTTTTTACCGTTCTTTGTATGCTGACAGTTTTCAAAATTATCGGTAATATCAATGGGAAGGCTCTTATCCTTTTCTTTCTGAGGCAGCTCTCTGCCGAGAAGAGCAACATACTGCTCATCGGGAACTTCCTGAACATTGCCGTCATAATATACGGGAGCCGTCTGTCTGTAATCGGGTATATCTGCAGGTGCGGCATTGACGGTAACGGTTTTGCAAAGTCTGATGTCCGCAGAGGAAGCACCGACCATAATGTCAAATTCACCGCTCTCAACGCACCAGTCATCGGTATTTACATTCCAGAATGCGAAAGCTCTTCTGCAAAGAGTGATGCTGATTTCCTTTTCTTCGCCGGGCTCAAGCCAGATTTTCTTGAAGCCTTTAAGCTCCTTGACGGGGCGGAAAATCGTGCTTTCCTTATCGGCAACATAGAGCTGAGCGGTTTCATAGCCTGCAACACTGCCCGTATTCTTTACCTTGAAGGAAACATTCAGCTTATCGTTTTCATCCATTTCGCTCTTGTCAAAAACAAGGTCGGAATATTCAAAGGTCGTATATGAAAGACCGAAGCCGAAGGGATAGCGCACCTGCTTGCCGATTTTCTCATAATATCTGTAACCGATATATATGCTTTCTCTGTGCTCAACCGTAGCGGGATTGCCGGGGAAGTTATTCTTTGCGGGGGTACAGCCGTAGCACATGGGATAGGTTTCGGAAAGCTTACCGGAGGGATTTACCTTGCCCGTAAGTATATCGGCAACGGCACCGCCGCCTGCCTGACCGCCGAGGTAGGAATTGAGAAGCGCTTTAACATTGTTGTCCCAGGGAAGCTCAACGGGTGAACCGCCTGCAAGTACAACTATTGTGTTGGGATTTGCCTTGACAATAGCATTGACAAGCTCGTTATGAACGGCGGGAAGCTCCATGTGAGTTCTGTCAAAGCCCTCTGCCTCATATTCGTCGGTAAGACCTACGAAAACGATAGCGGCGTCACATCTTTTTGCAAGTGCAACGGCTCTGTCGATATGGTCTTTGTTTTTGGATGCTTTTTTAACGGAAAGCTCATAGCCCTGTGAAAACTCAACTTTGCAGCCAAGCTTTTTAAGCTCGTCAAATGCGTTATCAAGCTGAGTAGGAACGATATGTGAGGAACCTGCGCCCTGATATCTCGGTGTTCTTGCAAGCTCACCGATAACGGCATATTTCTTCTTCATATCAAGAGGAAGAATACCGTCATTCTTAAGAAGCACCATTGACCTGCCTGCTATTTTTCTTGCAAGACCCTGGTCATCGGCGTCATTATACTGATAGTTGCTTACGGCACCGTCGGCACATTTCTTTATGAGCTTAAGAACATTGAGTGCTCTTTCGTCAACAACCGCTTCATCAAGCTCGCCGTTTTTTACAGCCTCAATTATTTTTTTGGTACCGGAGCCAGAGGATGAAGGCATTTCAAGGTCATTGCCGTTCTTCATGCCGAGAACTCTGTCATTAACGGCACCCCAGTCGCTGACAAGAACGCCGTCAAAACCCCATGTATTTCTGAGGATTTCGGTTTGGGTGTGGTAGTTTTCGGAGCCGTGGAAACCGTTTATTTTGTTGTAGGAATTCATTACCGTCCAGGGCTTGCCCTTCTTAACGGCAATTTCAAAGCCTCTGAGATAGATTTCTCTGAGTGCTCTTTCATCAACAACTGAATCAACGACCATTCTGCGTGTTTCCTGACTGTTGACGCAGAAATGCTTAAGAGAGGTGCCGACGCCCATGGACTGAACACCGTTTATCAGACCCGCCGCCATTTCACCGGCAAGCACGGGGTCTTCCGAAAAATATTCAAAGTTTCTGCCGCAAAGGGGTGAGCGCTTCATATTTATGCCGGGGCCGAGAAGCACACCGACTTTTTCTTTCTGACATTTTTTACCGAGAGCAACACCCATTTCATATAAAAGCTCGGGGTCCCATGAGCAGGCTGTTGTTGCAGCTGTCGGAAAACTTATTGCAGGAACGCTTGTGGAAATACTGATACCTTTTTTGCTGTAATCCTTTTTACGAAGACCGTGAGGGCCATCGCAAACCATAACTTCGGGAATGCCGTATTTTTCCATTCCCTTGAGATGCCAGAAATCGCTGCCGTCACAGAGAGCAGCTTTTTCTTCAAGAGTCATACCGGCAAGAATTTCTTTAGGGTCTTTCATGTTTATTTCCTCCTCAATCGTCTGAAATTTCATTTATTCCGAGTATTTCGTCGGCGTTTCCGCCGTCAATTTCTTCAACCTTGCGAAGCTTTTTGCGGATAATTTCATTTCTGTGCTCCGCTTCACCGAGAGTATCACCGGCCTCGGTAATCTTTTTATGAGCCTTTTTGAGAACGTCACCGAAAACATCATACTGCTTCTTTGCCGCGGCAAGAAGCTCTCTGACTTCATTTGCCTTTTCGTTTATGGCAACGGCACGGAAGCCGAGAGAAAGAGAATTGAGCAGCGCCGTAATGGTTGACGGCCCGGCAATCATAATGCTGTACTCCGCTCTTATCTTTTCGGCGATGCCGTTTTTGGAAGAAGCAATCTCGGCATAAAGCCCTTCGGTGGCAAGATAAAGAATGGCATAGGGTGTCGTTAACGGAACATTTATATATTTTGCAACGGTTTTTGCTTCATTAAGCACTCTCGCTTCAAGCGCCTTTCTTGCGGCGGTAAGAGCGGCGGCATCTGCTTCATCTGCGGCATCACAAAGACGGACATAATCCTCCATCGGGAATTTTGAGTCAATGGGCAGATAGGCACAGGTTCCGTCACCCGACGGGATTTTAACCGCAAATTCAACTCTGTCCGCAGAACCCTCAACAGAGGCAAAATTCGTTTCGTACATTCCGGGTATTGTCTGGTCGAGAATCGAACCAAGCTGAACCTCAGCCCAGGTTCCTCTTGCCTTTACATTGGTGAGTATTCTGTTGAGAGCCGTCACATTTGAGGTAACGCCGCCGGAAAGCTCTTTCATTTCCCCGAGAGATTTATATACACTTTCAAGTCTTTCGGAAACGGTCTTGAAAGAAGAATCCAGTCTTGTCGTCAATGTCGTGTTGAGCTTTTCGTCAACGGTTGCTCTCATTTCTTCAAGCTTTTTTTCGTTGCTCTCACGCATACGGTCAACGGCTTCGCCCATCATTTTGCTCTGTTTTTCGTTCTGAGCCGCATTGTCAAGCTTGATTGAATTGAGGGATTCGGTCATTGCCTTTTCAAGCTTTGCCTGACGGTCCGAATTATCAACCCTGAGCTGCTCCATTTTTGTTTTTACGGTATCGAGAGCGGCTGTGGTTTCCTGCCTCATTCTGTCCTGCATTCTCTCGTTCTCTTCTCTCATCTGAGCCTGAGTTGCAGATGTTTCACGGCGGGAACGCTCAAATTCCGTTTTGATGCCTTCACTCAGGTCATCAACGCTGTCTTCAAGCAAAGCCAATTTCTCGGCGGTACCGTCATTTTTCGGTTTGCCTTGCTTTACAAGAAGAATAATCAGCAGAATTATAACTGCGGCAAGTAAAGCTACTGTTATGTAAAACTCCAAAAAACACTACCTCCATAATACAGTTATTATAATATTATCACAAAAATAAAAGTAATTCAACAGTTTTTGCCCGCACAAATCATTTATTCTTGAAAGTTTATGCTGTTTATGGTAAAATTTCAGCATATTGAATTACGGAGGCATGAAAAATGACAGGTATAATCGGAGCAATGAAAATCGAAATAGACACGGTCGAAGCTCTTATGACCGACAAAGAAGAAAAAATGATTGCAGGCCGCCGCTTTGTCAAAGGCAAGCTCGACGGTAAGGAAATCGTTACCGCAGTCTGCGGTATCGGCAAGGTTGCCGCCGCAATCTGCGCCCAGGCAATGATAGCAGAATACAAACCGGAATGTATCATAAACACCGGTGTGGGCGGAAGCCTTAACAAAAAGTACGGAATCTGTGATGTTGTAATAGGCGAAACCCTTGTACAGCATGATATGGACACCTCTCCCATAGGCGACCCTCTCGGCTTTATTTCAGGCATTGACCTTGTGTACATTCCTTCAGACAAAGCAGTAAACAATGCACTTATAAAGGCTGCCGAAGCAACGGGAGAATGCAGGGTTTATACGGGCAGAATCGCTTCCGGAGACCAGTTCATAGCAGACCCGGTAAAGAAAGATTTCATAGTTGACAATTTCGGTGCCGATGTCTGCGAAATGGAGGGTGCATCCATAGCCCAGACCTGCTATTCAAACGGTGTTCCCTTTGGAGTTGTCAGAGCCATAAGCGACTGCGCCGACGGTTCATCACATATGGATTATATGGAATTTCTGCCGAAGGCTGCGGCAAATGCGGCAAAAATCATTTGTAATTTTGTCAGAGAAAAGTAAAAAACCATTCGTTGAAATAAGCACGGAATCTGCCGTAAAGCAGGTTCTGTGCTTTTTGCTGTTTACATTTTTTTCTTTTCTGCACCTTTTTGCCGAAAATTACATAATTTTTTACCATAATAACATCATTTTTTGTTGACAGTGCATATTATATCTGTTAAAATAAAATGGCTATCATTATATGCACCGTAATACATTATGCGGTGCAGGCTCCGAAATTAACGGAGTCATATCAAAAAAGGAGGAAATCACCATGATTGACCAGAAAACCCTTGCGTATATCAATCTTTACGCAGTATTGGGTGCTCTTGAGAATCTTTGCGAGCTTGCCCCCGAAGCCGGCGAAATTCTCACCAACAAAAAGCCCATTTCAATAGGCTTTGATGTCAAAAACGGTCCTTCCGCAACCCTTACATTCTATAAGGGTCGCTGCAGAATGGAACAGGGCTGCAAAAATTGCGATGTAAAGCTTCCTTTCAGCTCCTGCGAAAAATTCAACGGACTTATTGACGGAACCGTTACTCCCGTTCCCTCAAAGGGATTCATTCACATCCCCTTCCTTCTCAAGGATTTCACAAAACTTACAGACCTTCTCAACAAATATATGAGACCCTCTGAAGAAGATCTTAAGGATCCCGATTTCTTCAGAATCAACACCACTCTCACCCTCTATGTTGTCGGCGTAGCTATTGCACAGGTCGGCAATCAGGATGAAATCGGTAAATTCAGCGCTGACCACATTGCTGACGGCAGTGTTATGATTTCAATCAAAGACGGTCCCGCAGTTGAAGTTATCTGCAAGAATCATCACCTTCTCTGCCTCAAGAAGAGACCCGAAAAATACCGCTGCGCAATGGTATTCTCCGATATGGAAACCGCAAACGCTCTTTTCAACGGCAATGTCAATGCCCTTACCTGCATCGGTACCGGCAGAGTTGAAATGCACGGACTTGTCGGAATGCTTGACAACGTAAACCGCATTCTTGACAGAGTCGGTCTGTATCTTGCATAAGGAGGAGAAAGTAATGAGTAAAGAATTCCCTTTATATTCAACAACCAAATCGGATGAATGGTACGCAAGAGCAGCCAAGGTCATCCCCGCCGGTGTTTACGGTCATCTCGGCCCCGCAGAAGGTCAGTTCATCCCCGTAAACCGTTGGCCCCGTTTCTCAGATAAGGCTCAGGGCTCTTATTTCTGGGATGTTGACGGAAATAAATACATTGACTATATGTGCGCTTACGGCCCCAACGTTCTCGGTTACAATGACCCCGATGTTGATGCCGCAGCAATGAAACAGATGAAGCTCGGCAACTGCACCACCTCTCCCAACAAGATCATGGTTGAGTGCGCAGAGCTCCTTGTTGACACCGTTAACTGTGCAGACTGGGCTTTCTTTGCAAAGAACGGTAACGACGCCACCTCCGGTGCAATCCTTACCGCCCGTGCACACACCCACAAAAAGAAGCTCATCTTCTTCAACGGCTTCTATCACGGTGTTGCCCCCATGGTTCAGAAGATTGACTATCCCGGTGTTCTTCCCGAGGATGTTGCCAACAACATCTATGTTGACTGGGATGACATTGAGACCCTCAGAAAGATCGTTGCCGAAGATAATGACATAGCTGCTGTTATCGCTCAGCCCTATGACCACGGTAACTTCTATGATAACAAATTCCCCAGAGAAGGCTTCTGGCAGGAAGTAAGAAAGCTTTGCACAGACAACGGTATCGTTCTTATCGTTGACGACGTTCGTGCAGGTTTCCGTCTTGACCTTGCCGGTTCCGACCATTTCTTCGGCTTTGAAGCTGATATCATCTGCTTCTGCAAGGCTCTTGCAAACGGCTGGAATATGTCTGCATTCTGCGGTAAAGAATTCCTCAAGAGTGCCGCTTCAGGTCTTTCCTACACCGGCTCCTACTGGATGAGTGCAATTCCTTTCGCAGCTTGTATCGCCTGCATCAACAAGATGAAGAAGCTCGATACTCCCAAGCTCTTCAAGGAGCTCGGCACAGAGCTTACCGACGGTCTTAAGGCCGCCGCAAAGGAAAACGGATTTGATCTTATCGCTTCCGGTGCTCCCGCTCTCTTCTATCTCAGAATTGCCAACGATGATTCTCTTCTTCTTCATCAGGACTGGATCGCAGAGTGCGTAAACAGAGGCGCTTTCTTCGCTTCTCACCACAATCATTTCATCAATGCTTCTCTTACTCACGAAGACATCAAGGAGACTATCGAAATCGCCGAAGATGCTTTCCATGCAGTAAAGAAGAATCACCCCGAACTCGGCTGATAATGTAAAATTGGCGGGCAGAGCGTAAATACTCAACAAAGCTTTACGCTCTGTCGCTGAATATAAAACACAAGGAGGAATGTTCCTATGGCATTAACAAAACAGGAATGGCTTAGTCTTGAAAAGAAAGCCAATGAGCTCCGTCATCTTGCTCTTCAGACAACTGTATGGGCAGGCAGCGGCCACCTCGGCGGCGGTATGTCCGTTATGGACCTTCTCACAGTTATGTATCATAAGTATCTCAACATAAAGGTTGAGGAACCCAAGTGGGAAGACAGAGACAGATTCATTCTTTCAAAGGGTCACGCAGCAATCGCTTATGCTCCCGTTCTTTGCGACAAGGGCTTCAATGACCCCGAAATGCTCAAGACTTTTAACCTTTCCGGTTCTAAAATGGGTATGCACCTTGACTCCAACAAGGTTGTCGGCGTTGACGCCTCCACCGGTTCTCTCGGTCACGGCCCCTCAATCGCCGCAGGTACAGCTCTTGCAGCAAGACTTCTCGGCAAAGATTACCTCACTTATGTAGTTACCGGTGACGGTGAGCTCGGTGAAGGCTCCAACTGGGAAGGCTTCATGACAATGAACCACTATAATCTTTCAAACTGCATCGTTTTCATTGACAGAAACCACTGCATGATCGACGGTAACACCGAAGATGTTATGAAGCTTGAGCCTCTTAAGGACAAGTTTGTTGCTTTCGGTTTTGAAACCATGGTTGTTGACGGAAACAACATCAAAGAGCTCTGCGACGCTATCGACATCGCTATTGAAAGAGCAAAGAAGCCTCAGAATCCCACTTGTATCATTATGGATACAGTTAAGGGCGCAGGTCTTGCATCTGTTGCAGGCGACTATCACTGCCACTATATGGCAATCGACGACGCAACATTTGAAAAGCATAAGGGCGAACTTGACGCTTACTATGCAGAGCGTGTTGCACGCGCAGAAAAGGAGGCTGAATAATTATGGCAGGCGGATTTGTTTATAACGCAATCGATCAGACAGAAGTTGCTACCGCTGAAATTTACGGTAAAGCAATAGCTGATATAATGTTAAAGGATCCCAAGGTTGTTGCCATTACAGCCGACCTTGCAAAATCAACAAAGCTCGGTGACGTTCTTAAGGTTTGCCCCGAGAGAGTTATCAATGTAGGTATTGCAGAGCAGGATATGATGGGTGTTGCCGCAGGTATGGCTAAAGCCGGCATGATTCCCTTTGTTTCCGGTTTCTCAGCTTTCACCTCAATGAGATCCTGCGATCAGGTTCACACCGACATCTGCTATCAGAAAGCAAATGTTAAGATCGTTGCCACTCACTCAGGTACTTCCTTCGGTCAGGCAGGTTCAACTCACCATGCAATCGCTGACCTTGCTATCATCAGAGCAATGCCCAACATGACCCTTATCGTTCCCGCTGACGGCTTTGAAACCGCTAATGCAGTTAACGCCGCTTATGCAACAGAGGGCCCCTTCTACATCAGAATCAACCGTGGTTTTGACCTTGTTCTTTATGATAACATGGACTACGGCTTTGAAGTAGGTAAAGCTGTTACCATCAATGAAGGTACAGATATTACCGTTATCGCTTGCGGCTCCTGCGTTGCTCAGGCAAAGAAAGCTGCCGAATTCCTTAAGAATGCCGACGGTCTGAGTGTTCGTGTTCTCAACATGCACACCCTTAAGCCCATTGATAAGGATGCTATCCTTAAGGCAGTTCTTGAGACCAGAAGAATCATCACAGTTGAAGATCACCTTGTTACCGGCGGTCTCGGCTCAGCTGTTTCCGAAGTTGTTGTTGAAAGCGGTAAGGCATGCGCATTCAAGATGCTCGGCCACAAGTCCTTCGCAATGATCGGTCTTCAGGAAGACATCATGGCTGATGCAGGTATTGATGCCAACGGCATTATTGCTTCCGTTCGTGAAGTTATGAAGAAAGACTTTGAAGAAGACAACGACTGGGACGACGAATATTAATACAGAAGAGCAACAGAAAGGATCTATTTAATATGGCTTCAAGAGATGAAATGTTTACAAACAAACTGTTTCTCTGTGGTGCTCTTCCGCTTCTGAAAACCATTGCCGGTGATGTTCCCGAGCTTGCAAAGAAATTTGAGAACACTCATGCAGTTATTCAGATAAGTGCAGACGATCCCGATGCTCCCGACGGTAAATATGCAACTCATTTTATCATCAATTCCGGCGAGTGGGTCGTTCACGCTGATAAAGTCAGTGACAAAGAGCACACAAATATTGAGCTTGAATTCAAATCAGTTGAGCAGATGAACGCATTTTTCAAGGGCAATATCGGTCCCAAGACCCTGCCCAAAATGCACGGCATAGTTAAAAATATGCCCACCTTCATTTCCTTTATGATGGTTCTGCTTAAAATGAGCTCACTTCTTACCGCAAAAGAAGCTCCCGATGATGAAGAAACTCAGAGACTTATGGTTAAGTGCTTCTTCTATCTTCTTACCAGCGGTATAAGCACCCTTAACAAGAACGGTCACGATGAAGTTCACGAGTGGGCCGCAAAGAGCCCCGACCGTGTTTACGCTCTCGCTGTTAATGACCATCCCGAAGTTTCTGCATTCATCAGAATCAAGGCCGGTCATTCAAAGGCAGGCAGAGGCGACTACAAGAGAGCAATGCCTTTCTTCACCCTTCGCTTCGACTCCTTCAAGAGCGCACTCGGAACCCTTCTCGGTACCGACGATATGCTTGATGCTACCAAGAACGGCAGAATCATCATGGACGGCGGCCCCGAATTCGGTGCTCAGTTCGGCGGATTCCTTCTTACCGTCGGCGGTTATGTTCAGTAAATAAAAATGCCTCTCTCTGTGAAAACAGGGAGAGGTTTTTTTCAGAATACCTTCTTTGATTCAGCTCTTTTTAATAATGTTGATGTTGACATCTGAGTTATGTAAACCTTGTTTTTTCCTTTTTTTTCGCATACAACAAAGGATTTCGGTAAATCATTACAGACATTTTCCACTATTCCGGATTTTTCCGCACGGGCAAGATAATCTCTTGTATTTTTTTGCACCGTGGTATTATCAAGGTCAAAAATGCCTATTATTTCATCATGAGTGACAATTTTATCAAGTCCGAGATGAAGATACATTTGCTTTCTCCTATTCAGGTATGATTTCACCGTTTTTTACTTCAAAAACTTTTCCTTTTCCCGCTCTTATAAGGGTGGATTTATCGCAGCAGGTTATAAAAACCTGGCGACTGCCGAGATAATTGAGAATAAAGGTCTGGCGGCCTTCATCAAGCTCGCTCATAACATCATCAAGTAAAACAACGGGGTCTTCCTCCGTTATTTTTTTTATCATATCAGCTTCTCCCAGCTTAAGAGAAAGAGCACAGGAACGCTGCTGACCCTGCGAACCGTAAGTTCTTGCATCTTTACCGTTCAATGTCATTATAAGGTCATGAGAGTGAGGCCCGACACCCGTATAAAGCCTTCTTACATCTGCTTCGCGGCTTTTTTCAAGGTCAGCTCTGAGTTTATCCTTTATTACATCTTCCGTGGTATTTTCACGCATAAAATCGTAATAAAAACCAAACTTTTCTCTGCCCGAGCTTATTCCGGTATAAATTTCGGATGCTTTTTCCGAAAGCGCTTCAATATAATCAAGACGGTATTTGATTATTTTTGCACCCGTCTTTACAAGCTCTTCATCCCACGGAGCAAAATAATATTCGTGCTCAAAGCTTCTTTCTCCGTATTTTTTAAGAAGAGTATTTCTCTGGTCGATTATTCTGAGGTAACGGGACATGAGCAGGGCATAATTCGGCTTGATAAGGCTTAAACCTATATCAAGCATTTTTCTTCTCTCCGAAGGTCCGTCCTGAATAATTCCGAGAGTGTTGGGCGAAAAAACAACGGAGTAAAAGGAACCTATCATTGCTCTGGGCGATTCTTCCTTTACTCCGTTTAACACAAGCTCTTTTTTTTGGTTTATTTTCATCTGAGCCAGTTGTTCACGCCCATGTGAATAAAATTTATTTTCAATTACAGCTTCACTTTTTCCTTCTTTAATAAGCTGGATATTTTTTCTTGCTCTGAAGCTGTAAAAACCGGTCATCATCCATATACTTTCAATAATATTGGTTTTACCCTGACCGTTTTCGCCGTAAATTATATTCATTTCGCCGTGAGGCTCAAATTCAATATTTTCAAGGTTTCTGAAGCCGGAGGCGGAATGTGATAATATTTTCATTTCTACCTCCGGTCAAATCATTTTACTTTATAAATTACTCTGTTGAATTCAACCTGATCTCCGGTGCGGAGCTTCTTTCCTCTCTGGGTACAAACCTCACCGTTGACCTTAACTTCTCCGTCCTGAATGACTATTTTTGCATGGCCGCCAGACTGAACAGCATCATTCATTTTAAGAAAAGCATCCACTCTGATAAAATCAGTATCTATCTTTTTTTCGATAACGGGTTTTTCCGCTATTTTTACTTTAATCTTCATTTTTCAGCCTCACGGGAAGGATAAGGAATATGAAGCTGTCACCGTCATTGGGAACAACAAGAATGGGAGAAACGGGGCCGTTAAGCATAATTCTTACTTCATCCGTATCACAGACACGAAGAACATCAATCATATACTTATTATTAAAGCCTACCGTGCAGTCGTCACCCTCAATTACGGCACCGATTCTGTCACTTGATGCACCTATTGATGCATTACTTGACATCTTTATTATATTATCGGCAAAAATACATTTAATGGGGCTCTTGATTTTATCTGTGATAATAAGTGAAGTTCTGTCAAGACTTTCAAGGAAGCTTGCAGTATTTACCTTTACAACTGTTTTTGTTGATGGAGGTATTGCCGCTTTATAGTTAAGAAATTCGCCATCAAGAAGGCGGGAAATAATATCATAACTGCCGACCTTGAAAGTAATATGTCTTTTACCTACCGAGAGATAAATTTCTTCATCTTCATCACAAAGAAGCTTCATTACTTCATTAAGGGTTTTTGCGGGAACAACGAAAGAAAGAGTTTCACCTGAATATTCAATATTTTCGTTTCTTATGGCAAGGCGAACACCGTCAACGGCAATAAGACGAATGTGACCTTCTTCAATTTCAAATTTAACGCCGGTATGAACTACCTTTGCATCTTTGATTGCAGCAGAAAAAATTGTCTTTCTTATCATATCCTTAAGAATAGGCTGATTGAGAGTAACATTATATCCGCCGCTGATTGAAGGAAGCTCGGGATAATCCTCAGCACTCATTCCGATAATTGTCGTTTTGAATTCACCGCATTCAATGGAAGCAATATGTCTTGAATCGGAATCAAAATGAACGGAAAGATCGGGAAGCTTTCTGAGGGTTTCGCTGAGCATTCTTGCATTAACGACAATTTTGCCGCTTTCCTGAACATTGCAGGAAATGCTTGTGGTTATACCCATTTCAAGGTCATAACCGGTAAGGCAGAGATTACCGTCCTCGGCAACAATGAGAATACCCTCAACAGAAGTGATTGCGGTTTTTGTTGAAGCTGCTCTCTGAACTATCTGGCAAGCCTCCGAAAGGTCAAATGAGTTACAGGTGAATTTCATAACAGTTCCTCCTTAATAAGAGAAATTTCCGTGTGTAAGACAGGTAAGATAAGATATAGTTTAGTAGTAATAGTAGGGTCGGTGAAAATGTGGTAAAACTCCGAAAATCCTTTTAAGTCAAGGTTTTTTAGATATGAGTTTTACACGGCAGCCATTGAATAAAAAGTAGAAAAAGTGAATGAATTTTTTTAATGTGTAAACCGTGAATTGATGTGAAATCAGAGTGAAAAAAAGTGTGTAAATCATTTCACTTTATTCAAGTGAATTCACATTTTACTGCGGCCTTCCATAGCTCTGATGAGAGTAAATTCATCGGCATATTCAAGGTCTGCACCAACGGGAACGCCGTAAGCAAGACGGGTCACATTTATGCCGAGAGGTTTGACGAGCTTTGAAATATACATTGATGTTGCTTCGCCTTCAACTGTCGGGTCGGTAGCCATAATGATTTCTTTGATTTCGTCGGAACCGAGCCTTGCAAGAAGCTCTTTTATACATATATCTTCGGGGTTAACATTATTCATCGGTGAAATGACACCGTGAAGAACATGATAAAGTCCGTTATATTCATGAGTCTTTTCAAAAGCCATTACATCTCTCGGGTCTTCAACGACACAGATAACGCTTTTATCTCTTTCTTTTGAAGAGCAAATCGGACAAATATCTGAATCCGTAAAATTACAGCATACGGAGCATCTTTTTATGGAAGCCCTTGCATTAATTATTGAATCAATAAAGCTGTTTACTTCTTTTTCATCGGCGCTGAGAATATGAAATGCAAGTCGTTGTGCGCTCTTTCTTCCGACAGAGGGAAGACGGGCAAATTTATCAATCAGATTTTCAAGAGAAGGTGTAAAGCTGTCCATTAAAGGATACCCGGTATTGAAAGTCCGCCTTTAGCCTGCTCCATGCCTTTTTCCATGGCTTCGCTTGCTTTACGGATGCTTTCATTGAAAGCGGAAATGAGAAGATCTTCAAGCATTTCAATATCTTCGGGGTCAACGATTTCGGGCTTGAGATTAACAGCAGTAACTTCATGAGCACCGTTTACGGTGACTTCAACAGCTCCGCCGCCGACGGAAGAAGTAAATTCGGATGCTTCAACCTCAGCCTGGATTCTCTCCATATTTTCCTGCATTTCCTGGATTTTTTTCATCATATTGTTTGCGCCGCCCTGCTGTGCGCCGGGAATTCTTGCTTTCATAACTTATTCTCCTTATTCATCACTGTTGAATTCTTTTACTTTTTGTTTGAATGCTTCAAGGATGGGACTTGTGCTTTCATTTTCCTGCTTTTGATGTGAAACACGGCGAATAGTTGCTTTCATTACGCTTCCGGTCACATCTATTATTGCTTTTTTTAAGTCTTCAAATCTTGACATTTCAAGAAGAAACGGAGCAAGAGATGAATTTTCCGTAAGAATTATCAGTTTTCCTTTTTCTATTACTGCCGAAGTATCGCCGAGCATGGCATAAAGCGGAGGGTTATATTTTATGGTTCTTTCCATAATATCGGGCCAGAGTGAGAAAGGCCCGTCGGGATAAGTCTGAGCCGGAGCAGGTTCCTGCGGAATTTCCGGTTCTTTTGTTTCAAGCTCCGGATTTTCTTTTATTTCTTCCTTCGGTACTTCGGGCGGAGCGGATGTTTTGATTTCTTCGGGTTCCGTTTTCTTTGCGGGACCGTCAATAAAAGGATTATATTCTTTCTTTTCCGGCTCTGCGGGAGTAATTCCGATATTTCCGTTTACAAGCGAAGAAATTTTTTCTTCAAGAGCCGAAAGCCTTGAATCAATATCGGAGGAACCGGAATTTTCAACATTTCTGAGACCGCACATTTTAATTACCGCGGCTTCAAGCTGAATTTTTTTATTATTTGAATTTTTGATTATGTTTGAGGTTTCGCCTAAAATATCAATACATTCGAGAATTTTTGATATACTGAATTTTGAAGCTCTTTCTTTATAAGCGGCAAGCTCGTCCTTTGAACAGATTATAAGTCCGCTGCAATCGGAAACGGTTTTTGCGACCATAAGATTTCTGAAATGCTCACAAAGCCCGGTGCAAATACTGTCAATATCGCAGGCTTCACTGTGAAGCTTTGAAACAAGTGTAAGAGCTTTTGTAAATTCCGCTTTTGAAATGTAATCGGAAAACTCAAAAAGATGTGCTGTTCCGGCAATTCCCGCAGCGTCGCTGACAACAGCTTCATCAATATTGTCGGTGATTGAAAGGCATCTGTCCATAAGGGAAAGTGCATCTCTCATTCCGCCGTCGGAAATATTCGCAATTAAATTTGCAGCTTCGTCAGATATGATAACATTTTCTTTTTCGGCAACGAATTTAAGCCTTGCCACAATATCGGCAGACGAAATACGCTTGAAATCAAAACGCTGACATCTTGAAAGGATAGTTGCCGGTAATTTATGAATTTCCGTTGTTGCCAGAATGAAAATAACATGTGAGGGAGGTTCTTCAAGAGTTTTCAAAAGAGCATTGAAGGCTCCCGTTGAAAGCATATGAACCTCATCTATGATATATACTCTGTATTTTGCATAAGCGGGCGTGAAATTTGCTTCTTCACGCAGGTCACGGATATTATCAACGCCGTTGTTGCTGGCAGCATCGATTTCAATAACATCCATAACCGAACCGCTGTCGATACCCTTGCAGATTTCACATTCGTTGCAGGGGTTTCCGTTTACCGGGTGAAGACAGTTGACGGCCTTTGAAAGTATTTTTGCGCAGGTCGTTTTTCCCGTTCCTCTTGAGCCCGTGAAAAGATAAGCGTGAGAAACACGGCCTGTTTCAAGCTCTGTTTTAAGCGTTTTTGTAACATGAGGCTGGCCGTAAACATCATCAAAAACGGCAGGTCTCCATTTTCTGTAAAGTGCCCTGTACATTTCTCACACCCCTTTCGTATAAAAAAGCTTTTCCTTTATCATATGGCGGCAGGCAGACTGTGGCGCACAAGACTGTCCGCTTAATGCTGCTCGGTTCACCCGCCTGACATGGTTCACGGTGCCCTGTCGCACAGGACCCACACGCCACATGATAAAAGAAAAGCTTTGTCTGCTCTAATATCCATTGTATTATAATATATAATTAAAATAATATCAAGGGTTTTTGCAAAAAAAGTGAATTATGTTAAGTATTTTAAGAAATTCTGTTGAATATTTCATTTTGTGATGATAATATTTTATTATACAGATTAAACGGAGGTTTATTTATGATACTTGCAATAAAAAAATTTTTTATTTCTCTTTTTGCCTGCATCCAGTCTTTGCTTATTTCTCTCGGAATAGTAACGCCCGCAAGGCTTGCTTCCGAAGTTAAACCGATGTATAAGGAGGCATCTTCCGTGTCAGTTAAATATAAGGATGAAAGTAATCTTATCCCCTCCGCCGAGTATGCGGCAGGTCTCAGAAACACGGTAAGTGCCGCTTACGGCGACAGCAACAGAGATTCATATACCTTCCATAACTCTCAGGTGACATTTATCCATGAGCTTGACGGAGTTGAAAGATATGCATCTCTCAGCACAAATGACGGAAAAGCATATATTGAAAATTCTTTTAAATCCTTTTATACGGATAAATTCGGCGTCAAAAAATATTTTGAAAATTATAATGAAAAAATCGGCAGAATCAACACCATAAGACTCGGTATTTATTATTATGAAGTAAGAGTAAGAGATTTTTATATCGGCGATTTCGGTGTTGACAAGGGTTATCATGTTTTTGCCGATAAGCTTTATATGGATTATTCCCTGCTTTCCGAAAAACCGACAAAGAATGTCAAGTCCTTCGGAAGCGAAATAAGCATTCCGTCGGATAAGGTCAAGGCGGTAAGCATAGCCGATAAAAACGGAATACATTCATCAGCCGAAAATATTGACCCCATGAGTGTGGAATATGCAGCATTTGATATAGACGGTACGGGAATCATCGGTTTCATTACGGAAAATGAAGCTTGCGGAAAATCTCTTGATATTGTTGAAAAAGACAATAATTATGTTATCACCCAGCTTGCCGATTATGATCCCGAAGACGGTCTTAACGCTTTTGATGAAAGCGGAGATTATAAATACAACAAAATAACTCTCGGCTGCAGAATATATACGGATGAAACACATTCCTTTGACGGAGTTGCCGCCGCAGCTTATGAAGAAAAAAATCCTCTTGAAATAACCGTAACAGACACAAATGCAAACGGAAAGGTTATCGGATACGAGCCTTTGAGAGGCACTTATTCCGTCAGTACGGATGTTTTTACTTTCCAGGTTGCCTATGACAACCCCGACACTCAGCTTTGGTCAAAAATAAAAATCAAAGGTGACAGCAAAGACAGAAAAATAATTTTCAGAGGCACAAATGATACTCACGGCGGTGTTGAATCCTCCGTTTTGCTTGACAGCAACAATGTTCTCGCTCCCGTTGACCCGGAGGTTTGCAAAAACTTCAAGGGTGACGGCGGAGAACCGTTTTACAGCAAATTGGATTATGCATACAGTGACGCTTACTATCCTCTTGTTGTAAAGGCAAACAGTGACCTTGATTTTACAATCATAATGCTCAGCCAGAACTGGGGCAAATATCCTCTCAAACAGATTTCATCCATTGAATTCCATGTTTCATATTATCATCTTTCTACCGGTGCAACCGAATCAAACTGCATAGCCCCCTATTTTGTATTCGGGCGTGACGGCTGGACCCTGCCCGATTTCAGATGCAGAAGCGGTCAGATCTGGGAAACACAGCCGCAATTCAACTCCGTCGGCATCCTCTGCTTTATGAAATATAAGGATAAAGCCTGCAAAGAAGATGTTTTATCTGAATTTACAGGCAGCAACATAGCTTCAAGCGGAAATATGTATGCAGACATAACCGATTATTACACGGCAGACAGCGGAAAATATAATTATTCTCTTCGCCATGTTGAAATGCCGCAGACCGACGAAAACAGAACATATTATACCCTTAAGGTAGATTTTACAGATGACATGACAATAGAAAATTTCAGAAAAGATTTTGATATTTTCTATTTTGACGGCAGATATGTTGCCTTTAATAACATCAGTTATCTTAACGAAAACAACGAAGCGGTACATTCATCTGTTTCAGATAAGCTCACTTATCATACTTTGGGCAGTGAAGCACCTTATTTCAGCTTCTATTCAATTACCGATGACACGATAAATGCTGTTTCGAATTTCGGAACGAATTTCGGACTTATAATCAAAGACAGCAAAATCACGGTTAACGGTAAAGAAGAAAAAATCCCGTTTGTTTTCAGAGAAAAGACCAAAGATAAGACCACAATGGGTGTGCTTACTCTTGACAGAGAAGAAATGACCTTCAAGAAAGGCGACAGCATCGAAATCAATATGATACTTCTCCCCTACGGTATCGGCTCGGAAAAGAATGACGATATACTGGTGAAAGTCCGTGAAGACAGCGTTATTACTCCCGTCAGTATATCAGCGGCAAAAGGCGAGGTTGTAGCCGACACTTATCTTTCAAGGGTAAAGGCCGAAAACAATGAAGCTGAATTTACGGTAAGCGGCAGCAGAAATGTCAACGCGGTCAGAATTGACGGTTTTGACAGTATGAAAGCCCCCGTTATTGAAGAGCTTGTCGGCGGAGAATGGGTAAAATATGAAGCCGCTTCGGCAAACGGTTATGACGGCTATTCCGTACAGCTTATGGCAGACGGAACTTACAGCTTATCCTTTGAATTCTTTATGGATTCACCGGAAAGCTCAAGAACATTCAGAGTAAGTCAATAAGGTATTCCAATGAAAAAATCAGTTATATATATTCACGGTCAGGGCGGAAACAGTGAAGAAGCAAAGCACTATGAAAAGCTTTTTGAGAGCTATGATGTTATCGGTTTTGATTACCGCTCGGAATTTCCGTGGGAAGCCGAAAAAGAATTTCCGCTTTTGTTTGATTCGTTGTGCGGTAAATATGAATCGGTAATATTGATTGCGAACAGTATCGGTGCATATTTTGCAATGTGCTCTTTATCGGACAAAAAAATTGACAAGGCTTATTTCATTTCTCCCGTTGTAAATATGCGGAAGCTGATTGAAGAAATGATGTGTATGTCGGGCGTAAGTGAAGCGGAGCTTCGGGAAAAAGGTGAGGTTGAAACAGCCTTCGGTCAGACTCTGTCATGGAAATATTATTTTTACGCTAAGAGCAGAGAAACAGACTGGTCTGTTCCGACAGCTGTTCTTTACGGCAGTGAAGATAAGCTAACTTCTATTGAAACAATTTCTGATTTTGCGGAAAAAACGGGTGCGTCACTTACCGTAATGCAGAACGGAGAACACTGGTTCCACACCGAAGAGCAGATGAAGTTTCTTGATAACTGGCTGAAATCGGAATAATAAACGGCTGCTGCATTACAGCGCAGACAAAATTAAAAAGATATAAATTAATTCCGGGATAACAGAAAGAACATCTGAAATCCCGGAATTTTCATTTATAACGAAAGCTTTTTATCAGAAAATTTTTCTGTAAAGCTCCTGGAAGACAACATATATTCTCAGGCTCATCAATGTTCTTGTGAGCTTTTCAAAGAAAATCTGAGAGTCTGTTCTGTCGTCCTCAATGATAAATCTTGCCATATTTCCGTCATCGCAGATAAAGGGCTGTGACAGGCATATACCGCCCTCACCGATAAGCTGGAAGCGGACATAGCAGGTTATATCATCACTGAGCTCTCTGAGTCTGATAACGGAGGTTATGGTTCCGTCATCATTCTTTTCGGTTGATTCGAAAATTATATTTTCGTTGGCGATCCACTGAACCTTATCGGTATTCCCGGCGATGACGGTTATAACATCGTTTTCGTCGTCAACAGTCAGACCGATAACCGAGGGAATGGGTCCCGTGCCTACAAAATCGTCTGGCATTTCCTTGCGGGCTCTGCGGCCGACGGCAAAGAATGTACCTTTTTCCATGGCGTTTTTTACATTTTCAACGCTGTATTCGGGAAGGATGAAATCCATGTAGGATGTATCAATATCGGTAAGCTTGTGAGCGTCGCTGTTACTGAAGCCCCAGACGGTGCGTTCCCCGCGGGGAATGACATACTGAAGAATATGGTCCCAAAGAATACGGTCGGAGGATGTAACGGAATCAACACGGTTCAGCACTTCCATACCGATACAGCTCTTATACTTATTGAAAATATCTCCGAAATAGCGGACATTTTTAATATCTCTTGCTTTTTCGGGATGCGTTGCAGAGCCGAGCCAGTCACCCGGGTGATTGATAACGGAAATTCCTCCCGCTTTTTCAACATTTTTTACGGCGTATTCAAAGCCGTTTTCAAAACCTATGTCACCGACACCGAAATCGCAGAAATAGCCGTTGACATGGCTTTTTGTCATTGTCAGCATATTCAGCTCGATTGCTGTGGGAACACATTGAAGTCCCCTGCCCTCGGTTCTGCCGGATTCCTCACTGAAAGCGTATGTTCCCCCGGTTATTGCTTCAAATTCATCATCGGTGAGTTTTGTAACTTTTCTGCCGGCAATATACTGGTAAAGATAAAGCGGAAGCTGTGTGGGTCTTTCGTTCCAGTTTTTACCGATAACGCCGTGATCGGCAAAGGCAAGGATGTCAAATCCGTTTTCATAATAGCCTTTTATCATATCAGCATAGTCAACGGTTGCATCACTTACGGTTGAGTGGGTGTGAAGATTGGTTTTGTAATGAGCAGACGGGTCTGAAAGCAGAGAAGCAACGCTTTCATAGGGATTACTGATTTTGTAATCGAGCTGCTCCGCAAAACCGACTGCGGAAAAAGAGACAAGGAGTGCCAGGCTGAGTATTATGCTGAGAAATCTGACTGCGCATTTTTTCATTATAAGACCGCCTTTCGTTTTTATATTATTACCGTGTTTTTATGTCGGCAATAAATTTTTCTATCTCTGATTTTTTTGCCGGAACCGAGCCCATAACGATTTCGGGCTTTCCCCCGCCCCGTCCGTTTAGAACGCAGTTGAGCTGTTTGCCAATGGGTCTGACATCTTCGCTGCGGCTGCAGACGGCATATTTATAGCCGGTTTCGTCATTTCCCGAAAAAGCAAATGAAACGCTGACCTTATCGGCAAGAATATCGGCAAGCATTCTTGCGTCATCGGCGGAACCCGAATTATCAATAATAAACGGGTTTTCTTCGGTAACGGCAGCGCATTTTACCGCAAAAAGCTCTTTTTTTGCCTCATTTAATGCAATTCTTGTTTCATTTAGCTTTTCTTTCAGCTTTTCGACAGCATCCGCCACTTCATTCGGCTTTGCGCAAAGTGAAGCGGAGATATTCGCAACGCTTTCATTTTTTTCAATATAATCGTCAAGTGCTTTCTGACCGGCACGGATGGTTATGCGTACGCCCTGCTTGTAATTCATGACGGAAATGACCTTGACGATGCCGACCTCGCCCGTGCGTGAAACATGGGTTCCGCAGCAGGCACAAAGGTCCGCTCCTTCTATTTTTACAAGCCTTACCTGACCTGTAATTTCTTTCTTGCTGCGGTAATCATAATTTTTAAGCTCGCTGTCGGCAGGATAAATCACTTCAACGGGAATATTTGAGTAAATTGTTTTGTTTGTTTGTTTTTCAATCAGAGCAAGCTGTTCCTTTGACACAAAGCCGTTGAAATCAACGGTTATTTCGTTTTCGCCCATGTGAAAGCCCACATTGTCAAAGCCGGTCAGCTGATGAACGAAGCCCGAAAAAATATGTTCGCCGGAATGCTGCTGCATATTGAGAAAACGGAAATCCCAGTCAATGCCGCATTCACACTCTCCGCTTACTTCTCTGTCGCAGATGTGAATTTCAGTTCCGTTTTTCTCTTTGGTGTCAATGACTTTTGCTTCGCCGATATATCCTCTGTCACCGGGCTGTCCTCCGCCCTCCGGGAAAAAAGCGGTTTTATCAAGTATTACTTCAAAATTTTTTCCGTTTTTTTCGCAGGAGATGACATTCGCACTGAAGGTGCGGATATATCCGTCTTTATAGTAAAGTTTTTCTGTCATTTCAGTTTTCTTCCTTGGGAGTTATTACTCCGTTGTCGTCTATTTCTATGGCTCTGCGCGGAGACCAGCTTACAAGAAGGTCATAAAGAGTTCTTTGCTCGGCAGGGTCGGAGATATAATGAGTTTCGCTGTTTATCTGTCTGCCGGGAATGAAAATCGTTTCTATCTCATCGCCTGTTATTTTCAGCTTAAGCATACCGGTATATTGATTTCTTGTGTTGAACCAGAAATTGCCCATGCTGTAAATTACGGGCTTGCCTTTATAAAACTCTATGCCCTGTAAAATATGAGGATGGTCACCGACAACCGCATCGGCTCCGGCATCAATATAAGCTTTGCTGTTATTCAGCTGAGAGTCTGTCAGCTGAGTTGTGTTTTCCCAGCCCCAGTGGGGATAAACGATAATATAATCGCAGTATTCCTTTGCTTTCTTTATTTCTTCGGTCAGCGCTGCTCCATTGTCATAGGTTCCCATGATACCGGGCTCTGTTTCGGTTGCAACGGGAGTATAAACCGGCCATTCAACACCGGATGAAGCAAAATATCCTATTTTATAACCGTTAATAATGAAGGTATAAGGCTTTGCCGCCTCTTCATAGTTCATACCCGCGCCGACAAAAGGAATATCGGCTTTATTGAGCGTGTCAATGGTATCAATAAAGGATTCGTAACCGTAGTCGTAGGTGTGATTATTGGCAAGGGAAACTATATCAACACCCATTTCCGTAAAATATTTTACGCTTTCCGGCTTTGCACGGAAGGTGTATTTTTTACCGCTTGTGGGTGTACCTCTGTCACTGTAAGTAAACTCGTTGTTGACAAGCATTATATCGGCGTTTTTCATTTCTTCAATGAATTTTTCGTCAATACAGTCAAGAACGACATTTTCAAAATTATAGGCGTGAGGCATTACATACTCGCCCTCGGTGAAGTTGATGTCACCGGTGAAGCCGAGCACAAAGCTTTCAGTGCCGTTGTTGCCCATGTCACGGCTCTTTCCGTTGTCCTGCAAGGCATTGAGAGTGTATCCGGTGAGCTCGTGCCAGTTGATTTCCTCCCCTTTTTCGGCTGCCTCATCAAGCTTTTTCAGGGTTTCACGGTCAAGGCGTTTAAGGGAATTGGGAGAAATGACACTTGAACACATGGCGGACAGCTTACCGCTGAGCTCGCTGTAATCAAAGTTTTTCAGCGTTGTGGAAACAACGCCTTCGGATGTAAGCTCCGGCGAAGAAACCGTCGGGTCCGAAAGCCTGAAACGCTCGGAAATGACAACGCTGAGAATTATTATTGCCGTGAGAACAAGGCAGATGCTTAAAACTGTTTTTTTCTTATTCAATTCGATTCTCCTATTTTATTCGAGAGCTTCGAGAGCTTTTACGATTACTGCAAGGTCATCCTTGTCATAAAAAGCGATTTCAAGTGTGCCGCATTCTTTTTTGCCCTTGGTAATTACTCTGGCCTTTCTGCCGAGAGAATTATTTAATGCCAGTTCTACTTCATCAAAGTAACTGTTTCTTCTTGCGGTGACAGCGGGTTTTTCCGCTTTTTCTTTTGCAAGCATTTTGGCAAGCTTTTCGGCTTCTCTGACGGAAAGACCTTTTTCGGAAATTGTGCGGGCGGCAAGTATAATTTTTTCTTCGTCGGCAAGGCCTGCGATTGCTTTTGCATGGCCTGCGGAAAGCTTACCTTCGGTTATCATTTCGATAACGGCTTCGGGAAGCTTTATAAGGCGAAGGGCATTTGTGACGGCGGAACGGGATTTGCCGACCTTTTCGGCAGCCTCCTCCTGAGTCAGACCGAAGGTTTTTATAAGCTCTGAGAAACCGTAGGCTTCTTCAACGGGATTAAGGTCTTCTCTCTGCAAATTTTCTATTAAAGAAATTACAGCCGCTTCTTCATCGGTCAGATTCTTAATGACAACCGGAACCTCCGTAAGCCCGGCAATTCTTGATGCTCTCCATCTTCTTTCTCCGGCGATAAGCTGATAACCTCCGCCGATAAGCGGTCTGACAAGTAAGGGCTGTAAAACCCCGTGCTTTGCAATGGAGTCGGCAAGCTCGGTGAGTGCTTCATCATAAAATTTCTTCCTTGCCTGGTCTTTATTGGGCTCAATTTCCGTAAGTTTAAGCTTTACGGCAGATGCAACGCTGTTTTCTTCGGTTGAATTATCTAAAAGCAGAGAATCAAGTCCCCTGCCGAGTCCTGTTTTTTTCGGTGCCATTTTATTTTACCTCTTTCCGTTTGCTTTCAAAAACTCATCTGCAAGGTCGGCATAAGCCTGAGCGCCTTTTGATGATTTGTCATAGTACATTACCGGCTGACCGAAGCCCGGAGCCTCCGAAAGCCTTACATTTCTCGGTATATAAGTTCCGTAAACCTTTTTCGGGAAGCATTTTTTGACTTCATCAACAACCTGCTGTGTCAGATTAAGTCTTCCGTCATACATTGTCAGAAGAACGCCTTCTATCTCTATATAAGGATTATAGAGTCTTTTTACCGTTCTGACGGTGGCAATGAGCTGTGAAAGCCCTTCAAGTGCATAAAATTCGCACTGAATGGGTACAAGAAGAGTATCGGCGGCGCAAAGACAATTCAGTGTCAGCAGACCCAGTGAGGGCGGACAGTCAATGAGAATAAAGTCATATTTGTCTGCAACAAGGGCGAGAGCGCTTTTAAGTCTCCCCTCTCTGTGGTCAAACTCAGCAAGCTCTATTTCAGCTCCTGCAAGGTCCATTCCGGACGGAATTACGGAAACATTCTTGAATTCGGTTTCGATTATGCTTTCATCGGCTTTGGAATTACCTGTTATGATGTCATAAGCGGTTACCGTCAGACTTTTTTTGTTTATTCCGAGTCCGCTTGTGCTGTTTCCCTGCGGGTCTGTGTCAACGAGCAGAACTTTATATCCTTTGTCGCCAAGTGCGGCAGTAAGGTTTACGGCGGTGGTTGTTTTGCCGACTCCGCCTTTTTGGTTTACAATTGCAATTGTTTTTGCCAAAATTATCCCTCGATTCGATTTATTGTATTTATCAGTATATCATATATAAATAAAAAATAAAAGAACAAATTTTCATGTTTCACGTGAAACATAAAAAAGGACTGTTACATTTGAATGCAGCAGTCCTTTGGTAATCAATTATTTGTAATAAATATATTAAAACTTTTTGCCTTAAGTATGTCGGCAAGCTCTTTTTCCGATTTAATGCGTCTTTCACATTCGATTCCCGCTCTTTTTTCAAAAGCTTCGGAATGAGAATCGGAACCTGCAATGAGAATTTTGTCAAGCTTCTTTGTATATTCGGCGGCCTTTTCATTATCCTCGGGTCTGTTGCAGGCATTGTAGATTTCAAATCCGTCAACGAGGTCCGGGTCTATTTTTTCATCGGGGTCGGGAATATAATCTCTGTTTCTGAAAGGATGAGCCTGAATAATAATTCCGCCTGCGTTTCTGACAAGCTCTGAAAGCTCCGGAAGCGGTGCGCTTGCAACAGCAGGATTATCATAAATGAATTCGGGGGTTAATCCGTAAATCAAAACCTCTTTACCGTTGCCGATGTGTTCTTCAATTCCGAAAAGCACATCAAAATCAAGCTCTTTGCCTGCTTCTTTTGCTATAAGATAGTTTTCTTCATAGGGCTTGCAGAATTCCTTCCACGGTAAAGTTCTGTCTATTCCGCTGTTGCCTCTGAAAAAGTGGTCTGTCAGTATGCAGCCGGCAAAACCGTCATCTTTCATTTTGCGCACAAGAGCCGCGGGCTCAGCGTGACCGCAATGGCTGCAAGGCCATGTGTGCTGGTGCATTTCATATCTGAATTTCATTTATAACGCCTTCTTTGCAATTTGTGCCGATACTCTGGGATATTTAACGGGTGTCGGTTTGGTTTTTTCTATTATTACTATTGTTCTTTCACCGTCTGAAAGCCTGAAGCTGAATTTATCCTTGATTGTACCACCGAGTGTTTTGATTGCGTTTTCGGCAAGTATGATTTCTTCTTCTGCCTGAGCGCCTTTCATAGCCGCAAAAGTGCCGCCGACTTTAACGAACGGAAGACAGTATTCGCAAAGTACATTGAGTGCCGCAACGGCTCTTGAACAGACAATATCATATTTTTCTCTGTATTGCGGATTTTTACCCGCTTCTTCTGCCCGTGTGTGAAGCACTTTGGCATTAAGGCCGAGATTGTCAATGCTTTCCGATACAAATGCAAGCTTTTTGGCTGTTGAATCAATTAAAGTCATTTCAAGACCGGGTTTTGCAATGAGAAGGGGAATACCGGGGAAACCCGCCCCTGTTCCGAGGTCGAGAATTTTTGCATTATCCTTTATTTCAATGGCTTTTAATAAACTCAAGCTGTCTGCAAAATGCTTTACCGCAATTCCGTCGGGGTCAAGAATTGCAGTGAGATTCATAACCTTGTTCTTTTCTATGAGCATTTCTGCAAATGCATCAAGCTTTGAAATTACATCCTGCGTAACTTCAAGCCCTATATTGTTTAAGTTTTCTTTGAAAAGCTCCGTATTATAATTCATGCTCTGCGGTTCCTTTCAAGATAGATTATGAGAACGGAAATATCGGCAGGGGAGACACCTGAAATTCTTGAAGCCTGCCCGACGGTTTCGGGTCTTACTTTTCCGAGCTTTTCTACGGCTTCAAGCCGCAGCCCGCTGATATCTTTATAATCAATATTTTCCGGAATAAGCTGCTTTTCAAGGCGTTTCATCTCATTTATCTGCATTTGCTGGCGTTTGAGATAACCCTCGTATTTAATATCTATTTCAACCTGCTCAAAAATCTCATACGGCAGGTCCGGTCTGTTTGTGTCAAACGGAGCCAGTGCATCATAGTCGATACCGGGTCTTTTAAGCAGTTCGGACATTCTCATGCCTTTTTCAAGGGGAGATGTTCCACGTGAAACAAGCATATTATCGACAGCCTCGGTCTTTTTAATGGAAACCTCGGTTATCCTTTGCCTTTCTTCTTCTATAAGAGCAAGCTTTTCCTTATATTTATTATAGCGCTCCTCGGAAATGAGCCCTGCGGCATAGCCGTAATCGGTTAAGCGCCGGTCAGCATTATCCTGACGGAGAATAAGTCTGTATTCAGAGCGGCTGGTCATCATTCTGTACGGGTCGGAGCATCCCTTTGTTACAAGGTCATCAATAAGAGTACCTATGTAGGATGTTGTGCGGTCAAGAACGAGGGGATTATTTCCTTTTATTTTAAGCGCTGCATTTGCGCCGGCAATAAGTCCCTGAGCGGCGGCTTCTTCATATCCGCTGGAGCCGTTGAACTGGCCTGCACCGTAAAGGCCGGAAAAATCCTTGAATTCAAGAGTCTGTCTTAAAGCAAGCGGGTCAACGCAATCATATTCAATGGCATAAGCCGTGCGCAGAAATTCCGCTTTTTCAAGACCGGGTATGCTGTGTACGATTTTTAACTGAACATCCTCGGGGAGAGAGGATGAGAGACCCTGCAGATACATTTCATCTGTTTTTTCACCGCAAGGCTCAACAAAAATCTGATGTCTTTCCTTTTCGGAGAAACGGACTATTTTATCTTCAATGCTGGGGCAATAGCGCGGGCCTACACCGTCAATCTTTCCGGAGTAAAGAGGGGAGCGGTGAAGATTGTCAAGAATTATCTTTTTTGTTTCCGCTCCGGTATATGTAATATAGCAGGGTTGTTTGTTTTCAACAACTGTATTTTCCGAAAAAGAAAAATGAACAATTCTTTCATCGCCGTATTGAGGCTCAAGAGATGCAGTATCAACGCTTCTGCGGTTAACTCTCGGAGGAGTACCCGTTTTGAATCTTCTTGTCGGCAAGCCAAGCTCTTTAAGAGAAGCGGCAAGCTGAGTTGCCGGAAACATTCCGTCAGGTCCGCTTTCATAAGAAATATCGCCGATGTAAACTCTGCCTGCAAGGAAGGTTCCCGTTGCAAGCACAACGGCTTTGGCTCTGTGCTCTGCTTCAAGTCTTGTCGTGAGTACCCATTCATCGCCGTCTTTTTTCAGGTCAATGATTTCGGCCTGGCGAAGAAAGAGGTTTTCCTGCTTTTCAAGAACACCCTTCATATAATCGGAATATGCTCTTCGGTCAATCTGTGCTCTGAGAGAATGTACTGCCGGGCCTTTGCCGAGATTGAGCATACGGCTCTGTATTGTATTATGGTCGGCGGCAATACCCATTTCTCCGCCGAGGGCATCAATTTCCCTTACCAGATGACCTTTTGAGGTTCCGCCAATAGACGGATTGCAGGGCATATTGCCTACCCAGTCAAGGTTTACGGTAAAAACGGCGGTTTTACAGCCGAGACGCGCCGAGGCAAGCCCCGCCTCAATCCCGGCGTGACCTGCTCCGATAACCGCAACATCAAAATTTTCTCCGTTATACTTCATAGGTATGATCACAGATTTCCTTTATTTTTTCTTTAAGCGCCAAAAAATCCTCAAGGGCATCGGGCTTGTTGTTCGGATTTCTCAGAAGAGCGGCAGGGTGGAAGGTGCCCATGAAAAGTATGCCGCCTTTTTCTATAAATTCACCGTGCTGTTTTGTGACACGGAAATCCTTTGAAATAAGTCTTTGAGCGGATATTCTGCCGAGGCAGACAATGATTTTGGGGCGGATAAGCCTTGTCTGCTCACGAAGCCATTCAATACAGCAGTCCATTTCCGAATCCTGTGGGTCTCTGTTTTCGGGAGGACGGCATTTTACCATATTGGCAATATAAATATTTTTATGTCTGTCAAGGTCGATGTGGGAAAGGTATTTGTCGAGAAGCTGACCGCCTCTGCCGACAAAGGGCTCACCCTGCATATCCTCGTTGAAGCCCGGACCTTCGCCGACAAACAAAACCTCGGCTTTTTCGTTGCCGACACCGAAAACCAGATTGTTTCTTGTTTCGGCAAGCGGGCATTTGCGGCACTGACTGCAATCCTTTTTCAGTTCTTCCCAGCTGTTATACACGGCTCTGTTCACGACCTTTCAGAAATATTTCCTTTGATTTTTCTTCATCCTCTTTGATCTGAGTTTTAAGCTCTGCGGCGCAGGCGAATTTGATTTCATCTCTCAGATACCGGGTAAGCTTTACGCCGATTATCTGACCGTAAAGGTCACCGTCAAAGCCGATTATGAAGGTTTCGCTGCGCAGGTCCTCATTCTCAAAGGAGGGACGAAGACCGATATTTGTAACTGACGGAAATTCAACCCCGTCAAGAGTTGTAACGGAGGAATAAACTCCGTTTTTCGGTATTATAAAGCCCTCGTCAAAATACTGGTTTATGGTCGGGGCTCCCATAAGACGGCCGCGGTGATTTCCGCTGACCACAAGATTTCTGTATTCAAATTCACGCCCGAGCATGGCATTGGCGTCACAGATATTTCCGTCGGTTATTTCACTGCGGATTCTTGAAGAGCTGATGGGTTGACCTTTATACTCAACGGGAGGGCAGATATTAAGCCCGATTCCGTATGAAGAACAAAGTTGTTTCAGCTTTTCGCAGTCGCCTCTGCCTTCTTTGCCAAAGCGGTAATTCCAGCCGCAGCAAAGAGCACCGGCATTATATTTTTTTATAAGGATTTCCGAAAAGAATTCCTCGGGAGACATATTCATAATTTCCGGAAAAGAAATATAATCCGGAACAGCTCCCATTTCGGTTATGAGTTCTTCCCTGACGGAGTTCTGAAGCAGCTCATCGGGAGCTTTTCCCTTAAGTGTCAGAAGGGGATGTGAGTCAAAAAGCAGAATATGAGGAACAAGCCCATGCTCTCTGTAAGAGAGAGCACAGGCTATGACTGCTTTATGTCCTTTGTGAAGCCCGTCAAAGCTGCCCAGAGCAATGGCGGATCTTTCCGATGAACTCATAAACGGTTTCCTTTATATTATTTATGCCTGAATTGCTGTTTCATTCTTGCTTCCTTCGAAAGAATGCGCTTGCGCAGACGAAGAGAAACGGGAGTTACTTCAAGAAGCTCGTCATCCTTAATGAACTCCATGCACTGTTCAAGGCTGAGGGTGCTGGGGGGAACAAGGCGAAGAGCATCGTCCGAGCCGGATGCACGGGTGTTTGTCAGATGCTTTAATTTACAGATATTACAGGTAACATCTTCGTTCTTTGCACATTCACCGATTATCATGCCTTCATAAACATCAACGCCGGGCCCGATGAAAAGACGGCCTCTGTCCTGAGTATTGAAAAGACCGTAGGCGGAGCTGACGCCTGTTTCGTGAACGATGATTGAGCCTCTTTCTCTGGTCTGAATGTCGCCTTTATATGGCTCATAGCCGTTGAATAGCTGATTCATAATACCGTTTCCGTTGGTATCCGTAAGGAATTCGGAACGGTAGCCGATAAGTCCTCTTGAAGGAATCTTGAATTCAAGGTGAGTTGAGCCGCCGTCACGGGAGCCCATATTTTCAAGCTCTGCCTTTCTTGTGCCGAGCTTTTCAATAACCGCACCTACATAGTCCTGGGGAACTTCAACAATAAGAAGCTCCATAGGCTCATATATTTTGCCGTCAATCTCTTTGAGAATAACTTTGGGTCTTGAAACCTGGAATTCATAGCCCTGACGGCGCATTGTTTCAATGAGGATGGAAAGGTGAAGCTCACCTCTGCCGCTGACCTTGAAGGTGTCTGTTGTTTCCGTTTCCTCAACCCTCATGCTTACATTGGTTTCAACCTCTTTGAAAAGACGGTCGCGGATGTTTCTTGATGTGACGAATTTACCCTCTTTGCCTGCAAAGGGACTGTCATTTACAATGAAATTCATTGAAATGGTGGGCTCGTCGATTTTAATGAAGGGGAGGGGATCGATATTTTCGGGGTCGCAGAGAGTTTCACCGATGTTGATGCCGTCAATACCGGAAACGCAGATAATGTCACCGGCCTCGGCCTCTTCGCATTCAACTCTGCGCAGACCTTCGAACTGATAAAGACGGGAAACCTTTACTGTCTGGTTTGTGCCGTCGCTCTTGCAGAGAACAGCCTGCTGATTTCTGAAAACACGGCCTCTTTCAATTCTGCCGACACCGATTCTGCCTACATAGTCATCATAGTCAAGGCTTGAGAAAAGGCACTGGAGAGGACCGTCGGGGTCACCGGCAGGAGGATCAATATGCTCGAGAATGGCATCAAACAAAGGCTGCATATCGCCGGAGCGTACATCGGGCTCAAGGCCTGAATAGCCGTCTCTTGCGCTGGCATAGACAATGGGGAACTCAAGCTGATCTTCATCTGCACCGAGGTCAATGAAAAGGTCAAGAACCTCGTCAACAACCTCATAGGGTCTGGCGTTGGGACGGTCAATCTTATTGATAACGACAAGAACCTTCTTTTTGAGGTTAAGTGCCTTTTTGAGAACGAATCTTGTCTGAGGCATACAGCCTTCAAAAGCGTCAACAAGCAGAAGAACGCCGTCAACCATCATAAGTATGCGTTCCACTTCGCCGCCGAAATCGGCATGGCCCGGAGTGTCAACGACATTGATTTTGGTTCCTTTGTAATGAATGGATGTGTTTTTGGAAAGAATGGTTATGCCTCTTTCACGCTCAAGGTCGCCGGAGTCCATAACTCTGTCTGCAACCTGCTCATTGTCACGGAATGTACCGCTCTGTTTGAGCATTTCATCAACAAGTGTGGTTTTGCCATGGTCAACGTGAGCGATAATGGCAACATTTCTTAAATCTTTTTTTGAGGACATTGGAATCACCCGGATTATAAATAAATTTTTTAATTACTCGTTTATGACAATGCCTTCCTTTTCTCTCTTGGCTTCAAGGTCGGCAATCATTTTTTCTTTTTTGCTGCCCGAAATGTTATAGAAGAACATGGGCAGAGCGCAAAGCAGCATACTTACGCCGGGAACAACGGAAACCAGTGAGAAGACTGCGAAATTCTGAGTTCTCGTAAGCTCGTTTGCCGCAACAACAACGGTGGAGGAAAGCATCTGTGAGGGCTCAAAACCGATGAGCATATACATAATGATTATGCCGCAGGTTGAGAAGGCAGAGCCGATTTTATTGATAAAGCCCTGAATTGCCGCACCGAGGCCGTTATCACGGAATCCCGTATTAAGCTCAATGAAATCAAGACAGTCGCAGATAAGAGCACCGGTAATGACATTGATAACACCGAGAGGAATGCAGGAAATGATAACGAAAGGAATGCAGGCATAAAGGTTCGCCGTGAACCAGCCTATAAGAGTGGTGCCGACGCTGGCGGCGGCGCCGATAAGGCAGGTGGAAATGAGAAGCTTTTTATAATCCACCTTTTTCATAAGATAAGGCATGAGAAGCGTTGCACCGAACATACCTACAATAGCGCAGACCTGAAAAATCGTTTTTACGGAAGAAACACTTGCGTCGATGGCGGCAACTCTTTCTTCATAAGACATATTCGTAAGGTCGGGGCCGATATAGAAAGCGTAACGGGCAACATGGATAGCGGCGGCCTGAACCATATATCTGCCGCTGGAGAGAACACCCATGGCAAGCACGAGCATGAGAGGCTTGCAGGTAAATACTCTCTTAAGCTGAGAGGGCTCGCCCTTTTTGGGCTTTCTTATGGGCGGAACAACTCTTTCTTTGATGTGGAAATAGCTGTTTATGTAGAGTACCGAGCCTATGGCAACTATGACACAGGCAATGATGAGATATTTCTTTTTGTTGTATTCAATAACATCATCCGAACCGATAATGTGCGGAAGAGTAAAGCCTGCAATCAGGAAAATGATTTCCGGGAAAGCGGAGCCGATACTGTTGATGATTTTCGTAAAGGAAATAACAGAGCCTCTTTCCTTTGAATCGGGGGTAATGACATTGGGAATACCCCAAAAAGGAACATCCGCCGTGGTGTAAAACATACCCCAGGCAACATAGACAACGGCAGAGTAAATCATCAGCTTTGTCTTGTCGCCGCCCATATCGGGGCTGAGATACATAAGTATTGTGAGAACTGAAATGGGAACGGCGGCAAAGAGAATGTAAGGCTTCATTTTGCCCCATTTTGTGGTGTGACGGTCAACAATCATACCCATAAGCGGGTCGTTGACAGCGTCCCAGACACGGGCGAGAAGCATAAGCAAAAGAACGAAAACGGGAGTGAGCTGAAGAACATTGAGATAATAGTCGCTGATGTAGCTGGACATCATGGCATAAATCATACCCTGACCGCCTGCACCGAGGGCGAACATCCACAGTTCTTTTTTACCTACATATTTTTTGCTTTCCATAAACCTTGCGGCGATAAACGCCTTGCCTCCGTTTCAAAAAAATGCTGCGGGGTTAAAGGAAAAGAAAATCAACATTACACAATTTGGAGAGATGATTTTTTCGGATCATCTCCAAAAAATCATCTCTCGTAACTGTTTTTTATTTTTGCTTTTCGATTTGCGGGCAATTAAAAATTATTCGCCCTTCATTTCAAGAAGCTTAACCTTGCCTTCATAGGAAGCAACGCTGATCTTGATTGAATCGTAAATAGCAGCTTTGATATCATCCTCGGTAGCGCCGAGCTCTTCACTGTATTTTCTGTCAATGAAGAGGTTGAGATCCATGATGTCGGGAAGGTTGAAGGGATCCATACCGGAGTCGATGCCGCGCTTTTTGTAATCGTTGGCAACCTTGACCATGCCCATCTTCATCATCCAGGGGGGAACGCTGATGATCTTTCTGTTTTCGCCCATACCTCTTGCGGCATAAACGATTTTAAGGAATTCCTTCCAGGTCTGGTTATACATGGCAATGGGGAATGCTTCATAACCGGGAACTTCTCTTTCTGCTGCGCCGCAGATAACCTCACCGACCTGACGGCAGGTAAGCATTGCGGTACCTCCTTTGGGATAAAGGGTGCAGGGAAGCTTGTCCATCATCTTGATCTGCTCAATGAGAATAACCCAAACGGGCTTTCTGCCGGGCTGAGTACCGAAGATGTAGGGAAGCTCAAGAACCTTACAGCTGAAGTTTTCGTCGCAGGCGTCTTCACAGACCTTTTCCTGCATAAGACGAGCCTTGAAGTAAGGATTCTTTTCGTCAAGCTTCATATCGGGTCTCTGCTTTGAAAGGTATGCGAAATATGAACCGAGAACAACAGCTCTCTTAACGCCTGCCTTTTTGCAGAGGGGGAACATACGCTCAAGAGGAGCGATGTTGAACTTCTTGTAGTATTCCATTACGGGTGCGGGGAATTCAACTCTTTCGTCAACGCCGGCTGCGAAGATGAAAACTTCATTGCCCTTGAGCATATCAAGGATTTCATCGTCAGTCTTCTTGTTGATGTCACCGAAGATGAGGTCCATTTCTTCGGGAATGGGAGCTCCTGCGGGGAGAGGGGGAAGAGCTACCGAAGTAACTTTGTGGCCGTGCTTGATGAGCTGAATAGCCGCTTCACAGCCGAGCAGGCCTGTGCCGCCAATCATAAATACGTTCATGATAATCCTCCTTAATTATTATTCAAAATGAACATACGCATATAATATATTACAAAAAAGAGGAATAGTCAACATTTTCAGTCAAAAAAACAAAAGGCTATTCCCATTTTGATGAAACAGGATAACCTTTTGCTTTTTTATTAAAGAATTTTGCAAACTTCAAGGTGAGAGGAAACCGTAAAATCGGGTTTTATGCTTTCTGACGGCGTCGTACCGTCAAAATTCAGCCACACGGTTTTTATTCCGCAGGCGGCGGCACCGGAAATATCCGCTTTAAGCGAGTCGCCTATCATAACGGCTTCGTCTGCCCGTGTTTCGGATTTTTCAAGACATTTTAAGAAAAATTCTTTTGCCGGCTTGGCAACGCCTAAGTCACCTGAGGCAAAAATCCTGTCGATATACGGCATCATTCCCGCCTTTTCAAGGCGTTTTTTCTGCTGACCCAACGGGGCATTGCTGGCGATGCAGAGCTTATATTTTTTGCTCAGCTGTGCCATCATATCAACTGCTCCGTCAACGGGAACGGCAGAGGTTTCGAGGTGCCTGAGAAATTTTGCTTCAAACTCAACGCCGTCTGTATTTATGTTCATTTCACCGAAAATGATATTCCAGCGTATCTCATAAAGACGGTCAACGGTGATTTCCCCGCGTTCAACTCTTTGCCAGAGGCCGTCATTTATCCTTTTGAATGTGGCAAAATGATTTTCGGGAAAGGTAATTCCGCTTTCGGCGGCGGCAAGCAGCATTGATTCATCGGCACATTTGTTGAAATCGAGAATGGTGTTGTCAACATCAAGAAAAACGGTTTTAATCTTCATTTTCTTCTCTGATTTTATCTAAGGTTTCGTCGGAAATCGTCTGGGTTTCGCCATGCTTGACCTGAGACATACAGAGCAGAGCGAGGGCAAAGCATATCGGGCAGTAAATAAACAGTGACCAGTAGTTGATTTCTCCGGTTGAGCTCATGGCCTTGGTAAGGTCAAACATACCGCCGACTATAACGGGGCCGACAATGGAAGCGGAGAAGGTGGCGGTGTAATAATAGCCCGTGAATGTGCCGACTCTTTCAAGACCGCCGATTTCAAGAACAAGGGGAAGGGTATTGATTGTAACGAAAGCAATAAGAATTCCGCCGAAGACAATGGCAAGGTACATAAGAGGCTGCCATTTTGTCAGAGCATAGGCAAGGAAAAGAACGAGCACGCCGATCCAGCCGCCCATAATTGTTTTCTTTCTGCCGAATTTCTGACCGAGCTTACCTGCGGGAACGGCACCGACAACGGTGGCAACCGCAAAGAGAGTGATTATGAGAGAAGCGTCGGATTCTTTGAAGTTCAGTTCATATTTTGCAAAGGTTGTGAAATAGGTCTGAATTGAGTCTGTGGCATTTGAGTTGAAGAAAAGAGCGATAAGCATGAAGATAAGGCTCTTCTTTTCACCTTTGGAAAGACCCATTGTTTTGATTGAGCCTTTTCCGTTTTTGCTCTTGTTTTTGCTTTCGGCTTCAAGTGCCTGTGATTCTGCTTTTGAAAGTCTGTTGTCCGGCTCCTTGACAAAGCAAAGAACGACAAACAGGCAGATTACCATTACTATGGCGCCGAAAAGGAAAACGTTGTTTCTGATAACATCTTCGCCGGCGTCGGGCATAACAAAGCCGACAAGCTTGCCTGCAACGGTGCCGAGAACAACGCCGATACCGCCCATGATGTTGATAACGGCATTGCCGTCACCTCTGATTTCGGAGGGGGTGAAATCGGGCATCATGGCAACAACGGGAGAACGCCAGGTTGACATGATGAAGTTGAAAACGATGATGTCAAGCATAAGTACGCCGAGAATGCTTATTCTGGGTATGAAAATGAAAAGCAGGGCGCAAAGGGGAATACCATACATAAGGAAAGGCTTTCTTTTTCCGAAACGGGTGTGAGTCCTGTCGGAAATTCTGCCGAAAAGAGGCTGGAAAACAACACCGAAAATGTTGTCGATAACCATAATTATACCTACGGCCGTGCTGCCCCAGGCAAGGTTTGTGATAGCCGGATTTTCTTTGAGGATAAGGGGAACATAAGCGTTGTAAATGATCCATGCTATCTGTACGGCCATGAAACCGAAGCCGGTAAGTGCGGTGTGACCGTAATGAAGCTTACCGTTTGGCTTGGCACAGAAAAACTGATTGCTGTTCATAGTCAACTCTCCTTTTAGGCGGACAGTCCGCCGGAATAATAATGTTATTATATCATCAAAGCGGTATATTTGAAATACAACAAATTAACCTAAAAAAGCAAAAAAACTTTGTTTGACTTGACCAAACAAAAACAGATATTTTTGTGATATAATCGCATAAGTCTTTCCTTATTGACAAACGGAGGTGCTTTAATGGATCTTGAAGAAAAGACCGTAAACAAAAACTATGTTTATAAAGGAAAAATCATCAATGTCAGAAAGGATGACGCTCTTCTGCCCAACGGAAATCCCTGTATAAGAGAAATGGTTGAGCATAACGGCGGTGTCTGCATTGCCCCTCTGACAGATAATAATGAGCTTATTTTTGTAAGACAGTTCCGTTACCCTTACTCGGAAGTGCTTCTTGAGCTTCCTGCGGGCAAGCTTGAAATCGGTGAAGACCCCTTTGAGGCCGGAAAGCGTGAGCTTGAAGAGGAAACGGGAAACGTGGCGGCAAAATACATGAACTGCGGCAAGTTTTATCCTTCACCGGGATATACGGGCGAGATAATCTATCTTTACGCCGCAAAGGGACTGACCCCCACTCACATGAATCTTGATGATGACGAATTTCTTGAGGTCGAAAAAATACCCGTAAAGAAAGCGGTACGGATGGTTCTTGACAATGAGATAGTTGACGGCAAAACTCAGGCACTTGTGCTTAAGGTTTCCGCCATGCTTGAAAACGGTTCATTCTGACAGAAAAGAGTATTGCTATGAGTAAAATCATTCTTGCTTCCGCCTCACCGAGACGCAGAGAGCTGCTCAGTCTTGCGGAGATAAAATTTGACCTGTGCATAAAAAATGTTGACGAAACAATACCTGCCGGGATGAGCCCCGCCCAGGCGGCAGAGCATACGGCAATGAAAAAAGCCATGGCAGTTTCGCTTATCAATGACGAGGCCATCGTTCTCGGAGCCGACACCATAGTGGTGCTTGACGGCGAGATACTCGGTAAGCCCAAGGATAAGGACGATGCTTATGCCATGCTCCGCAAGCTTTCCGGAAAAGAACATGAGGTCATAACCGGAGTTTGCCTTGCCGTCGGTAAGCAGAAAACCGTATTTCACAGCGTGAGTAAAGTGAAATTTTACGAGCTGAGTGAAACGGAAATACGCCATTATGTCCTTACGGGCGAGCCCATGGATAAGGCGGGTGCCTACGGAATTCAGGGCAGGGGATGTACCCTTGTTGAAAAAATCGAGGGTGACTATTTCAATATAGTCGGTCTTCCCGTGGCAAGAGTTGCAAGGGAAATCAAAAAGCTTGAAAAAAGCCTGAAAACGGAGTGAGAAATATGTCCGTGGAGCAGCTTAAAAATGAGCTGAAAAAGGGAGAAGCATTTCTTATCGTTTCTTCCGAAAACAGAAGATATTTAACGGATTTTGCCGCCGATGACGATTATCTTTTTGTCACAAAAGAAAAATGTGTGTTTCTTGCGGACAGCCGTTATATTGAAGCGGCAAAAAACGAAGCAAAAAACTGTGACGAGATAATTTTGCTCAAAAAAGCTTCGGAACAGCTTCCGGAGCTTGCGGAAAAATTTAACATAGATAAAATTTATACCGAGGCACAGAAGCTTTCGGTGGAGGAATACAATTTTCTGAAAAAGATGTTTTCCTGCCCCGTGCTTGCGGAGAAGGCAGACGAAATAATCATTTCCCTTCGCAGAGCAAAGAAGGAATATGAAAAACAGCGCATAATCGCCGCTCAGAGAATAGCCGAGAAAGCCTTTGACCATATTCTGACTTTCATCAGACCGGGGGTCACGGAAAAGGACATCCGTCTTGAGCTTGAATTTTTCATGCTGAAAAACGGTGCAGAGGGTCTTTCCTTTGACACCATTGCCGTAAGCGGAAAAAACACCTCAAAGCCTCACGGGGTTCCGTCACTTAAAAAAATCGAAAACGGTGACTTTATAACCATGGATTACGGTGCCGTCGTAAACGGTTACAGAAGTGACATGACAAGAACGGTTGCCGTCGGAAGCGTCAGCACAAAACAGGCGCAAGTTTATGAAACCGTGCTGAAGGCACAGCTTGCCTGCCTTGATGTGCTTAAAGCCGGAGTAAGCGGAAAAGATGCCGATGCCGCCGCAAGACAGATAATTGCGGATGCGGGCTACGGTGATTATTTCGGGCACGGAACGGGTCACGGAGTTGGAATCGACATTCATGAAGCACCCTCTGTTTCCGTGAGAAGCAAGGACATCCTTACGGCCGGTGACATCGTTACCGACGAACCCGGTATTTATATACCCGGAGAGTTCGGAGTGCGGATAGAAGATATGGCTTTCATCACCGAAAACGGATGTGAAAACCTCACAAACTGTGAAAAATCCCTCATAGTTCTGTAATATTGAAAAAAATACTTGAAAAAACAAACAACATAGTATAAAATAAAAATGTTAAACACATAAATTTTATGTTTAAGGAGAAAATTTTATGGTATCAGCAGGCGATTTCAGAAACGGCGTAACCTTCGAAATGGAAGGTCAGGTTTATCAGATCATCGAATTCCAGCATGTTAAGCCCGGCAAAGGTGCTGCATTCGTAAGAACCAAGATCAGAAATGTTATCGGCGGCGCAGTTGTTGAGCGTACATTCAACCCCACCGACAAGTTCCCCACCGCTTACATTGAGCGCAAGGAAATGGAATATTCCTATGCAGACGGTGATCTTTATTATTTCATGGATCCCGAAACCTTCGATATGATTCCCATCAACAAGGAAACTCTTCCCGACAACTTCAAGTTCGTTAAAGAAAACGAAACTTGCCGTATCCTTTCCTACAAGGGCAACGTTTTCGGCGTAGAGCCTCCCACGAATGTTACTCTTCAGGTAACAAAGACCGACCCCGGCTTTGCAGGCAACACAGCTACCAACGCTACCAAGCCCGCAACTCTTGAGACCGGTGCAGAAGTTAAGGTTCCTCTTTTCATCGACGAGGGCGAAATGATCATGATCGACACCCGTACCGGTGAATACCTCAGCAGAGCATAAATAACAACATTTTCCGATTAGGAGGATTTTATTATGTCAATGACAGAGAAAGTTGCATATCTTAAGGGTCTTGCCGACGGTATCGGCCTTGATGAAAAAGACAACAACGGCAAGCTTCTCAAAGCTATCATCGACACTCTTGATGAAATTGCAGGCACAGTTGATGACATAGACGAAGATCTTGATGTTTTTGCAGAGCAGCTTGACGCTGTTGACGAAGACCTTGCAGAGGTTGAGAGCTATGTTTACGGTGACGACGATTGCGACTGCGATTGTGATTGCTGTGACGATGATTTCGGCGACGAAGAAGAATATTATGATGTTGAGTGCCCCGGCTGCGGAGAAGTTATCTGCATAGACGAGGATATACTCGAAGAAGGCAGCATTGAATGCCCCAACTGCGGCGAGCTCCTTGAGTTTGATATTGAGTGCGACTGCGATTGTGACTGCGGCTGCGACGATTGTGACGAAGACTGATAAGCTTCTTACAACAGAATAGTATTATCAGGTGTTTTCGATGATCGTTTGATTATGGAAGATGCCTGATTTTTTTGAAAGGAAAGATAATTATGGCAGAAGCGGTACTTCTCAGAGAGCTTATTCTCATACGCCACGGTGAAAGCTATGCCAATATAAACATTACTGCGGACAGCTTTACGGATGAGCAGGATCCTCTTCTTACGGATAAGGGTCTTGAACAGGCTGAGCTTCTCGGCAGATTTCTTGCCGATGAGGAGCTCAGTGCTGTTTATTCCGGAGGCCTTCGCAGGGTCGTGCTTACTGCCGACGGAATTATCAGACACAGAAAAGAGAAAACCCCCTTGCTTATTTTGCCGGAGCTTTGCGAAATCGGTGTCAGCCCCGATTATCCGGGTCAGAGCTATGATGAGCTGAAAAAGCTTTGCCCTGCTGCCGTTCCCGCTCCCGGTGTTGATGAAAACGAAAAAACCGTGGTGCCGGATGAATGCACCTATGAGCACGAGGAAAGATATTTTGCCCGTGCCGAAAGAATACTCGGATATATGGATACCCATTACAGAAACGGCGAAAAGGTTGCCGTTGTATCTCACGCGGGGTTTCTGACCTACATCATTTTTTATCTTATGGGCTACCGTGATGCGGAGCCGGGCTATGATTTCCGTATTTCAAACACCGGTATTACGAGAATTCTGTTTTATGAGCCGGGAACGAATAAATACGGCGATGTTGTTTTTGATTGCGTAAACGAAAGAAAACATCTTTCATAATGTTGATTTTCAAAAGGATATAATATATAATATCAGTATTAAAGCAATTCGGGAGTTTTGATTATGATATATGTGACCGGAGATATGCACGGCGATATTTCCCGCTTTGAGTCCAATGCGCTCCGACAGCTTAAAAAGGGTGACACCCTTATTGTCTGCGGAGATTTCGGGTTTATCTGGGATAACAGCAAGCAGGAGCAGAAATATCTGAAAAAGCTGGCAAAGAAAAAATATAATATCTGCTTTGTTGACGGCACTCATGAAAATTTTGAGATGCTCAATTCCTTTCCCGTTACCGAGTGGCAGGGCGGAAAGGTTCACCGCATAAGCGATAATATCTTTCATCTTATGAGAGGTCAGGTTTTCCGTATTGAAAATATGAGCATATTTGCCATGGGCGGAGGCGAAAGCCCCGACATTGACATAAGATTTGAGGAAAACGCCTGGTCAAAGGATGAATTTCCGTCAAGAGAAGAGCTTATCGAGGGCGCAAATAACCTTGAAAAGCTTGACTGTAAGGTGGATTTTATCGTTACTCACGAGCCGCCTGTCAATCTTAAGTCATTCCTTAATCTCAGAGACGGTGATCTGACCGCGGTAAACGGTCTTAACACCTACTTTGAAGAGCTTGGCGGTGCCTGCACATACAGACGCTGGTTTTTCGGCTCAATGCATCTTGATAAATACATTTCATCCTGCCAGGTGGCAGTTTACCGTAATGTCATAAATGCCATTACGGGCGAGGTTTCTTATTATTGAAAATGAAGGGATAAATATGGCAGAGGGTAAAAAATTCACAGTAAACAAAAGAATACTGATTACGGTTCTCGCGGTTCTTGTGATAATTGCACTTATTGTCGGCGGTTTGTTTGCTTTCATCAGGGCCCGCAGAGAAAAGGCGGAGCGCATTGCGGGATGCAGATTTACCACCGAGGGCTTTGAAGAAGTTACGGATGTTGAATGCATAAACGAAGCTTTTGCCGTGTTTGTCGGACAGGATGAGAAAAGGGGAATAATGACCCTTGACGGAGTTATCACGACTCCCGCCGAGCAGGACAGAATTTATGCAATAAGTGATGCCTGGAGAAGTTATAAATATGTTGCAGAAGGGCCGCTTTCCGAATACAAGCTTCTTGTGGATGCCGAAAGCGGAACAATAACGCCGAAGCAGTATCACGGAGCAACCGCTCCGGAAAAAACTCCCTGCTGGAATGAAAAGGCAAAGCACCTTGCATGGACCGATTCCCTGGGATATGCGGGAGATGTTCATTCGGGAGAGCTCGGGCTTGAAGAAGGATTTTACCCAGTTGCAAATTCCCTTTCAAATAAAGCAAAGTACGGTTATATAAATGAATTTTTGCAGCTTCAGACGGAAATCGTTTATGATGATGCAGGGGATTTCAGCGAAGGTCTTGCTCCCGTCAGAAGAGGCGGAAGCTGGGTATATATTGATAAATCCTTTAAGGAAGTTATAACCGAGGGATATTCGTCAATTACCGACAGCGGAGCTTACGGCTTCAGAAACGGTCTTGTTCCCGTAAGAAAAGACGGAAAATGCGGCATTATCAACCGCAGCGGAAAAACCGTGGTAAAGTTTGATTTTGAAGAAATTCTTCAGGGTAAGAACGGAAAATACATTGCAAAGAAAAACGGCAAATGGGGAGTTCTGACCGTTAACGAGGACCTTTTCAAAAAAGAAAACACCACTTCGGCGGAAACACAGACGACGGCTGCAGATATTTCCGGCGGTAATTACAGGGTAAAAACCTCGGGAAGTACACTTAATCTTCGTGCTGCTGCCGATGCTTCCTCGGCAGTAATCGGCAGAATACCGAACGGAACGGTCATTACGGTGACGAAAACCGTGCCGGGTTGGGCATACACGGTTTACAATTCCGCCTCCGGCTGGGTGAGCATGGATTATATAGAAGCACTTGACAAGCAATAAAATAAAAAGGCAATTCCGGAATAACAGATTCGATCTGAAATTCCGGAATTGTTTGTTTTTATATTTTTGACGGAGCCGTGCGCTCTTTTCTGTTTTTCTCTTTGGGCTTCTGGGTTATATCTCCGGCGGCGGTAAGAGCCATCTTTGTCATAACGGGGCCGATAAGCTCATAAATGAGAACGGAGAAAAGAATAATATTTCTGATAATGGGGCCGATCGTGCCGAATTCCATAACGGTGACGCTCATTCCGAGAGCAACGCCTGCCTGGGGCAGGAGGGTTATGCCGAGATATTTCTTTGTCTTGGGTTCACAATGAACTATGCCTGCGCTTGCGTATGCACCGAAATATTTACCTGCGGAGCGGGAAAGAATATAAGCGACGCCTATTCCAACAACGGCAATGTCCTTGAAAACTCTGAGCTCAAGCTCCGCACCGCTGAGAACAAAGAAAAGTACGAAAAGGGGCTGTGTCCAACGGTCGGTCTTATCCATGATTTCAGCAGAGAAATCACAGAGATTGCAGAACATTGTGCCGAGCATCATGCAGACAAGCAGAGTTGAAAAGCCGATATTGATTCCCTTGATTTCAAATTTAAGCTGTGAAAGAGCGACAGTAAGCATTACAAACATAACGGAAAGGGAAAGTCTTTTGCTGTTTGAGCTGAACATTTTTTCACAAAGGGTAAATACTATACCCATAACCGTACCGAGAACAAGAGAAAGTACGATTTCAAGCAGAGGCTCGACGGCAATGCCGATAAAGCTGAATTCACCGTTTTCCATTGCTTTTGCTATGCCGAAGGAAACGGCAAAAACAATCAGGCCGACGGCGTCATCAATGGCAACTATCGGTAAAAGCAAATCCGTCAGCTTGCCTTTTGCTTTATATTGTCTTACAACCATAAGTGTTGCGGCGGGAGCGGTTGCGGCGGCAATGGCTCCGAGAACTATGGCCATGGAAATTGGGAGCTTGTCACCGAGGGCAAAGTGCAGACCGATTAACACGCCGTCAACGCAGATTGTGGCGATTATTGCCTGCCAGATACCGATGAATGTGGCTTTTCCGCCGATTTGCTTAAGCTGAGAAAGACGGAATTCGTTTCCGATAGCGAATGCAATGAAACCGAGTGCAACATCGGAGATGATTTCAAAATCTTTAACATTGTCGGTGGAGATAAAGCCGAGGCCGCTGATGCCGAGTCTGCCGAGGCAATAAGGGCCAACGATGATTCCGGCAACGAGATAAGCCGTGACCGACGGCAGACCGAGCGGCTTTGAAAGCCGTGACATAAAAAGACCTGCCGCAAGGGCAATAGAGATACAGAAAAGTGTTTCCATTAAGATGACTTCTTTCAGTTTAATTTTTCGTCCGAAAAAAGGTATATCACAATCAAAAATAAGTGTCAACGCTTATTTTTCAAAAAAGTGTTTATTTATGGCATTTTATTTGATATAATATATCAGTTAAAATGGGTCAGAGTAATCTATTTACGAAAACGGAGGAGCATTATGGAAAAGTATCTGATAAATCCGAATCAGCGCATTTCAAAAATAAGCAAGGATATTTACGGCAATTTTTCCGAACATCTCGGCAGATGTATTTATGAAGGCTTGTTTGTGGGTAAGGACTCGGAAATACCCAATATAAACGGCATGAGAAAAGATGTTGTCAATGCTCTTAAGGAAATGGGGCTTCCCGTTCTGCGCTGGCCGGGCGGCTGTTTTGCGGATGAATATCACTGGCAGGACGGTATCGGAGAGCTTGCAGACAGAAAGAAAATGATAAACACCCACTGGGGCGGTGTTGTTGAGGACAACAGCTTCGGCACTCACGAATTTTTCGAGCTTTGCTCACAGCTCGGCTGTGATGCCTATATTACGGGAAATGTCGGAAGCGGTACTGTCAGGGAAATGAGTGAATGGGTGGAATACATGACCTTCGGCGGTAAATCACCCATGAGTGACCTGCGCCGCAAAAACGGAAGACAGGAGCCGTGGAAGGTAAAATATTTTGCCGTGGGAAATGAAAACTGGGGCTGCGGCGGAAATATGGACCCCTATTTTTACGCCAACACATATAACCGCTACTCAACCTATGTAAGAAATTATGACGGCAACGAAAGAATATATAAGGTTGCCTGCGGCCCCACAGACGAGGACTATAAATGGACGGAGGAGCTTATGAAAACCTCTGCCCGTCACATGAACGGTCTTGCCCTGCACTACTATACGAATTACCGCAACAGTGACAACAAATCAAGTGCGACGGAGTTTAACGAAGAGGAATATTATGCAATTCTCAAAAAGGCATATCATATTGACAGAATCATTACCCGTCACCTTGAAATAATGAACAGATATGACCCGGCAAAGCGCGTTGACCTTATTGTTGACGAATGGGGCACATGGTATGATGTTGAGCCCGGCACAAATCCCGGTTTTCTTTATCAGCAGAATACCATGCGTGATGCAATGGTTGCCGCTCTTACTCTCAATATTTTCAACAAGCACAGCGACCGCATAAGAATGTGCAACATTGCCCAGACCGTGAATGTGCTTCAGGCTGTTGCTCTTACTGACGGAGCGGATATGCTTCTTACCCCCACCTATTACATTTTCAAGCTTTTCAAAGAGCATCAGGAAAATACTCTTGTGGGCTCTTATATCACAACCGATGAAACGGGTACCGGAAAATTCAATCTGCCCCGTCTTACGGAAAGTGCCTCCGTTGACGAAAACGGTGTCATCTGCTCAACGGTTGTCAATACGGATGTTTCCGAAAGCGCCGAAATAAAATGTCAGGTTGCCGACAGCACCGTAAAGAGCATAAAAGCGGAAATAGTGACAGGAAAGTTCAACGCTTATAATGATTTTGATAACAAGCAGGTCGTTAAAACCGAAGAATTTAACGGCTTTGTGCCCTGTGACGACGGCTTTACGGCAGTAATACCGCCCTGCAGTGCAGTAAAATTCATAATTGAAAGATGACGGAAAACGAAATGAGGGTCTGCCGCCGCTGTTTGCTTTTTGAAAGCGGCAGACAGGACATACTTAAAGATATAAAAGAACATATTGATAAAATTCCCGGGGAAAAGAAAACGCAGGACGAAGCTTATGCACACCGTCTTGCCGTTTGCGGTGAATGCGACTGTCTGGAAAGCGGAACCTGCCTTAAATGCGGCTGCTATCCGGAATTCCGTGCCGCTTTTGCCGCCAACAAATGCCCCTGCGGAAAATGGTAATGATATGAAAAAGATGATTTCAGCCGTTGCGGCGATAATTCTGCTTCTTTCCCTGACGGGCTGCCATAAGCTTGAAGCAACCGATAACGGTTCCTATTCTTCTTTGGTAAACACTCAGAGTGAAACAACGGGCGTTTCTCTGACCGAAACGGAAAGTGAATCACAGACAGAGCCCTCAGAGGTTACCGAGGAAACGACAACAGAAGAATCCACAACAGAAAGCACTACGGAAAGCACGGTGATTTCAACAACAAAAAAGGTAATCACCACAGCGATTACGCAGGCAACAAAAATAATCTATGAGGGTGTAACGAGAAGCGTTAAAGCTTCCTCCGAAACCGAGCTTAAATACAGCGTTATCCGTAAGCAGTCGTTTGATAAGGTTTATGCGGTCAATGCCGACGGAACGGAAACCTATCTCGGCAAGGATAATATCATTACGGTTTACGACCGTTTTTTCTACCTTGCGGATTATGACGATTTACTGCCTGCCGCAAAGAGGAACAGACAGACTTATGCGGACAAAATCGACTCCGTGCTTTCTCTGACAAATCAGATGAGAGCAAAAAAGGGCCTGAAAGCCCTTAAACTCAGCTCAAAGCTGACGGAACAGGCCTGCGTGCGTGCCGAAGAGGTTGCCTGGTCAGGCAGATACAGCCACATAAGACCCGGAGCAAAATCCTTCCGCTCAATATTTGAAGAAAACGGATATGAAACGGGTACGGTAGGCGAAAATCTCGGTTGGAACTACAATACTCCGTCGCAGGTTTGTACAGCCTGGCGCAACTCCGAATCCCATTACGAAAATATAATGAACCCGGATTTTGAATATATAGGCATAGGCGTTGCCGCCAACTGCGACGAAACCTGCGGCCTGGTGTGGGTTCAGCACTTCTATTGTGAATAGGTGGATATTTATGGATATAAGAGTCGGTGACGAACTGATAATGAAAAAAAATCACCCCTGCGGAGAAAACAGATTTCTTGTTTTGCGTGTGGGTGCGGATTTCAAGATAAGATGTCTTGCCTGCGGCAGAGAGGTCATGCTTGAAAGAGTAAAGGTTGAAAAGAATATTAAGAAAGTTTTGCGTGAGGAATAATGCTGGATAAACTTAAAGAGGTGGAGCAGAGGTTTGAGAGCCTCAATGACCGTTTGTGTCAGAGCGATATTGCCGCCGATATAGATGAATACAAAAAAATAATGCAGGAGCTTAAAGTGCTTACTCCCGTTGTTGAAAAATACAGGGAATACAGACGCATTGAAAGCAATATGCAGGAGGCAAAGGAAATTTTTGAATCCGGCGCAGATGACCCGGATTTCAGAGAAATGGCAAGAGAGGAATTTGAAAGCTCACGCGATGCTCTCGAAAAATGCGGTGAGGAGCTTAAAATATTGCTTCTGCCCCGTGACCCCAACGACGATAAAAATGTTATCGTTGAAATCAGAGGCGGCGCAGGGGGAGAGGAAGCTTCTCTTTTTGCGGGTGTGCTTTACAGAATGTACACCATGTATGCCGAGGCAAAGGGCTGGAAAAGTGAGGTCGTTTCATCAAACCCCACGGAGCTCGGAGGGTTTAAGGAAATCAGCTTTATGATTGAGGGCGAGGGTGCCTATTCACGCCTTAAATTTGAAAGCGGAGTGCACAGAGTTCAGCGTGTTCCCGAAACCGAAAGCCAGGGCAGAATTCAGACCTCTACGGCTACCGTTGCGGTTTTGCCTGAAGCGGAGGATGTGGATATAGAAATAAATCCCGCCGACCTGCAGATCGATACTTTCCGTTCCAGCGGCGCAGGAGGGCAGAAGGTCAACAAAACCTCTTCCGCAATCCGTGTTACGCATCTTCCCACGGGTATGGTGGTTGAGTGCCAGGATGAAAGAAGCCAATATAAAAACAAGGATAAAGCCCTTAAGGTTCTCAGAGCAAGACTGCTTGACATAGAATGCGAAAAACAGCAGAGTGCCATTGCCGGGGAAAGAAAAGCCCAGGTCGGCACAGGTGACAGAAGCGAAAGAATCAGAACTTATAATTTCCCTCAGGGGCGGGTCAGCGACCACAGAATAAACCTGACCCTGTATAAAATAGACTCCATTGTTAACGGAGACCTTGACGAGGTTATAGACGCTCTCATAACCGCAGATACGGCGGAAAAACTGAAAGCTGAATAATACGGGAAACGGCATTTCGGGCGTATTATGACTGTTGATTATAACCCGGTGCAATAAATCGGAAAATCAAAAGGGATAACATACAATGAAAACACTTTACTTAAATCAGGACAAGCCGGAGGATATTGAAACTGCGGCGCGGATACTGAAAAACGGCGGCCTTGTTGCCATTCCCACGGAAACGGTTTACGGTCTTGCCGCCAACGCTCTTGACGGTCAGGCTGTGGCAAAAATTTTTGTTGCCAAGGGCAGACCGCAGGACAATCCGCTTATTGTTCATGTTTCATCCATGGAGGAAATACCTCCTCTTGTGGAAAAAATCGACCCGCGGCTTTATGGCCTTGCGGAAAGATTCTGGCCGGGGCCGCTGACGGTAATAATGAAAAAATCGGAGCTCATACCGGATGAGGTTTGTGCGGGAAATCCGACCGTTGCTGTCCGTATGCCCTCTCACCCCACGGCGAGAGCCATAATCGAAAAAAGCGGTGTGCCTCTTGCGGCACCGAGTGCCAATGCTTCCGGCAAACCGAGCCCCACAAAGGCTTCCCATGTGCTTGAAGACATAGACGGAAAAATTGACGCCATTGTTGACGGCGGTGCCTGCTCGATAGGGGTTGAATCAACGGTCATAACTCTTGCCACCGACCCGCCGATGCTTCTCAGACCCGGAGGAATCACGCCCGAGCAGCTTCGTGAGGTTCTCGGAGAAATCGAAATATCCCACGCGGTTTATGAAAAGCTTGCCGAGGGGGAAAAAGCGGAATCACCGGGAATGAAATACAAGCATTATGCACCGAAAGCGTCGGTAACGATAATCAAAGGTGATTTCGCCGCCTACAAAAAATTTCTCGATGCTCAGAAAGGCGAGGTTTGCGCCGTTTGCTTTGAGGGCGAGGGAAAATATTTTGATAAATATATTGAATACGGAAAATCCAATGACAGTCTGACGCAGGCACAGCATATTTTTGATGCTCTGCGTGAGGTTGATGCCATGGGCTGCAAAACCGCATTCGTGCGCTGCCCCGTAACTGTCGGTGTCGGGCTTGCGGTTTATAACCGTTTACTGCGTTCGGCGGCATTCAGAGTGATTGACCTTGATATTGATATTCCCGTTTACGGCCTGACCGGGCAGACGGGGGCGGGCAAAAGCACCGTCGGAAAAGCTCTCGAAAAAAAGGGAATGTATATAATCGATACGGATAAGCTGGCAAGAAAAGCGGTGGAAAGCAAAGAAGTGATAAATGCTCTGTGTACCGCTTTCGGAAGCGATATTGCTCCCGACGGAGTTCTTGACAGAAAAAAGCTTGCCGGAAGAGCTTTTTCAGACGAAGAAAGCACGGCTCTGCTTAATGAAATCACTCATCCCGAAATAACGCGTCTGACAGTTGAAGAAATTCATAAAGCGGAAAAAGAGGGCGCAAGGGTGGCTGTCATAGATGCCCCCGTGCTGTTTGAAAGTCCGCTGACAAGCCTTTGCGATAAAATCATCTGTGTCGTTGCCGACGAAAAGGCAAGGCTTGAAAGAATAATGAAGCGTGACGGAATTTCCGAAGCGGATGCGCTGCTTCGTATGAAAGCACAGAAAAACGAGGAATATTATGTTTCCCGTTCCGATATAGTCATCCGGAATGATGACCTTGAAAAAACAATGAAAATTATTGAAGATACGGAGGAATTGTAATGAGCAAAAAGACCGAAGCCGAAACCCTGAAAGAAGAATTGTTTTATTCTCCCGAGCATGCAAATTATGTCTGCGACGAAAAAGAGATAAAAAAAGCCGACAAATTCTGTGTTGACTATATGAAATATCTCAATGTTTGCCGCACGGAAAGAGAAGCTGTGGTTTACACTAAAGCTCTTGCGGAAAAAGAGGGCTACAAGCCCTTTGACCCTGCCGCAAAATATAAGGCCGGTGACAAGATTTATGCGGAAATTCACAAAAAGGCTCTTATTCTCTGCACAATAGGAAAAAAGAGTGCCGCAGAGGGTGTCAGAATACTTGCCGCTCATATTGATTCACCCCGTCTTGACCTTAAACCCAATCCCCTTTACGAAGAGGATGAGCTGGCTCTTTTCAAGACCCATTATTACGGCGGAATCAAAAAATATCAGTGGCCTACGATTCCTCTTGCCCTTCACGGTGTTGTATATAAAAAAGACGGTGAATGCGTTACCGTTCGCATCGGTGACGAAGACGGAGACCCGAGATTTGTTGTGACAGATCTTCTGCCTCACCTTGACAAACAGCAGGCAGACAGACCTATGAACAAGGTCATCAAGGGTGAAGAGCTTAATATACTTGTCGGCTCACGCCCCTTCGGAAAAGAAAAGGGCGACAAGCTGGTAAAGCTTAACATTATGAAGCTTCTCAACGAAAAATACGGCATAGTCGAAAAGGATTTCCTTACCGCCGAGCTTGAAGCCGTACCCGCTTTCCCTGCCGTTGATGTAGGCTTTGACCGCAGCCTTATCGGCTCTTACGGTCACGATGACAGAGTTTGCGCTTACCCCTCAATCATGGCTGCGTTTGCAGTTAAAAAGCCCGAATATACCACTGTTACCGTTCTCACCGACAAGGAAGAGATCGGCTCAGAGGGAAATACGGGTCTTCAGTCGGCATATCTTAAGCATTTCATCAGCGATATAGGCGCTCTTGAAGGCATACCCGGCAGAAATGTCATACGCAAGAGCGAATGCCTTTCCGCAGATGTAAACGCAGGTTATGACCCCACCTTCGGTTCGGTTCACGAAAAAATGAATGCCGCATATCTTAATAAAGGTATTGTTGTGACAAAGTACACAGGCGGCGGCGGAAAGAGCTCAACAAACGACGCCAATGCCGAGTTCGTTTCAAAGGTATGCATTGCTTTTGACAAAAATAAGGTCGTATGGCAGACCGGTGAGCTCGGCAAGGTTGACGAGGGCGGCGGAGGAACTGTTGCCAAATACATTGCCGACCTCGGCGCAGAGGTTGTTGATGTGGGCGTTCCGGTTCTTTCCATGCACGCACCCTTTGAGGTCGTTGCAAAAACTGATGTATATATGGCCTTCAAGGGATTCAAGGCCTTTCTTGAAAGCTGAGATAAATTATGAAAAGCAAAAGAGATTTTCCGATTTTTACGGTCTCAAAAAAAGCGGAGGCCTCAATAAAATCCGGTCATCCGTGGATATATGACACGGAAATCATATCCTCTTTTGGCGAAGCGGAAAACGGAGCTCTTGCGGATGTGCTTTCACAGAAGGGCTCATACCTCGGAACCGGACTTGTGAGCCTGAACAGCAAAATCCGTGTCAGACTTCTTTCTTCAAATGCCAACGAAACCTTCGGTGCCGCTTTCTGGGAGCGCCGTCTGCGCTATGCCGTCGATTACCGCAAAACGGTTATGGGTGACGATTTTGATTGCTGCCGTCTTGTTTTCGGTGAAGCTGACGGCTTGCCGGGGCTGACGGTTGACAGATTTTCGGATATTCTTGTCACGCAAGTGCTTTCTTACGGAATGGATAAGATAAAGGATATTCTTTATTCCGCACTTGTAAAGATAATGACCGAAAACGGAATGACCGTAAAAGGCATATATGAACGAAATGATGTTGCCATAAGGGAGCTTGAAGGCCTCGGACAATATAAAGGCTGGTATGAGGGTGTACCGCATACCGACAGCACGGTTACGGAAATCACCGAAAACGGAATCGTTTATTCCGTAGATTTTGAAAACGGACAAAAAACGGGATTTTTCCTTGACCAGAAATACAACAGACTTGCGATTCAGAAAATTGCAAAAGGCAAAAAGGTTCTTGACTGCTTTACCCATACGGGCTCATTTGCGCTGAATGCCGCCATCGGAGGAGCCGAAAAGGTTACGGCTGTGGATGTAAGCGAAACAGCGGTTGAAATGGCAAGAAAAAACGCAGAGAAAAACAAGCTTGACGGAAAAATGGATTTTCTTGCGGCAGATGTTTTTGACCTGCTTCCGGAGCTTGAAAAAAAGGGCGGCAAGCCCTATGATTTCATAATCCTTGACCCTCCGGCTTTTACGAAAAGCAGAAAAACAGTCAATTCCGCAGAGAGAGGATATAAGGAAATCAACTATCGGGCAATGAAACTGTTGCCGAGAGGCGGCTATCTTGCCACCTGCTCCTGCTCTCATTTCATGAGAAGCGACCTTTTTGAAAAAATGCTTGTCAGCGCCGCAGCGGATGCGGGGGTTCAGCTGAAGCAGATCGAGGTGCGCCGTCAATGCTGTGACCACCCGATTCTGTGGAATGTTCCAGAAACGGATTACCTGAAATTCTATATTTTCCAGATTGTATAATAACGAAAAGGAAGGTTTACAAAATGGCTGAATACAAATCAATGATTATCGGTCATGCAACTCTTGACACAAACACCGACCATCTCGGAAACACCGTTAAAATCGTAGGCGGAGCGGTTATTTATTCCTCCGCTTCCGCTCATGCTCTCGGTCACAAGGTTCTTGCGGTGACAAAGCTTGCCGAAAAGGATATGGACAGACTTGAGCAGTTCACGATTCCCAAAGAGGATATAATCGTTCTTCCCTCCGAAAAAAGTACGGATATGGTAAACATCTATCATACTGCCGATAAGGAAAGGCGCACCTGCTCCTGCCTTTCAAAGGGAGATCCGTTCAAGGCGAGCGAAATTCCCGCAGCGGATGTAGGAATTTATCATCTTGCAGGTCTTGTTTACGGCGATTTTGACAGTGAGCTTATTATTTCTCTTTCAAAGAAAGCTCCCGTGGCTCTTGATGTTCAGGCAATGCTCCGCCATGTAAATCCCGACGGGTCAATGTTCTTTGAGGACTGGAAGGATAAGAAAGAATGCCTGCCTTACATTACTTATCTTAAGACCGATGCCGCCGAGGCAGAAATCATGACGGGCTGCACAGACAGAAAAGAGGCTGCAAAGCACCTTTATTCCTGGGGCGCAAAGGAAATCATGATTACCCATAACACAGAGGTGCTTATTTATGACGGCAAAGAGTTTTATACCTGCCCCATAAAATCGAGAAATTTAAGCGGCAGAACAGGCAGAGGCGACACCACCTTTGCCGCATATATCAATGAACGCCCGGAAAAATCCATTCCCGAGGCACTTCTGACAGCTACCGCAACCGTATCGCTCAAAATGGAAACCCCCGGTCCGTTTAAGGGAACAAGAGCAGATATAGAGAACTATATCAAGGAATTATATTGATAATAAATCATAAAAAATAAGCAATTCCGGAATTTCAGCTTTTTGTTATTCCGGAATTGCCTTTTTATTTTGTTTTTGGTTTTATTTCCCGGTCTGCACTTGCGGCAGAATTGAGAAATTATTCAAGCTCAAATGCACCTGTGTAAAGGCTGTAATATGTGCCTCTTTCGGCAATAAGCTTTTCGTGGTTGCCGCGCTCGATTATTCTGCCGTGGTCAAGAACCATGATAACATCGGAATCCATAACGGTGGAAAGTCTGTGAGCAATAACGAAAACCGTTCTGTTTTCCATAAGCTTGTCCATACCGCGCTGAACAATGGCTTCCGTTCTGGTGTCTATGGAGGATGTTGCCTCGTCAAGAATCATTACGGGGGGATCTGCAACGGCGGCTCTGGCAATGGCTATGAGCTGACGCTGACCCTGAGAAAGATTGGAGCCGTTGTTTGAAAGCTCGGTATCATATCCGGCGGGAAGACGGGTGATGAAATCATCTGCCCCCGCAAGCTTTGCCGCGTTGATGCATTCTTCATCCGTGGCGTCAAGTCTGCCGTAGCGGATGTTTTCCATAACCGTGCCCGTAAACAGGTTTGTGTCCTGAAGAACTATACCGAGAGAACGGCGCAGGTCGGATTTCTTTATCTTATTGATGTTTATGCCGTCATAACGGATTTTTCCGTCGGCGATGTCATAAAATCTGTTGATAAGGTTTGTGATAGTTGTTTTGCCTGCACCGGTGGCACCGACAAAGGCAACCTTCTGACCGGGCTCGGCATAAACGGAAACGCCGTGAAGAACATCCTTGCCTTCTTCATAAGCAAAGTCAACATCAACCATTCTTACATCACCCTGAAGCAGAGTGTAGGTTGTGGTGCCGTCACCGTGGGGATGCTTCCACGCCCATTTACCGGTGCGTTCTTCTGTTTCGCTTATATTGCCGTCGGCATCGACCTTGCAGTTGACGAGTGTAACATAACCCTCGTCTGTTTCGGGCTCGCCGTCCATAACGGCAAATACTCTTTCGGCACCTGCCATAGCCATGACTATGGAGTTTACCTGCTGAGAAACCTGATTGACATTTCCCGTAAACTGCTTTGTCATGTTAAGGAATGGAACGAGCACGCTGATGCTGAATGCCATTCCGGAAATACTGATGTTTTTGAAATTCGAGAGCAGGAAAAGACCGCCCAGCATGGCAATGAGAACATAAAGCACATTGCCGATATTCATGATAATGGGACCGAGGGAGTTTGCGTAAGCGTGAGCCTTGAAGCTGTCATTGAAAAGCTCATTGTTTATCGTGTCAAAATCCTTCTGGCTCTGTTCTTCGTGATTGAAGACCTTGATAACCTTCTGACCGTTCATCATTTCCTGAATGTAGCCTTCGGTTTTACCGATGGATTTCTGCTGACGAACGAAATATTTTGCGCTTCCGCTTCCTATTCTTGTGGAAACAAGCATCATGAAAACAACGCCGATAAGCACGATAAGAGTCATCCAGACGCTGAAATAAAGCATTATGCAGAGAACCGCAACAACGATTATTGAGGCCTGAAGCAAGGTGGGGAAGCACTGGGAAACAAGCTGACGCAGAGTATCAATATCGTTGGTGTAGTTACTCATTATGTCGCCGTGCTTGTTTGTGTCAAAATACTTAATGGGGAATTTCTGCATTTTCTCAAACATGGTGTTTCTCATTTTGCAAAGGAAACCCTGAGTGATATAGGCCATGAGCTGATTCCATGTGGTTGAGGAAATTATTGAAAGCGCATAAAGACAAATTAGGGTGATGACAAGGGGAAGAATACGCTCTTTTGCCGCACCCCAGTCTTTTGCAAGGTAGCAATCCTCAACAACGGCAAGTATCCTCTGAATGAAGAGCGCCGGAGCAGCGGCAACGGCGGCAGAAAAGACGATACAAAATCCGGTAAGGGGAACAAGCCTGGGGTAATAACCGATAAGGTATTTGAAAACCCTCTTGAGGACCTTCATATTCATTTTGGGCTTTCCGTGGGGAGCGGGGCCGGGACCTCTGTTATTCGCCATCGTTTCCGCCTCCCTTCGTCTGCTGTTCATAAACCTCGCGGTAAATATCGCTTGTTTTAACGAGTTCATCGTGGGAGCCGACAGCGGAAATCTTTCCGTTATCCATGACGATTATCATATCGGCTTCCTGAACGGAGGAAACACGCTGAGCGATAATGATTTTTGTGGTTTCGGGAATGTAGCTTGCAAATCCGGCACGGATGAGAGCATCGGTTTTTGTGTCAACGGCACTTGTGGAGTCGTCGAGAATAAGGATTTTCGGCTTTTTGGGAAGAGCTCTTGCAATGCACAGGCGCTGCTTCTGACCGCCGGAAACATTGGAGCCGCCCTGCTCTATTTTTGTTTCATAGCCGTCGGGGAAGCCGGAGATGAATTCATCTGCCTGAGCAAGCTTGCAGGCCTCGATAATATCCTCCTGAGTGGCGTCGGGGTTGCCCCAGCGGAGATTTTCGTTTATTGTGCCGGAGAAAATCAGATTCTTCTGAAGCACCATTGCGACGGAATCACGCAGGGTCTTTATATCATAATTCTTAACATCAACGCCGCCGACCTTTACCGTACCGGTTGTTGAATCATAAAGACGGGGAATGAGCTGAACGAGAGATGATTTGCCGGAGCCCGTTCCGCCGATGATACCTACGGTTGAGCCGGAGGGAATATGGATATCCACGCCGGAGAGAGAATATTTCTTTGCCTTTTCGGAATACTTGAAGCTTACGCCGTCAAAATCAACGGAACCGTCGGCAACCTCACAAACGGGAGCTTCGGGGTTTGTAAGAGCGGGAGCTTCGCTGAGAACCTCGCTTATACGCTTGATGGACTCTGCACTGATTGTAAACATAACAAAAATAACGGAGAGCATCATCAGGGACATGAGCACCTGCATGGCGTAAGTGAGCATAGCGGAAATCTGACCGACATCAATAACCGAGCCGCCGCTGCTGACAACCAGCTTTGAGCCGAGATAAAGAACAAAAACCATATTGAAATTGAGACATATCTGCATTACGGGGCCGTTGAGGGCAACAATTCTTTCCGCAAAGGTGAAATCCTTACGGATGTTGTCGGAAGCACCGTGAAATTTCTTTATTTCATAGTTCTCTCTTGAAAAGCCCTTTACGACTCTCATGCCTCTTACATTTTCTTCAATGGATTCATTGAGCTTATCATATTTCTTGAAAACTCTCTTGAAGGCAGGCAGAGCGATGATACCGATAATAATGAGACCCGTGATAAGCAGGGGAATGATGACAACAAAGGTTCTCGCCAGGTCTTTGTTCATACGGTTTGCCATGATGATTGAAAAAGTAAACATCATGGGGCTGCGTATGGCAGTTCTGATGAGCATCATGTATGCCATCTGAATGTTTGTAATATCGGTTGTGAGTCGGGTCACAAGAGATGAGGTTGAAAACTTATCCATATTTTCAAAGGAAAAGCTCTGAACCTTTTCATAAACATCGTGACGGAGGTTTTTTGCAAGGCCGGCAGATGCTTTTGAGCAGGTGAAGCCGGCAAGGCCTCCGCAGGAAAGAGAGATGAGAGCCAGAATAAACAGAGTGAGACCGGTACGGGCGACATCCTGCATGGGAACGCCTGCTTTTATGGAATTCACAAGGTCTGCGGTCTTTGTGGGAATCTGAGTTTCAATGAGAGCTTCGCCGACCATGAACAAAAGAGTGAT